>JAKJCY010000341.1 GCA_022706235.1 Candidatus Hydrogenedentota bacterium | reverse complement strand
TTTTCTGGTCGGAATCGGAATTCGGAATCGGGATCGAACACGCAGGTTCGCGTTTCTGTTCAAAATAAACCCCGACGCGTCGGGGTGGTTCGCTCGCAATGACACCGTATCCATGTATCCGTCATTGCGAACGAAGTGAAGCAATCTCGACTTTCCGTACACCCTCTTAGAGATAGATTTGACAACTGGATTAAACACAATGACACGCAAGAATCCCGAGGCTCCTGATGCCACGGTAAAATTTCTTCTATACAATATACGATATGGGACGGGTACGGGTGTGGGGTACCACATGCCCTTGCCCTTTACGGGGTATTTTCTTCCCAGCGGCAGGAACACGGAACGCATCCTTGGTTTTATAAAGCGGGAAAAGCCCGACATCATAGGGCTTATCGAAGTGGATGAGGGTTCCTATCGTTCACGGAAGGTCAACCAGGCGCAGTGGATTGCACAGGAACTCGGCTATGCCCATGTATACGCGAGCAAGTACGGCAAAGACTCCCTGGTCAGACGGATGCCGGTGCTGAAGAGCCAGGGAAACGCGTTCATCACCAACCAGGCCATCATGGCGCGACAGTTTCATTTTTTCAAGGCGGGCATCAAGAAACTGGTCATCGAACTTGAGTTTGATACTTTCGTTATCTTTCTGGTGCATTTGTCGCTCAAATTCCGGCATCGTCAACACCAGCTGAGCGACCTGCTGCATCTTTTCAAATCGGTAAAGAAACCCTTGATCATCGCGGGTGATTTCAATGCGTTCTGGGGGGACTACGAACTTGAGTTGTTCCTGGAGGCCACGAATCTCCAAAACGCCAATGTGGACGGTCTGCCCACCTTTCCAAGCATTACGCCCCGGCGGCAGCTGGATTTTATTCTGCACAGCCCGGAGATACAAGTGCGGAGTTTCAGTGTTTGCCCCATAAAATACTCGGACCATATGCCGGTCCTCTGTAGGTTTGACGTGCCCCCGCGCGCGGGGGTGAGGGGCTGACATCCTGAAGACGCTTATACGGGGGGGTTACGGGATTTTGTTGAGAGCGTGGTATTCTTGCAACGACAGCAGCTGCGGTTCGCTCACGCGCATGCGTTCAATGGCTGCTATTCCCGCGCGGGCGGCCGCAAGGGTCGTCATGATGGGCAGGTTGCGTTCCAGCGCGGTGCGGCGGATGGCGCGTTCATCCTCCTTGGTGTCCATGCCGAGCGGCGTGTTGATAATCCACGCGATATCCCCGTTGATAATGCGGTCAACGATGTTCGGCCGTCCTTCGCCCACCTTGTACACCTCCTCGGTAGGAATGGACAGGTCGCGCAGGCACGCGGCCGTGCCCCGGGTGGCCACAAATTTAAACCCGAGGCGGTGCAAGCCTGACGCGATATCGGCAAGTCTGGCCTTGTCGCGATCATTCACGCTCAGGAAGACGGTTCCCTTTGCGGGAAGTGTGCCGCCTGCGGCCATCTGACTTTTGGCGAAGGCCATGCCCATGTCCGCATCCACCCCCATGACTTCGCCTGTGCTGCGCATTTCGGGGCCGAGCAGAATGTCAACGCCCGGAAATTTGATAAATGGAAGGACCACTTCCTTGGCGCACACATAGGGGGGTACCGGGTCCTCCTGAAAATTCAGTGCGTCAAGGGTCTGCCCGGCCATGACGCGGGCGGCCAGTTTGGCCAGGGGGACACCGATGGCCTTGCTGACAAAGGGGACGGTACGAGAGGCGCGCGGGTTTACTTCAAGCAGATATATCTTATTTTCTCGAATGGCGTACTGAATGTTCATGAGGCCGATCACATCCAGGGCCTTGGCCAGGGCGCGCGTTTGTGCTTTGATTTCAGCGAGAATCTCGTGGGGCAGCTGGTAGGGAGGCAGAATGCACGCGCTGTCGCCGGAATGTATGCCCGCCTCCTCGATATGCTGCATGATACCGGCCACAACCACGGTCTTCCCGTCGCTGATGGCGTCCACGTCCATTTCAACGGCGGCTTCCAGAAACTTGTCTATGAGGATGGGCCGTTCCGGTGATGCTTCAACGGCGCCTGCCATATAGCGTTCGAGAGCGCGCCGGTCATAAACGATTTCCATGGCGCGGCCGCCGAGCACAAAGGAGGGGCGCACCACCACGGGATAGCCGATGCGTTCAGCGATGACCGCCGCCTGTTCGAAGGAAACGGCCACGTCATTGTCCGGCTGCAGCAGATTCAGTTGCTCCACCACGGCACGGAAACGCTCCCTGTCCTCCGCGCGGGCAATGCTGTCCGGTGAAGTGCCGATAATAGGCGCGCCGGCCGCTTCAAGACGTTCGGCAAGGTTCAACGGCGTCTGGCCGCCAAACTGCACAATAACGCCCCTGGGCCGGATGCGGTCAATGATGTTCATGACGTCTTCAAAGGTTACCGGTTCGAAGAACAGGCGGTCAGAAGTGTCATAGTCCGTGGAGACCGTCTCCGGGTTGCAGTTGACCATCACGGTTTCATAGCCGTCCGCTTTAAGCGCGGAAGCGGCGTGCACGCAGCAGTAGTCGAATTCAATGCCCTGGCCGATACGGTTCGGTCCCCCGCCCAGAATGACAATCCGCTCCTTGTCGCCGAGGCGCACCTCATCCTCCCCGTCATAGGAGGAGTAATAGTAAGGAGTATAGGCCTCGAATTCTGCGGCGCAGGTGTCCACGAGCCGGTAACCGGGCGTCACTCCCATCTTGATGCGCATGGCACGCACCTGTTCTTCCGTTTTTCCCCAGAGGTGCGCGAGCTGCACGTCGGAAAATCCCATCTGCTTGGCGTGGCGCAGTTGTGCCGCGTTCGGACTGGACAAGGAGCGTAGGGCGTTCTCCTCTTCCACAATCTCGCGCAGCTGGCCTATGAACCAGGGATCATACCCCGTCGCCTCATGGATTTGCCCCACGGTGACGTTTTTGCGCAGGGCTTCGGCTGCCTGGAAGATGCGATTGCGGCCAGGCGTCTTCATGCTCTCCAGGAGCGACTCCGCATCGGCGGAGGCTTCCTGTCTGTCCCTGCCGTCGCAGCCCAGTCCGAAACGTCCGATTTCCAGGCCGCGAATGGCCTTTTGGAGGGACTCCTTGAACGTGCGCCCGATGCTCATGACTTCGCCGACGCTTTTCATCTGCACCGTCAGCGTATCCTGCGCGCCGGGAAACTTTTCAAAGGCCCAGCGGGGTATCTTGGTGACCACGTAGTCAATGCTCGGTTCGAAGGATGCGGGCGTTTCACGGGTAATGTCGTTGCGTATCTCATCGAGGGAATACCCGACAGCGAGTTTGGCGGCAATTTT
>JAKJCY010000340.1 GCA_022706235.1 Candidatus Hydrogenedentota bacterium | reverse complement strand
TGTTGTACAACTTGATGTATGCGGGCTGCAGTGTCCCGGACCGATTACACGCGTCAAGCAGGCGATGAAGGATATGTCTCAGGGGGATACCCTTGAAGTTATTTCCACGGATGTGGGCTTTATCGCGGATATACCCGCCTGGTGCTCCAGTACCGGCAACACCCTGATGGAAGCGCATCCAGACGGGAACAGGTACGTTGCGCGCATTACACGCGGAGCAGTTTGTAATACACAACCAAATGTCCAATACGATTCGGAGAAAACCATCTCTATGCAAAAGAAATCCAAAACAATCATTTGTTTCAGTGATGACCTTGACCGCGTCATGGCAACCTTTGTCATTGCCAACGGGGCAGCGGCCATGGACAGTGATGTGACCATCTTTTTCACCTTCTGGGGGCTCAACGTTCTGAAGAAAACCCATCCCCCGGCGGTACAAAAAGGCATTCTCGACCGGATGTTCGGTATGATGATGCCAAAAGGCCCCGGACAACTGCGCCTTTCCAAAATGCATATGGCCGGTGTCGGTTCGCGGATGATGCGCCACGTGATGAAAACCAAAAAGGTGATGCCCCCGGAAGAACTGGTTGCGGCGGCGCGCGAAGCGGGCATTCGCCTGGTAGCCTGTTCCATGAGTATGGATGTGATGGGAATCAAGAAGGAAGAATTGATTGACGGCGTGGAAATCGGCGGCGTCGGCGCGTACCTGGGCATGGCAGAACAAGCAGGCGTTAATTTATTTATTTAACTTCTCTCCCATTGTGTGGTGACTGAAGTACCGCAGCATTTTCCCTATAATTTGCAGCAAACACCGTCTGTTCCCACTCCGTTCATACTTGTAATCGTTACGGCATAACTTCGCTGTAGCCATGGCAAATTTAGGCGATGGCGCTTTCTAAACATGTATACTACCCTTGGTTTTGAGAAAGGCCTTTGCGCTCCTGTAGTGCTTTATGCCTCTTCTATAGTATGATTGTTCCGGTTTTAGTCACATGACCGCGCGTTGTAATACTGGTACCCTTAACCAATCCACCCTTGATTTTGCGTAAACCTGGTAATGAAAAACTATTCCCAGAACACATCACACCAGGCCGACCAAGACGCTAAAATACAAAAGGCTTTCGAAGAAGCGTGTTTGCTCCTGCTCCATCGCGTAGGTCAAGCAAATCTCCCTGAAAACCAATTGTTGCGCGTGGAAGTGAAGGCGCCCAACCTGTGTCTTACCGACTGGCTGGCGACACAGCCGCATCTCCCCCGCTATTACTGGTCTGACCGCCAAAGATATACAGAAATGGCAGGAATCGGTGAAGCGCACGTTGTCACACCGGAAGGGTCATCGCCTGTCACCAACGCATGTCATCAAATCCGTATGCACCTTCCCACGAATAACCCGCGGGCACGATATTACGGCGGCTTTCGGTTCCATTTTAACAACCGCGACGATGCGGAATGGCATGATTTTAAAAAGTGCCGGTTTGTAGCGCCTTTGGTAGATATCTACCGAAAAGGCGAAACCTGCCTCCTATCTTGTACTTTGAATGGAGAGCGTGGCCGCCTCGCGGCGCAGCATCTATTGAGCACCCTAAAATACACGTATAGTAAACACGCATATTTGCCTCGCTTTTACGACCGTGCCGATACCCCCGACTACCCGGAGTGGTGCGGCCTTGTTCGCGCCGCCCTTGACGATTTTAAACATACCGATCTGCAAAAGGTGGTTTTAGCCCGCCAAACAGTATTCCATGCCCGGGAAACTATAAACCCCTTTGCATTGCTGCAACGCCTTTACCGGAAAGCGCACAATGTATATCTGTTCTGCTTTCAACCAGAACCTTCGCGCGCGTTCCTTGGTGCTTCCCCGGAATGCCTCTATCAACGTCTGGAAACACGCATTTATAGTGAAGCGCTCGCGGGAACTTGTCCCAGAGGAAACACCCCGGAAGCGGACAAAGACCTTGAACTGGCGCTGCTGAATAGTAAGAAGGATAATCGGGAACATCATATCGTCCGCGAGTCCATTATGGACACCTTGTCTGGACTTTGTACGGAAGCACATGCCGACGCCACACCGCATATAGTCAAATTGTCCCATTGCCAACATCTGCGCACACCTATCACCGGCATTTTGGTGCCTGACGTTACTGATGATTCGCTTCTCTCCACGTTACACCCCACCCCGGCAGTTGGCGGCACACCGGCGGCAGCCGCCATGCGCTGGATATTGAAAAAGGAACCTTTTGAACGTGGGATATATGCCTCACCGGTCGGATGGATTGGGGCGGACGCGGCAGACTTCTGTGTGGGAATACGCAGCGGACTAACCGTTGACAAAACCCTGAATTTATACACCGGCGCCGGTATTGTGTCCGGTTCTGACCCGCACGAAGAATGGCTTGAACTGGATGCCAAACTGGCTCAATTTTTGGACATAATCACCGGAGATGATACTGATGGAAGCACCTAACCTGAATCATCTTTGGGCAAAACTGCTTGTAGAGGAACTTGTCAGAAACGGAATAAGAAGGTTTGTCATCGCCCCCGGTTCCCGAAGCGCTCCTCTTGCCGTCCAGGCGTTCCGAAATGGTGCAGCGGAGACTTTGGTACATTTTGACGAACGGGGCGCCGCCTTTTTCGCGTTAGGAAGCGGCCTCTCCGGAAAACCAGCCGCAGTCATCTGTACATCAGGCACCGCCGTGGCAAATTGCTGGCCGGCCGTTGCGGAAGCTTTTTATTCCGGAATACCGCTGGTGGTGCTCAGCGCGGACCGCCCTCCCGAATTGCAGGCGTGCGGCGCCAACCAGACGATGGACCAAGTCAACCTTTTCGGCGCTCATGTTCGTGCCCATCTAGCACTTCCCTGTCCGGATGCGCAGATACCTCCCGAGTCTATCCTGACAGGAATCGACGCTGTCATAGCTGCCGGGCTCGGTCAAGATAAAGGCCCTGTTCACATTAATTGCATGTTCAGAGAACCGCTCGCACCTATTCCGATTGCCGCCCCTTGGCCGGATTCCTATATGTCCCGCCTCAATTCATGGGATACGGTTCATTCCCCTTACACTTTCTGGGAAACTCCGCAAACATCCCTTACTCCCGAACAGGTGACCGGCCTGGCCGAAA
Source organism: Candidatus Hydrogenedentota bacterium (assembly GCA_022706235.1). Classification (GTDB taxonomy): domain Bacteria; phylum Hydrogenedentota; class Hydrogenedentia; order Hydrogenedentales; family CAITNO01; genus JAAYBJ01. The sequence continues at coordinate 191 of JAKJCY010000340.1, read as the reverse complement.
TACTGTCCTCCACCAATAAAGGCCTTCTTGTTATTGGGCGGCTTCATACTCCTAATGAACGCGATGCGGTATTGACGCTGGCAAATAAGTTGCATTGGCCCGTACTGGCCGACTGCACCTCCGGCTGCCGCCGCATGGATTGCTGCAAGGGTCTCATAGCGCACTATGACTTGATACTGCGTTCCACGAAA
>JAKJCY010000033.1 GCA_022706235.1 Candidatus Hydrogenedentota bacterium | reverse complement strand
ATCCGGAAACATCAACGAAAACTGCAACGTTTCCGCTTTCACGGTTCCTGGTGGACGGGCATGACAGTGGCCTTTATTGCGGTTCTACTATTGGTTGCGGGCGCGGTGTTTTTGGTCGCGGGCGACGGGAACCCCTCCCCGTCTGCTCCCCCCATAGCCTTTCTACCGGCGGCGAGTGAATGGCCGTGTGAACTGCTGGACATTTCCGATTCGGAATCGCCCGCCTGTATCGGTTACCTCGAAAAACAGGGGGACGTCATGGAACTGGCGGCCTTCGATGCCGCGCGCCTGTACCTAATGACACTCCGGCAGCTTTCCGCGGAACAGGTGGCCGTGGAGGGCTTTTGGGCGCAATACGGGGACCTCACGGGGCGTTTTTTTACCCACGGCACGCTCCGCGGCGCTGGACGCCGGATGAATGATGTGGGCGCCATTTCTCTCGCGCTGGAATACACAAACGCCCAGGACGCCTCCCGGCAAAGTCACTCCCTGCTGATAAAACAATCCGGGAGCGGAGAGGACAAGGCGCAATTTTTATCCCGTCTCGCCTCGGCGGCGGGCATACAACCCATGCTTTACAATGAGCTGTTGCCCCGGCATCTTCCCTGGGCGGGTGTTTTTGAACAACAATGGCTGGCTGAGCTGGCCTTCGCCGTGACAGCGCCCTTTCTCCCGAACGCGCGCATGGAAATCAACGGCGCCCTTGAAGAAGATGTCTGGCAAGGCGTGCCCTCGGAAACGGATGCGGACGGCGGCCTGGCGCGATCCGGAGAGGCGAGGTTGCTGCTGCGCTATGATGAACAGGCGCTCTACCTGGGCATCTCCGTTCCAAAACAGGTGTCCCAGCCTGTTGTGATAATTTCGATAGTGAATCGTTTTCTGTTGCCCGTGCCGGAATCGGATAGTTGGCGCGCGGAGTTCCATGAGGGTAAGGTCACGTCAAGCCAACATCTTATGCGGAACCGGCAGATTCCCTGGACATGTCCGTGGGAGGTAAAGACCCATGATGGCCGTCCGGCCTGCACCTGTGAAGCGCGAATACCCTTTGACAAGGAGGGGGCCTTCCCGATGCCCGCGGCCGGCGTGCGCTGGCGGTTGCACTGTACCGTTCTGGACGCCGACGCGCCGGGCCACGCCATCGCCGCCTGGGGAATACACGAAGACCCAGAGCCCTGGAAGGGCCTGCTGGTGCGATTTGGCGCGCTTTCAGATAAGGAACCGACCGGAACATGAGACCCGTGCACAGGCGCATCCCTTTGGGAAAGATTGCGGGAACCCTGGCTGTGGCCTGGTTTCTGGCGGCAGGGCGCCCTGATGCGGCCGCAGCCGCCGTGGCCGTACCTTCGTCTCATCCCAACCAGTTGGTGGCGGTGAAAGAAACGCTTTTCTTCGTTGCGGATGACGGCATCCACGGCCGGGAACTCTGGGCCTGGCACCCGGCGCCGGAGAATCCAGACGGTATCTGCGGGTTGGTTATTGACCTGGTTCCCGGCCCCAAAGGTTCCGAACCGTCCGGTTTGTCGAACTGCGGTGGTTGGCTCTATTTCAAGGCGGTAGCCAGTTCCAGCGAGGCGATGTTCTACCAGTGCAACCCCGATACCCTTGCAGTGGAAACGATTAAGGACGCACAAGGAATGCCTGTCTCGGCGCAGGAGGCGCAAACACCCCATCTTGTTGCCCCGGATGGGAAGACATTTTTTTGCTTATCCTATACCGTCGAAAATGTCAATCCGTCCGGGGATAAATCGAATCCGACAACAGCCTGGCTTTGGCGGGGTACCTGCGGAACGCCAACCTTGACGCCTTTGCTTGCGTTGCCGGAACTATGCCGGGCGGGCCCGCATGAGTATTGTCTGCTTGATGAGAAAACGCTTCTATTATCCTGTAAAGGCTATATTCTAGCGTTGGATGGCGCCTCGGGAAACTCACACAAAATCAAGATTGGAAGAACCGAAGAAGATTCAGGATTCTTCGGGATTTCCAAGATTATTGCGGGGGAAGCGGCGTTCTTGGGATCTACTCCAGAGACAGGCTTGGATCTATGGCTTACCGACGGAACGCAGCAGGGTACCCGCTTGGTCAAGGATATCGCGCCGGGTGGGGCATCCTCCGGTATTCGGGAATTGTGTCCATTGGGGAAAGAGACCTTATTGTTTGCCGCCACTGATGATATACATGGCTTGGAATTATGGCGTACGGACGGCGCCCCCGATGGTACGGAGCTGGTGAAAGACATTAACCCTGGCGTCGCTCAAAGTGATCCATACAACTTTCACAGCGTGGGAGACGATGTCTATTTTGTGGCGGACGACGGTATTCATGGCGTGGAACCTTGGCGTACGGATGGCACCCCCGAAGGCACCAGGATGTTGTTGGATGCCTATACCGGATCCAAGGGAAGCAATCCCTGGGAAATTGAAAGCGAGAACGGACTACTCTATTTCTGCGCAACATCGTCCTTGTACGGAGAAGAAGTATTTGTCAGTGACGGCACATCTGCCGGTACCCGCGTACTGGCGGACATTGTACGGGGGAACGCGGGTTCCGGCCCGGACAACCTGTGTACCTTGAGCGGTCGTGTCTTTTTTAGCTGTGACGAACCGGTTTATGGCGAGGAACTCTGGATGAGTGACGGCACCGCCGCGGGTACGCGGCTTGTCATGGATATTTACCCGGCATTGCCGAACCCTTCCTCATCACCGCGCGAAGTGACGGCGCTTGGGGAAAAGGTCTGTTTCGTAGCATCCTCCCCCAGCCATGGTAAGGAACTCTGGCTCAGCGATGGCACGGACGCGGGAACCGGCATGATCCGGGATATTGCCCCGGGAGCAGGGGACGCCACTCCCCGGCAATTAACCTCGGCCGGTGACAGGATTTTCTTCACCGCCAATGACCAGAGCCATGGGGAGGAACTGTGGGTAACCGATGGCACGGAAGATGGAACCGTCCTGTTGTGTGATTTTTGGCCGGGGGGGGAATCTTCCGCGCCGGAACACCTGTTTGTAACCGCCGACGGCCTGTATTTCACCGCTGATGACGGACAAACCGGGCGGGAACCCCGGTTCGTGAGCAGGAACGGAGGTTTACCCGTCCTGCTGGGGGACCTCGTGCCGGGTCCGGTCGGCGCCGAATCGGCCGGGTTCTTTGATATCGAAGGACGGGTTTACGGGTATTTCCGGGAAACCGGAAGTTTCATGGGACTCTGGCGCTTTATGCCTGACACGGAATTGACCGCCGTTGCGGTAAAACGGGTGCCTTATCCTGCGCCGATATGGGAACCCGGTACGCTGCCCCCGGGCGAACTGATACACACCTCGGTGACATGTTTTTCCGAACGGGATGTGCTGCTTGCCGGACTACTATATCCCCCTACCGGGGATGACTCGGGACCGCAACCCGTATGGATGGACCACTACGCCTATTTCTGTCTCTATACGGATGCGTATGGCGCTGAACTGTGGCGCTCCAACGGCACCCTGGAACAGACGCTCCTGGTGCGTGACTGCAACCCGGGCCCGGCAAGTTCCAGTCCCGCGCAATTGTGTGTTCTAAAGGATATCCTGTATTTCGTGGCTGAAGACTATACCAACACACGGGTGGTGTGGCGAAGCGATGGAAGCAAGGACGGTACAAGCGTCATCCATCCCCAAATTGACTTTGAAACGTATGATGCCATCGCTGCCATGGAACTACAGGTTCAGGGTACGCTTTGGGTTGCGGCACGTTCCTTGATATCAGGACAGGATTACCCGTGCCTGATACAAATCAAGGCCAATGCTAAGTATAGTTTTGAAGATTTCAATCCCAAGCCACATGTGTTTATTCCTCGGCAGTTAACCGTCGCCGGGAAACGTATTTTCTTTACCGCCGATGACGGTATTCATGGGGAGGAACTATGGACTTCACAGGGGAACATCATAGAAAACACCGTCATGGTCAAGGACATTCTGACGCCGGTTGAACAAGAAGCCCTGATACAGGAGGGAAGGTGAAATCTCAAAATACATACCGCTATAACTGCTCTGAAAATAAGTTCGGAAAGCAGGGACTGACGCAAGCGAACGCAGTGAGACGTGTCTGTCCCTGGCTTCCAAGGCCTCGTCGGCCCGGGTCGAAAGTATAAAACAATTCCGGTCACGCGGCACGCTCCGATTTTTCCCGTCCAGATGGACCGACTCATGCTATAGTTGCATAGAGGGTGTATTTCAGGAATAGAATAGGCGTATCTGCAGGTTACTTACCGGTCCTAAAACCCAATGAAAGAATGGAAAACGCATGAGCCTGCCCAATGCGCAAATCGTGGCGGTACGCGGGCCGCTGAAGGGATTGTCCTGGCGAGTCGGTAAAAAGGGCCTCCTCTTGGGACGATCGGCGGAGTGCGATATCGCGTTGCCCGACCCCGAGGTCTCGCGAAAGCAATGCCGTATCCTGATCGAAGAGTCTCAACTGCGTTTCGAGGACCTTGGCGGCCGCAACCCGGCCTTGATAAACGGGCGACTCGCGAAAAAGAAGATCCTTGAGTTCGGCGATGAGCTCGCCGCAGGCGCCTCCCTTTTTGTGTTGGCCCGAACCGAAGCCCGGGACGACATGAAGCACACGCCTGACGCTGTCCCGGCGCCCACCTGTTCCTGGCACGGGCAGGCGGTTTCCGTTACCGAAGGCGTTTCAGAGGAAACACCGCTGCAGCTGCGTCCCCGCAGCACGGAAGATCTTTTCCTGCTTTGCGAGGCGTCCATGACCTTCAATCGCTGCGAAAACCTGCCTGCGCTGTTCAGTGCCGCGGAAACCCTGTTGCGCCACCGTTTCCACACGTCCTCCCTGTGGATGGCTCTCACCCAGGGCGGGGACACCCCGGAGTTTGTGGTTACAGAAAGAGAAAACACCCAAGAGCCGATGGCGGAGGCCCCCCCGCAAGACCTCCTGTTCCAGGCCATTCGCGAACGCAAGGGCCTCCTTGTTCCGGAACCGGGGAGAACGCCCGCAAACCGCGCCCTCCGCAACCTCATGATTGCCCCGGCCCGGTGGGCCTCCGAAAACGTGCTGGTCACCGCCGTGCGGCAACCTCCCGAACGCCCCGTGTTTGATGAAGATGACCTGGGCATGCTTATTCTGCTGATGCGGTCGCTGGCGTCTTTTGTTCGCGCCGTGCAGCATACCGACACCCTGCGGCGCGAACTCGACCGCCTGCGCCTGCGGCAGGGGGAATCCACCTCGCTGATTGGGAGCGGCAACGCCATGCGCCGCGTCCTCGACCGGATCCAGCAGGCCGCCCAAACCAATATCGCCGCCCTTATCACCGGCGAGACGGGCACCGGCAAGGAACTGGCCGCCCGCGCCATCCACGCCCGGTCCGCCCGGCGCAACATGCCCTTCATCGCGGTCAACTGCGCCGCCATCCCCCGCGAACTCTTCGAAGGCGAAATCTTCGGCTACGAGAAGGGCGCCTATACCGGCGCCCACAAGGCCTCGACCGGACTGCTCGAAGAGGCCCACGGCGGCATTCTCTTTCTTGATGAAATCGGCGATCTCAGCCTCGAAAACCAGGCGCGCATCCTGCGCGTCGTGGAAAATTGCGCCTTCCGACGCCTGGGCGGCAAACGGGAAATCCATGCCGATATCCGGTTCCTCGCCGCCACCAACCACGATCTGCGCGCCGCCGTCCGCGCCGGCCGGTTCCGCGAAGATCTGTTCCACCGGATTAACGCCATTGAAATCGGCATGCCTGCCCTGCGCGACCATCGCGAAGATATCCCCGAACTTACCGAACACTTCTTCCACATGTTTCGGCACCAGGCCAGGCGTCCCCTCGCCGGTATTGATCCCCGGGCCATGGAATACCTCACAATCCATCCCTGGCCGGGCAATATCCGGGAACTGCGCAACGTCTTGTACCGCGCCGTTACCCTTGCCCGCGCCGAAACGCTCGGCCTCGCCGATGTGGCCGACCTCAGCGCGGCACAATCCGCCGCCGCCACACCGGAGCTGACCCTCGAGGAACTCGAACGCGGCCACATCGCCGCCATATTCCGCCAATGCGACGGCAACATACAACAGACCGCCACCATCCTCGGCATCGCGCGAAGTACCCTCTACAAGAAACTCGCCGAATTTGGTATCCACACGGACTAACCTCCTCCCGCCAGCCCTCTCTTTCTACAAACGCTACACTTTCGCCGTCCGATTTCTATACTTCGTACACTTCGCCTGCGCTTCGCTTTCGGCAGGTTACGTTCGTTTCCTTTTATTTTTGAGTTACTTGCAAGGCGACCAGATATCATCTCGGTCTTGGCATGATTCTTGTTATCTATAACTGGCAATGTTTTAGTATTTTGTATTTCAAAGCCGCTGACAAAAACAAGAAGTTAACGTGCACGGAAAACCATACGGCGTACTTACGGTTTTTTTCTGAAGGTAAGAGGAGGGAAAACGACCAGAAGCCAGAAATAGAGTTCAGGGTTTTCATTGCTCGCTGGATTCCGGTCTTCCCGCTTACACGTTCGCGGGAAATCCGGAACGCCGAATAGCGGGTAGTCCGGGGTGTATACAAAGCCCGTGTTGGACTAAAAACAGCGAAGCAACACAAAAGAACTCCACAGTTTATCATAAAAGTTACCAAAGGATTCATCAATCCCTAATCAGAAATATTCAACCAAGAAAGGCCCAACTATGAACACAAACCACACCAAACTACGTATCCTCCTTTTCGTTCTGGCGCTGCTACTCCTTGCCCCGGTCCTTGCTCATGCGGACACCGCCGTGCCTGACGGCATCAATTACCAGGGACTGCTGACAGACGCCTCGGGCAAACCTGTACAACCCGATGGCACCTACACCCTCGAATTCCGGCTCTGGAGCGATCCCGATACGGAAGACGCCTCCGCCCTCGTCTGGGGTCGCAGGTTCGATGTCACTGTCGTCTCAGGACAGTTCAATGTCATCCTGAATGATGCCGGTACGGCCCTGGCGGAGGGCGCTGAACATCGGGTCAAGAGCCTTATGGACGCCTTCGCCGAACCGAAACGCTATCTGGGAATCAAGATCGCCAACGCTCCAGTAACACCTCAAGAAGGCGAAGCGGAAGCGGCAGAAAAGGCAACCACAATTACCGGCGAGATCAAACCTAGACAGGCCATCCTCAGTGCCCCGTATGCCATACAGGCTGAAAATGGGGTACCGGTTGGAACGATTGTATCCTATTTTGGCACCAGCGAGCCCAAGGGATGGCTGTTTTGTAATGGACAATCCCTGACTGATCCTGCACATCCGGAATATGCGGACTTGCGAGCTCAAATCGGAGATACCGTACCGGACCTGCGGGGTTTCTTTATCCGGGGGCTTGGGGGTTCCTCAGAAAGTATGAATGAAGTTCAAGATGATACAACGGCAATACCGGATGAAACGCCCTTCAGAACAGATAGTACTGGAGCACACAAACATGTCACTGTTGTTTGGGGCTCAACCATGCAAAATAAATTCGGAACAAGGGATCTTGGCGCTCATCCGGGTGCATACGGAAATGCTGGTTTTAACGATAGTACTTATAACGGCCCACAGACGAGTAGCGATGGCACACATGGGCACACTATATTGGGTGGCGATGCCGAAACACGACCCATAAACAAGGCCTTTAATTACATCATCAAATACTAAGTATGGGAGAACTCAACAATGAAACCAGTCTCCTTACGTGCTATCCCCTATAAAAGCCGTTTTACCCTCTCGTTCCCAAGTTGTACTTGGGAACGGGGCTGTTCTTGAAGTTGTACTTCCCGTTTGCCTTGTCATTCCTGACCGGGAGCCGTGTTCTGGAATAGGCGCTAACGATGCAACGTACAACTTCATATGCACGAGCACAGATGCCAGGCCCAAAAAAGGAAAAGGGAAATGGAATTTTACCCTCTCGTTCCCAAGTTGTACTTGGGAACGGGGCTGTTCTTGAAGTTGTACTTCCCGTTTGCCCTGGCGTTCCTGACCGGGAGCCGTGTTCTGGATATGCGCTAAGGGTGCAACGTACAACTTCACATGCGCGGGCACAGATGCAAGGACAAGAAAAGGAAAAGGGAAATGGAATTTAAAAAGAGATTGCGTTCCCAAATGGAATTTGGGAACAAGAAAACTCATCAATCCACAATCATCATCTTGCAATCCGAAATCCGCAATCATCAATCCGCAATCGCCAATCCGCAATCATCATCTTGCAATCCGCAATCATCAATCCGCAATCCGAAATCCGAAATCGAGAAAGGACCCGCCAAAATGAAACCACATCCCGTAAGGAGCGCTTCCCTCATTTTCACGCTGACCCTGTTCCTATTCCTCCCACCATTACTCTATGCCGCCGAGGTGACTGAACAGGACCTCCGCGACGCCATCACCGGCAAACGTACGTTTACCCAGGAAGAACTCAACGCCATGGACCTGAATATGGATGGCCAGGTTGATGTGGCAGACTTGGTAAGCATATCAACTATTGAAGATATTATCCTGCCAAAAGAAATACCAGGAAACATATGGCTTGCATCCATATCTTTTTCCACAGACCAAAGCAAGAGAATACTACCACTAAATTATGAAATAGCCATACGGATTGAGAGAGAATCTAGCAAAGGCGTAATCGCAGAAGTCACGACAATCCCGGCTTTTGATCCCACAAAGGGTATTCTTGCGCAATCATTATCCCAGCCTGGCGAGGAGCCTGGTAAAAGACGGGAAAAGTTTTCCTTAAGCGGGTCTATACCCTCTGGAACCCCTTTTTCTTATGTTGAAGATAATGATTCCATCACCTTAGCCAGTGAAAACATAGTCACAAAAGCAAATGCGCCGGGAAATCCTTTCAGAGTGAAATTAGAACGCCGTTTAGAAATTATCATTTTAAAAAAATCCTTATCAATAGGAGGAATCGTACAAGGTACAGTAAAGGAGACAATAAGGGGAGTTCTTCCACAAAATAAGTATTTAACCCATGATGGCGAAGTAACCTTAGCCCTATTCGCTAAAACCAATTTGGAACCTATAAGTGCTCTATAACTATTTTGAAATTTTCTGAAGCAAAGAAAAGGAATATAAATATGAACTATCTTAAAATCTTTTTAGATTATTATTTAAGGAATAAACTTTTTCCAAAAACCATTTTGTTTATTATGTTCTATGTATTTTGGGTAAATATTGTCTGTGGAGAACTGATTTACCCAAATATTGTCAAATACGATTCTGAAAATCATATCAAACTTATTGATCAAGTATATATTACAAAATCACCAAATTTTAATATAAATTCTGGTGGAGGTATAGGTCATTTTAACTTATCTGGTGCCCCCAGATGTTTATATTCCAGTTTTGGACATTCATTCCAAACAACTGGGTCAGCGAAGGACAGCAGAGATAAGGGAAAGGATTTGTATAATCAGGGAGCCAAATTTTTGGAGGATCAAAATATATTTAAAAGAGGGGTACTTGATGATCCTACGATAGAAGGTAAGGACACCGCACTTTTAGATGCCAACTATGACCAAATAAAACTTGAGTTAGCAGAAAAAAACTTCCGTAGCGCTCTGTATTTAGACCCATTTGATAGCGACTCATTACTGGGGATCATAAAAGTTCGTCTGGCCATGGCCGAGCGTAATAATCTACTTGCGGATGACTTAACACGGATACTTCATTGTAAACGCCTTACTTCAACGGAGTCCGGTGATTCTATTTTACGTGAAGAAATAGAATTCTTAGACAAAATTTCTGGAGAGAACGGAACACAACGGGAATCAATTGCGTTACTCCTCGATCTTCTCCGTGATAGTCAGTATCGAGGACCAGGCGCATTACTTCGAGGGGAAATCAATGTCGAGGACATGACCTTGGCAAATAGGGTCTTAATTGTCCTCTACAATTGCGGGCGAAGGTTTGTGGAATCAGAATTGTCTCTTGCAGAGAAGAAACTGTTGTATGATTTCTTTGATGAAACAAGAAGCCGTCCGAAAATTCTTGAAAGACTATCCGCAGCATCCCAATATCTTCTTGAGATGTTATTTCTTGTTTCTGCTTATACGCCAGAATCAGTAAGAGTTGAAAGTGACGCAAATCTACTTCTAGGCCTACAGAAACGTCTGCAATCTTTATATTATCAAGTTAATGAAGGGTACAATCCTTTTGGTTTTCTGCCTGATTTTGTGCCTTTTGCATCAAGTGGAGCCGATGATAATAATTTATCGACTTTCAATAATTTGATCAATTTAGCTGATGACGCAGTGAAAGAGGCCAGAGAATTAGAAGATAAGGTTAAAACAGATAATACTGTATTTAATAGAGACCAAGACGACTATGCTAAGCACTTAACATCGTTGAAGCAAACATATGAACAAAGACTACAATCATTAGTAGGAACAGTAAAAAAAGATGGGCAAAACATTCCAGATATTTTTACATTTCTGACTCCTGATCGTGACTTGGATAAACCCGAAGACAGTATCACAGAACGAGATCAAATGAGAGAGGAATTGGAAAGTGCATCGATTGAATTCCAAGGTAAAGGACAGATTGGTCAGCAATGGCTACAGATAAAAAATGCCGAAAACCGCATTGATGTTGCTTATAATGATTTGAATAATAATTTTAATGAAATAGAGATACGTGAAACTACAGCAAAGAATATAACTGGTATATCTGAAGAAATTGCTAAGTTAATTTTGGCAAATGGAGAAAACGTGGGCTTACTAATACGTGAAAAGGGTACTTTGCAGAAAGAGGCCTTACTAAAACAGGCTCAAGCCCAACGTTGTTCTTCCATGTATGGACAATGGCAAGTACTCGCGGAAAAATACGTTGGAGAAATTAAAGCCCCACTGTTGGAGAATAAGATTGGGAAGGAGGGAGGTTCTGGAGGAGGCGGAGGTTCTGGCGGAGAAGGAACGGGTTTTGGATTTATTATGATGGGAATGCAAGAGACGAATAAGGGAATTGATATCTACTGGCAAAATAAATCGAATAGTAAGATTGCAGCTATGCAAGGTCAATTGGCAATGGACCTGGCCAACATTGACGCAAAAATTCAGGAAATACAAACTATTGAACGTGCCGACATTGTCATGTTGGATAATCGAAAAGATCTTTTGCGTACGGAACAAGAAATTAAAGTCTTGGCTCTTAAACAAGCGAATTTATCATTGAATATCGAAATGTGCCAACGTGATTTGACTCGAGAACTGGATCAACTAATGAACTTGCAGGATGAGGCCGTCCGTTTAATATCGGATTATTCACGCGCTTTAAAATTAGCAGAAAATGAAGGGCAATTTGGGTGGAACGATAATGATATTCGAAAAGTGCATACAAATGATATGTTATTGGCTGAATCTGCGTTTAAGAGAGCGCAAATGTGGACATTCCTCGCTCTCCGCGCGCTTGAATACTATGCAAACAAGCCTCCTGAAACAGATGGACAGCCCAACCGGATTTTGCAAAACCTTTACAAAAAACTGTATCAGGCACGAAAGGCAAAACATTTCCATAGCGGTTCCACGGATGCGCCCGGTGGGTTGATTTATGATATGAAAGCTTTGGCAGGCACCGATTTTCTATTTTCCGCAAAAGACGCCAGTTGTCCTCAAAGAGGCATTTTATCTTTAAAATACGATGTAATTGTCCCAACAGAAGTAAGCTATAAGGCTTCAGAAGGATCTATTGTAATAACCAAAGTGGACAATGAATCCATATATAGGTATTTTGATTCAAATGATAGTATTTTATATGAGGGTGCAAAAGCCTATCAAGCTGCATTTCGTGCTGCACTGCGTAATAGCCTTTCAACAGATTCCGGAACGCAAATATTCAAGTTGATATTCTCTACCGACTTGTTTGCCCGAGAACCTGCCAATGATACCTCGACAATAAATGGTTTTAATCCCTTCGGTGCTGACGTACTTAACGCAAAAATAGTCGGTTTTCAACATTCGGCCTGCGCAGGCACTGGCGTTATACCAAACGTTCAGGGGGTTCGTGTAAATTTTGTAGGCACTTTCGTGGACATAAACAACGCTCCTGAAATAGAGATTTACCAAAAAGGAAACAGCTATCTCAAACATACGCGGTTTCTTCTTGACAGAGATCCACTTACGGGTCGTATAAAAGACCCGTGGAAATCAATCTCTGTTTATTCTGCCTATGAGCAATTAATGCCGACAGGACTCCTTGGAATTGTCAATGAAACAGGTGAATTAATCAGCAGCAGTGTGGGAGGCATAATTTGTCCCCTATTAAATCAAAATGCTGTTGGCGCTTCTCTATCCACGATATCGCTTGATTTTACAGACAGGTCCGTGGCTAACGATCACTGGGAGATTATTATCCGGGACATAGGTGTAAGCCATGTATTTTTTGAGAAACTAGTTACAGCACTAAACAATCCCATTCCCCAAAATCCAAATGAAGATTTTCTGACGGATATTCAACTTTGGATTGGCTGGGCACATAAAGGTATTTAATGGGAATCTAGTATTTCGCATGCAAAAAGTAACTATAAAAATATTTTATTCCTTATTTTATGTAATATTTTTAGGGATATTTTTAACTATTAAGGCGATTGTTGCAGAATCCCCAAATAAGTCCGGGGTAAGCCCGCAGATACTGTCCCTACCTTCCGGCCCGGGTGCTGTTGAAGGCTTGGGCGAGTCTTTTGAGCCGCAGTTGAACACCGGCACGGCGTCCTATGCCGTGCCGCTGAAGGCGGCGCCGGGCCGTGCCGGGTTTGCCCCGCAACTGGTGCTCCGCTACAACGGCGGCTGGGGCAACGGCGCACTCGGTATGGGCTGGCGGTTGGACTTGCCGGGCATACAGCGCCAGACGGACAAGGGACTGCCCCGGTACGACGACGGGCCGGACGGCGACCATTTTATTACGATTGGCGGCGATGAACTGGTGCTGGTGGAAACGTTGGACGCGGGTGCTGTCCGTGTTTACCGCGAGAAAAATGAAGCCACCTTCTCGAAATACCTCTATTACCCGGGGGCGCAGCGCTGGGAAATCCTGACAACCTCCGGGATAAAACACGCCTTGGGAACGTGTTTTGACGGCACGGCCACGGAGGCGCGGATTATGCACCCGGACAATGCGTCCAATGTGTTCTTGTGGTCTATTGCGGAATCTATGGACCCGAACGGTAACACGGTACGCTTCACCTATCACCGAGACCAGCACCAGGTATACTGCGAAGCCATTACCTACAACGACGATGGTTCGGGGGCGTCCGGAAATACCATGAAGGTAGCCTTCACTTATGAAGATACCCGTCCGGATCCCGTGGAGGACTACCGTCCCACCTTCCGCATGGTCACGGCCAAACGTTTGATCGCCGTGGGGGTGTATGAAAACACCCTGCTGGTCCGGCGGTATGACCTGGCCTATCATAGCGACGGCGAAGTATCGCTGTTGGCATCGGTAACCCAGGTGGGCGACGATGGCGCGTCCGCCCTGCCGCCGGCCTCGTTCACCTACACGTCCCTGGCCTTTGCCGCCACGCCGACCTTGAAACCGGTTTCGGGCCTGGGCGGCGCCTTCCTGTTGCGTGACGGCCAGAACGGGGACGATTTTCCCGGTGCGGCGCAGGTCATTGACTTTAATGCGGACGGGTTGCCGGACCTGTATGCGAGCAAGCATGGTGGCAGCGACCGGTTCGAATTTGACCTGTTCTATCGCAACCTGGGCAAGGGCCGGTTCGAACGCGTGGCCCTGTCGGAGGCGGAGAGCGCGGGCTATCCTATCCAGGCGCAAAACAGTTTTCTGCGCGACCTGACAGGCAACGGCCGCGTGGACCTGATTGCCCAGAAGGGCGGACTCTCGGAAAATTTCGTGTACAAGACCAACGAAGGCGGCAAATGGTCCGCCAAGGAACACCCGTTCCAGTTGTTGGGCGGCGTTACGGCGGAACACGTGTTCACGGGCGATGAGGTGCGTTCGGCGGACCTTGATTTCGATAAAAACATAGACACACTGCGATCCTGGACCGCGGTCACTGCTTCGGGAACGGGCGTGGTTTTCTCCGCCTATTTCTACCGGGGCGACGGCCGCTTCGAGCATGTAGCGCAGACCATGACCGATATCGTTCCCGGCCTTTCCACCACGTTTGCCGCCTCAAACGGTCGCCTGCTGCTTTCGGACATGAACGGCGACCGGATGCTTGACCTGGTATTGTTGAGCGATGCCACGAACGGCGGTGTACGCTGGTGGCCCTCTCTTGGCCGGGGGCGGTTCGAGCCGGTTGCCGGGGGCCGGACCATGCGCGGCGGCCCGGACTACGGCGACGTGAACGACCAGATGAGTGACTGGCAAGTTGAAGATATCAATGGTGACGGTTATGCCGACCTCGTGGGTCTAACTGGGTATTCTCTTGAGGTTTATCTGAACCGTGCCGGCCAGGGCTATACGGACAAGCAGGCCTTTAATCTGGGAGTTTATTATAATCCGGAAGCGACCGCATGGCGCCTGGTGGACGTGGACGGCGACGGCGTGCTTGAACTGCTGTTATGTACCGGGCAGCAGCAGTTCCCCGACCAAATGCCCGTAGGGTTTCACTATGTGGAACTTTTCGAAGGGGACAAGTCTTTCCTGTTGAAGACTATTACCAACGGCATTGGCTTGACCACAACCCTCACCTACAGTTCCAGCGTGGCGGAAATGGTCCGCGCCCGCGAGGCCGGCTCCCCTTGGAAGCAGTGGGCGCCGTTCCCGGTTCCTGTAGTCACCCGCACCGAGGTCTTTGATGGCGTGAACGCGCCCTACGTGACTGAAATTACCTATCAAGATGCTTACTATGACGGTCTGGAACGGGAATTCCGGGGCTTCGCGGCCGCTACGCAACGGGAACTCGGTGACAGTTCCCTGCCGGACCTGTTCACCGACCATATTTTTGATACGGGCGTGGAGTACGAAGTGTTGAAGGGCAAAACCCTTTCCTTCGAGGCGCGGGCGGCAGAAAAGAGCGGCGACAATGTGTTTTACCGCGAAGACCTGACCTGGGAGGCGCGGAAACTGCTCGATGGAGCGCCGGGCGAAACGCGAGTAGTGAACTTCGCAGCGCAAACGGCACGAGAACGGACAATCACCGAGCAGGGTCGGGGTACGCCGGTGACCCTGCGCTGGGAATATGACTATGACGCGTATGGCAACCGTACCTGGCAGCAGGAATTCGGCCGTCTCGACGGCGCATGGGACGACGAGCGGGTAACGGAAACGACCTACACCGCCGCCGATGCCTCGGGGCTGAGTGCCTGGATACTGAACAAGGTGGTGACCCAGACCACCAAGGACGAGAACGGCGTGCTGGTGGCGGAAAAACGCAGTTACTATGACGACCTGCCCCTGGGACAGGTGAGCAAGGGGAATCTGACCGAGGAGGAGGACTGGGTCGCGGAGGGGAACTATGTGGCCTCCGTCCGCAACACCTACGATGCCTACGGCAACATCATCCGCATCGAGGACGCGTTGTTTGGCAGTGCGCCGGGCCATTACCGGGAACTGATCTATGACGATACTTTCCATACCTTCCCGGTGAAAGAAATCATCCACACGGGCAACGGCGCGTCTCCGCTGACCATGACGGCCGCGTATGACTATGGTTTCGGCGTGATGACGTCCTCCACGGAGTTCAACGGGTTCACGACGACCTACGGGTATGACACCTTTGGGCGGCTCACGTCCATCACGAAACCGCCGGACACGGGGCACACGGTGGAATACGACTACGTGCTGGCCCACGACCTGGGCGGCGGGCACATCATCAACTGGGTTGAAACCCGCCAACGCAATCCGCAATCAAATGATCCGCAATCCGCAATCCGCAATCCGCAATTCTTATGTTCGCGCACTTATCATGATGGTCTGGGCCGCAAGGTCATGACGCGTACGGACAGTGAAAACGCCGGGGAGGTCGTCGTATCGGATACGGTGGTGTTCAACGCGCGCAAGCAGCCGTGGAAGAAATACCTGCCCTATATCGAAACCGGCGGCTTGGACTATGTGGACCCCACATACAACAGCGGCTGCACGACCCATTATTACGATGCCCTGGGCCGGGAAATCCGGATGGACCAGCCCGACGGCTCTTATTCCCAGACGGCGTATGCGCCCTTGGAAAAGACCGTGTACGACGAGGAACAGACCAATCCCGCGTCGCCTCATGCCGGATGCGGCATGCGCTATGTGGAGGACGGCCTGCAGGACAAGGACGGCAAGGGGCGCCTGCGCGAGGTGTACGAAGGGGTAAAACTTAAAAACAACGGCGAACCGGGTGCATTAACCTGGTGGCCGACCCGGTATACCTATGACCTGCTCGACAATTTCACGGGCTATACCGATTCTCAGGGCAACCAGAAGTTTATCGAATACGACGGGCTCGGCCGCAAGACCTTTATGAACGATCCCGACCGGGGCCACATGTACTATGAGTATGACGACGCGGGCAATCTGGTCCGCACCACGGACGCCAAGGACCAGGTCATCCGCTACGCCTACGACGGCGTGAACCGGCTGCTGGCGGAATACTACGGCGCGGACACGACAAAACCGGATGTGGAGTATCACTATGATACTGCCTTCGGGCCGGTGGCGCTGGGCGAATACTGGGAACCCACCCCGGACCGCGCGGTCAGCCAGGCCATCCTCGAAGGCGCGGCTGCGGCTTCGCCGGACCTCGACCTGAACAAGGACCACCAGGTGGACGTGGCCGACGCGGTGCTGGCGGCGCGGGCGGGCAACACCAAGTCCCAGCCCGTGAAGACCGCCGAAAATGTGCGGGGGTACCTGGCCTGGGTGCGCGATCAGTCGGGCGAGGAACATAACTCCTATGATGCCCGGGGACGCGTCGCGTGGACCATCAAGCGCATTCAGGACACCGGCCCCGAAGACCTGCGGAATTTCTACACAGGCTATGACTACGATTCCATGGACCGGGTCACCACGCTGACCTATCCGGACCAGACGACGGTGAGTTACATTTACAACGCCCGGGGCCTGCTCGAGGCCATCCCGAACGTGGTCACCCGGGTGGACTACAATCCCGCCGGGCAGAACGCCCGCCTCGACTACGCCTGCGGCACCAGCACCACCTACGACTACGATACGCGCCTGCGCCTGAGCCGCCTGCGCACCGTGCGTCCGCGCGACGGCGTTACCCTGCAGGACCTGAACTACACCTACGACGGCGTATCCAACATCACCGCCATCACCGACAGCCGCACGGAAAACGACTACCAGGTCATCGGCAACGAACTGGGCATCACCCTGGAGGAATCCAAAAAGTTCGACAATACCCAGGCCTTCCAATACGATTCCCTGTACCGGTTGACCCAGTCGTCCAATACGGATGTGTACGGGACCATTAGTCATCGCTATGACCCTATAGGCAATATGGTGAAACAGATAGCCGAACTGAATGACTCCGACCCCCTCATGAACCTCGGCGCCATGACCTCCGGCGGCACGGGCGGCACGTCCGGCCGCATCGGCCGCGGCCCCGCCGACCAGCCCGGGCCACATGCCATTACGGGAACGGAAAAAGGACCGGATGGGGCGATGGCGTTCACCTACGACGCCAACGGGAACATGACCAGCGACCGGGATATGAGCCTGAGTTGGGACCACAAGGACCGGCTCGCCGGAATCACCAAGGCATCGGTTGTCGCCGATTACCAATACGATTTTACCGATACACGAAAGAAGAAAAGCATCCCGGGGGAAGCGAGTAAGACGGTGTTTTATGTGGATAAGAACTCAGAGGTAAGAGAGGGGGAATTGCATAAGTATGTATATGTGGGGATGAATCGTGTTGCGAGAATGGATCCAGCCTTCGACCTCCAGCCTTCAGCGTTTTATCTGCATGATCATTTGGGGTCAACGGTATTTACATTGAATGCGGGGGTGGTTGTCACGGAACAACAAGTTAACTACCCTTTTGGGTATCCACGCAAGGAGTGTTTAAATAGGGCAAATTATTATGCTTTCACAGGGAAAGAGCATGATATTGAAAGTGGACTCTACTTTTTTGAATCTCGTTATAGACATTCTTTCTCAATGTTCTGTACTGTTGACAATTTTGCCGTTGAAATGCCTGTAAAGTGGTTAGGCACACCACAGTTTTTGAATTCTTATAGTTATACCTTGAATCGCCCCGTTGTTTTCATTGATATGCTTGGTAATGAACCGAATTCTACAGTACAGAATCTGCTCTCGGCAAGTTTGCAAGTTAGATATTCCGAAAGGGGTAGTCGAGGATATTATCATCCCAAACGGAGTCCAAATGGTGGCTTTGACTGTGTAACTTATGTCTTATCTGTTCTTAAAGCGGCGGGGATAAGCCTCGATCGTGATACAACAACAAAAGCTGCAAATGCCGGGATGACTGCTGAGCAGTACCGACAAAATGTAAAGAATAACAGTGATAAAGCTGGTGGTGTTGCGCATGCTCTTATTGAGAAAGGACTGGGGAAACCGGTTCATAAAGACGATCTACAGGTTGGTGATCTCGTGCAATACAACCTAAAGGATGGTAGCGGACATACAGGCATCGTAAGTGAAGTTAATCGTGACGGGACAGTAAATATTCGAGATTTTGGCAATAAAACTCAGGGCCAACGAGATCTTACAAATGTCAATTTCTCAAAAGAGCAAGACTACCCATATTTTAGAGCAGTTCGGTTGTACTCCGACTCCGACAGTATTTGGAGCAGTAGTACTTCGGAAATGATTAATACAGGGATAAAAAACGACAGTGAATAATACATTAGTAATAAATGTTTATTCGTCTCGTTCCCAAATTCCATTTATATTTCGCTCTCTGCCTAATAATGTCGCGAAATGCAAAATAAATCATTAAATTACAGTATGTTACAATGTAATTTTGACTGATTTTGTTTTTGCTGCATTCCTTCTTTTAAAATTAGTTACTAACAGTTGTACTAACAGTCTGTTTTAACCGTAACGGAAGGAACATTCAGGCTATGCCAAAAATTCAGGCTTATCTTGTCAAACGCACACATGGCGTCTGGTACTTGTATTATACGGATGCAGAGGGGAAGTACAAAGGGCGGTCCCTCAAAACCAAAAACGAGCGGGAGGCGCGTTCCAAGCGGAGACAGTGTATAGCCCAACTGGAACGGGATATGTACAACCGCGCAGAGATGGAGCG
The DNA here is from genome assembly GCA_022706235.1 of Candidatus Hydrogenedentota bacterium. Lineage (GTDB taxonomy): Bacteria > Hydrogenedentota > Hydrogenedentia > Hydrogenedentales > CAITNO01 > JAAYBJ01. Next base: position 11,571 of record JAKJCY010000033.1, on the reverse strand, counting down.
TATTGCCTACCTTGAAAAGTATTACGCCGAGGATATTGCCGCCTACGAGAAGGACCCTTCACGATTTCAGCCCGGGGAAGTAAGTTTTGAACAACTTCGGATAATGGAGCTGGAAGCGGAGATTCGGAAGATTAAGGGTATCCAGCCGCGCGAGAAGCCAATTTCTTTTACGCTTGATGAAAATGAGGCAGCGGAAGATGGTCCCGATATTGTCAATCCTGGCGTGGAGGAATTCTGGGAGCGATTTTTTGTATGGGCCAAAGAAAACCGTAGGACGCATACGCTCGAACACTATCAAACTGCCTGGCGGAAGCTACTTCGGTACATTAAGCCGAAAACCGTTCTGGACATTACGCCGGAAAAAATTCTGTCCATGATGCTGGCCCTCAAGAAAACCAAAATTTCAGATAAAACCATCAACTACAACCTGTGTGCTATCCAGACGATATTTGATACGGCAATACGCGAGGGCTTTTTCAGCGGGGAAAATCCAGCGAACGGCATACGGAAGAAGATTAAACTTGAGGTTGATACCCAGCAGAAGCCAAAGGCGTTAACGATGGACCAACTTTCACGCTTGATTGAAATTGCCAAACAAACAACGCGGGATATGTACCTGGCTATCGCCATTGGGGGGTACAGCGGCCTGCGCAAGGGTGAAATTGCCAATCTCAGGTGGGAAGACATTGATTTCGAAAACGATACGATATCCGTTACAAAGAAGGAACGCAATAACAAGAAAGGCATCGTGGGGTGGGTCGCAAAGACGAAGGCTGGTTATCGCACCCTCCCGTTGTTCCCGGAATTGAAGGAAATCCTGTTGTCCTATGGCAAGGAAAGCGGATATGTAATTGAAGCCAAGAATATGCAACGCTCGAAGTGGGCGCTGCCGAAGGAGTTCGACCAGATTCGCAAAGAGTTTAAGGTTCCCTGGTTTACGTTTCATGTGCTCCGGCATACCTTTGCCAGTTTATTGTTGAATCAGGGCCTTGAAGTACACATTGTCGCGAAAATACTTGGGCATGAGAGCATGGCCGTCACTGAGAAGATTTACTTTCATTTTATTCCGCTGACCAGGAAGATAAGTTTGAAGAATGTGGGGCAGGGGTGACGACGAGGGGGAGGTGGAGGTAGCAAAACCGGAGCATGTTACGGTTTGATGGATGGGCGGAACGGGGATTGGCCGGTTGTTGGCACTGATGAATTTGCCTGAAAAAGAACGGCGGAAGTATAAGCAGATGGAGGGACTGCGGGAGTATCAGTTACGCCGGAGATGCGTTGAAGAATGAAGCAAAAGAAACCCACTGACTAAAGGACCGGATGGATTTTTGGCATGGACAATCTACTGGGTTAAAATAATATGGTGATTCTCTCCTAACACTGCACTGCATATTGTCTGGCCTTGGATTGAAATACAATCGCATGTCACTTCTTGGTAATTATAGTTGGTTCCTTGGCCGACCTCCCCATTCGTAACTTCTATCGTGACTTCGGTCCCAGGTGTGACCTCCCAGGATTGGTAAAGCATCTCCGAAAAATAACATGGAGGTACATCAATGAAATTAAGTGTGGCAACGTACTTATAACACTCATCATGGATACTCAGACAATTGGTGCTATTTAACGTGTAACATTGCGCGGCGATCTCGTTTTGAATTGTTGGCTCTTCTCCGTTCAGTAATATCCGAACTTGAACAGCCGGATCAGAACTAATGCCGTAGGCGGCAATCGTAAAAAAATACTTAATGCCGGTGTTTGGCAGGCTAAACTTATAGGGCGTTTCAACTCCCGCTATCATGCACTGAAGTTGTCCTTCTCCCTCTCCCTCTCCCTCTTCCTCTCCTTCACAGATTGAGTCAATGGGAGACAGAAGAATGTTACCCAAATCCAGGCATTCTCCCATGCCACAATCGGCTTCCTTATCAGGCAAGGCGATGTTCTGTTCAAATATTTCGTAACCATAGGAAGAAACACGCACGTTCAGATTACTTCCAGATTTCCCGTAGACACAGAAGTCCCCCAAAGAACTGGTGGATGTCATATCTTTTCCATTATAGCATGTGCCCTCTGCCAGGATGCTGGCCCCCGAAATGGGTTTTAGCGTACAGGCATCTATTACCTTTCCTTCCAGGCACAGGTGTGGATAAAGCCCATCAACGTTCCAATACCCCCCTCGATTTATGGGAATAGAATAGTCTTCGCCCTGAGGATTAAGAACATTCTGGTTGACCTCCGTCCAAAGGCCGAGCATGTCATCAAAAAACCATGTGGTCGGGGATACAGCGATACCGCAATCCGCCTGTGGAAGCTGTGCTCGAAAAGTCAGCGCGGCCTCAGCCGTCAGTCTGAGTTGTTCTCCATCCTGCGATAGGACAACTTCCGCCGCCCCATAGCTTTCGAGTAGACCTGTGCCGCCATCTGCAGTGCGGGCGAGCATGCCGCCAGGCATTACCGACAATTCATCACCAGATACATTAATTGGAGTAACACTTATTTCCGCAGGTCCACTGACGGGGTCTCCGTCCTCATCGACTACTATTCCCTGCGGTATTATTAAGGATGCATCGGCGTTGCCAACTTGGGCACCATCTTCAATTCTTGCCACGATGTATGTATCTCGTTTCTTTAAGACACCGTCCAGCCTACTGGAAACACCCTTGATGACAGCCACATATAAAAAATTCGTAGTATACCCTTCTTTTTCAAAAACAACAGCCTGAGTCTCTATAGGAGGCACACTGTCTATTGTATATTCCCCGACTGAATTGGTTTTGATGGTGGAATTCTTTCCCGAACGGAAATTATAAAGTGACACTTCTACATCAGCGATGGCAGTCCCCTCGGGGGTGGTCACCTTACCCACAATGATACCTGTATCTTGACATCCTGTTAATAGACAAATGAATACAACTGCCATTGATAGACATATGATCTGCGCGACTGCAAACCAAGTGTTATACATGTTTGATTACCTTACTGTTTCTAATGTGTTAGTCAGGAGCTAAAGAAGCATCATTTGCGAAAGAAGCAACGGGGGAGTGAAAGACTGAATATCCACATACAACCAACTATGTTAGTGGTTGGTTGGTGATTGTCAAAATTAAAGATCAACAAACTGCCAGAATAATTTCTAATTATGGGCATCACATAATAGACGGAAACCAATAAAGTTATTTCTCTCAAAATATAAAATAGCATATTTATTTAAGTTGCGAAAACAAATATCTTCTTCTATTATTTCGCCATTTATATCTTTATTGTAAATATAATAATAATTAGAATCTCGAACCTGTCGAACTTCATCTACCGCATCAGTGTTAAACATTGGTTTGCAATATTCCAAATCTGATAGCCATGAACCACCCATAATACGGTATATCGGTATACAATCCATATTAGTAATCTGGTTTGTATACTCAGCAACATTCCCTCCCATGTCATAAACACCCCAAGCATTTGGCTGTTTCAAACCTACTTGGTGAGTAGTACCGTTACTATTAAAAAAGTACCAGAAATAATCTCCTAGGTCAAACGCTATTTCAGTGTTACCGGTATAATAGACATATAGCCATTCTCTATATTTTGGTAGGCGGAACTTTCTCTTTCCCATAGAATTTAATTTTTCTATAAATATCAATGTTTCCTCATATGTAATATTTTCTACAGGCAAGTTATCGCCTTTAAAATGTGAGGGGTTAGATCCCATTACTGCTTCCCACTGCGCTTGGGTTACTTCATATTTCCCTAACCAGAAACTATCCTTAATAGAGATTGGCATATCCGAATTAGAGTTATTTTTCTTCGTATGCTGAATCCATACGAATTCTATGCCTGCAATTTTTATCTGGTCATCTATAAAGTTTTTGTAAATTTGCAGCCCCAAAAAAAATAATATTAGCGGAATTAATGATATAAAAAAAATATACCACCAAATCTTCTTAGCCAATGTATATCGGCGATAGGAGCACCGTATGGTGATGACTTACTTTTGTGGTTTGATTTGGATACAACTTTTTCTTCATATTCTAGATTATTAATGTTCTTATTTTCATACTCCAAATATTCTAGAGAGGTATGTATTACCTGTATCTGTTCTCCACAATATTTACATTTACCCCACTGCCCTAAATATTTGTCGTCTACATATAATCCTTTTCCACACCCACTACAAATAATATTTAACATTCCTATAAATCCCTATCTTCAGAAAAATATTGAGTCTTATTCCCCACCTAATACCTCGGCCTGAAATCCTTTCTATAAGGATACACGGCGGAGGATTTTTCCCCAACGGAAATGTCTTTTCGAACTACTGCGCAAAATGCATGCACTAACTAAAGTGTATCACCAGCCTGATATAAATCTCTTTCGCTTTATTGCAGCAGCAAGTGCAAGCGAATCCTTAGTTCCTATCAGTTCTAATCTATTCCTCAACATATTAACAATCTCTTTTGGAAACTGCTCACATTCTTTTTGTAAAACATTACTATCCTTTTTCAATAAATTTGAGATTGCATTGTCAACCCATGGCGGTTTTTGCCTGATCGGCCGAGTCACCCAGCGCAAAAGGTCCGCCATACTTCCTTCTCTGGGGGAATCCTCTAAAATTGCCAATTTCTCTATTGCATTTTTATGCCAAGTTTTCCATTCTTGTTCATCCACATGCAATTGAAACTCATATCGTTCATTGCCATGTTTGATTCGAAGTATCAAATTACTGCTTGGTAAAATCTCTAATTCGTCCGCGGGAATAAATTTTTTGAATTTAGGGACAATTCCTTTATGACGGCGCATTTCTACAATTTTTTTTCTTATTTCGTCCTCAGGGTCTGGCAACTTAGGGCCTAATACCCCAAACAGCATGAAAAATTGCACACGCTTTAATGTACTATTTTCTTGCTCATAATCATAATTACTGTACATATCATATATATATATAATTATTCCTATATCAGTTTGAATTAAATCACTTATGCTTAAAAACGAGCCTCGAATTTGGTGGCCGCTAATCTGCTCAGATTGTAGCAATGGGTAGGTTTTAATGAAATGAGGCTTAATACCAGTAGCAAAGAATGGGAGACTTTCGCATACATCCGGGAGAATAACATCTGTTTCCTTGTCGGAGGAAGAAGGCATGTTCGAGAGACCTGTAGGGCTTTTCTTGAGAGATTTTATTTTTTGTTCTGTAATCTCGGCGCGGAGCGTATGATATTCAGGGTTATTGAAGTTTTTTATCAGTGTTTCACATAGGTACTGTGCTTTTGTCAGCTGTCCAAGGTCGCGCAAACATAACACACGTGCATGTAAGATTTCCCTTTTGTCGGGGAAAAATATATTTAGTTCATCAAGAAGTTGTAACGCATCCATATATTGGCGTGTTTTGAATAACTGTGACGCTTCCCTAAACTTTGCCTCTGCTTCAGCCTTCTGCACTACTTAATTTTCCTTATCTGACATATTCCAACTAGCAAAACTCTTCCCTTTGTTCAACTTTCCGACTCGAACAATATTCTAAACCCTTCTCCGTTCCAATTCAAAAACTGGTTTTAATTCGCCCTCGCTCCCCCATCCCGCACGTACTTGAATAATATGTCGAGGACGGTTACCGCGTTTTAGCCGGTCTTAAAAGTCATCGGCTTTCCCCGTACATATCCGGCGGCAACGATTCTCACCTCCAAAAATATTTATAACCAAAACTTCTGGAAAATATCTGGTCTTTTGCATCAGCATGTCCCTGACCAATTACCGCCCCGGCAAAAACAGTGCAGGGCTTTTTTGTTTCCGCCTACCCCGCTCACACCCTTCAAGCATCCCGTCATTTCTCCGTATCAAAATCTGGCCATTCACTCTGTACATATTAAATTCTAAATAGCAGAACCCCTCTTCCCCTGGCTTCCGCTATCGTAGACAGGAAGGGCGACGCAGAGAAGACTTGTCTCGTGCCAATTTCAAGGCTGCTGTTTGCTTCGCTTGATTGGCTTGGGTTTCGGTTGAACCATGCGTTCGGGATTCTGGCGGGCAAACTCGCGGAAACGCTCAAAGAGTTTTTCCATATCACCCCCGATTTCTCGATTAAGTTCTTCTTTAATTCGATATACTTCGTGTAGAATTGGGTCGGTCGGCATGAGTCATTCTCCCAGTAATTCCTCAGGGGTGCATACCTGGGGAACGAAGAGTCCTTTGCTCTCATTCAGTTTGCGCAAACGCCGAAGTGCAAGAACGTTCGCCAGATGCTTGAAGTTCCACGTGCACAAGTACTCTCCATCTCATGAATACTCGCAAAGGCAAGATGAGCGGCATCTTCAACGTTTCCTGGGGGCGCGACGCCTTTCTCAAGATATAGTTTGATGAGATCCTGAAGCTCAGGCGTCGCTTCGAGCACGGGAAAGGACTGCAGAAATGCGCTTCTTTTTTCCGCTTACCTACAATCGCCCCGGCCTGCTTGCATATTCCGGTCTGAGTAGGCCACCGATTCCGGAGGAGCGCGAGCACTTAATCCGGAGGAACGCGAGCGGTGTTTCCGGTTTAGCGCGAGCACTTAATCCGGGTGCGAGCGGTTTGTCCGAAGGAAGCGGTTTGAGTATGTTTTTTCTGGACGTCTCAATGCCTGGAAAGTGAGGGAGGCCGTGTGTTTCGACCTCCCTCGGAGCGTAGCGACGTTGAGCCTTGCTTTTATACCGTCTTTCTCTTCTTTCTCATGGAATCTCCTTTTAAAGCGATTTTGTGTGAGTTATGAATGAGTCTGTCAAGGATAGCGTCGCCGACGGTAGGGTTGCTGATCATCTTATGCCATTTTTCTATGGGCAGTTGACTGGCAATCAGCGTGGAGCGCAGTTCATTGCGTTCCTCCAGCACTTCCAGAATGTCGCGACTTTGCTCTTCTGTAAGGGGCGCCAGCCCCCAATCATCAATGACAAGCAGGTCAAGCTTGGCAAAGGCGGCGAGTATCTTGCGGTACCGACCGTCGGCCTTTGCCAGAACGAGGTCGTCAAACAGACGCGGGGCACGTACATAAAAGGTACGGAAGCCTTCGCGACACGCCTTATGCGCCAGAGCGCACGCGAGATAACTTTTCCCCACGCCGGTGGGGCCGGTCACAATAACGTTGTGATGTTCGCATATCCATCGGCAACCGGCAAGGTTCAGGACAAGGGATTTGTCAAGGCCTCGAGGATGATGAAAGTCTATGTCTTCGATGGCGGCCGTAAGGCGCAGTTTGGCCTGCTTGAGCCGCAATTGCAACCTGTTGTTGTCTCTCTCCGTCTGTTCACGGTCTACCAGCAAGGCCAGACGGTCTTCAAACGTAAGTTGTTCATAGGCGTCTGGTGATTGATTTTGTTCTTTCAGGGCTTTTGCCATGCCCAGCAGACGCAATTCGTGAAGTTTGTCAATGGTGGGGTGGTTCAGCATGATTCTTCCTCCTGTATGGCCTGGCTATAGTATTGCGGCCCCCGGATGTTGTCATGCTCCACCGGCGGTTTCTCCGGCGATCGTTGGGGCAGAGGTTGTGTGTCCAGCCCGCTTTTGAGAATGGATTCAATGCTTTTGAAGCCCACGGCTTTTGTAGCCAGCGCTCTTCTACAGGCGGCTTCAAGCCGTTCGTCGCCGTATTCCTTTCCAAGCCGCATAATTCCCAGACAGGCGCGAAAGCCCTGTTGCGGATGGGGACGCGCCCGAAGAATGCTTTCTACAACAAGCGCGGTCTGCGGCCCGGTTTTCTCCGCCCAGCGAACCAGTCGTTGCGGCGTCCATTGGGCGTATTCCTGATGATTTTTGGGCATATGCGCGGTTACCGTGGCATACTGTCCTTTGCGTTGTAAGCGCAGGTGGCTGGCCACGCGTTTATTTTTGTGAAAACACTCCACACCGGTGTCTGTGGCGCGGACGTCAATGGTCTGGTTTACCAGTTGATAGGGTACGCTGTAGAAACTGCCGTCAAAAGAGATATGGTAATCCACGTTGACCCGCGCCTTTTTCCATTGCGCGTACTCATAGGGGGTCGCCGGCAATGGGCGCAAGGCCGGTTTATCCAACTGCTCGAATAGGGACAAACGACTCCCCTCCAGTTTCTGAAAGGGGCGCTGATTATAACGGACAAGCAGCTCGGTAATAGCCTGGTTCAGTTCATGCAACGAGAAAAACGTGCGATGGCGCAGCACGGCAAGGATGCGCCGCTCCACATCCTGAACGCCCTTCTCGACCTTGGCCTTGTCTTTGGGTTTACGCACCCGGGTCGGCAACAAGGCGCATCCATAGTACTCTGCAAACTCTTCATAACTGCGACTCATCTCCGGTTCGTACCGGTTGGCGTCAATAACCCCTGGCTTGAGATTATCGCAGATTAGAAGCGCCGGAACGCCGCCAAAGAACTGCAACGCCCGTACATGGGCCATAATCCATGACGGCATGTTTTGCGCCCAACAGGCTTCAACATAGGTGTAGTTGCTTGCGCCCAATACGGCTACAAAAATTTCCACATCGCGCACTTCGCCTGTTTTCTGACTCACAATGGGCATAGTCTGGCCGCAAAAATCCACAAACAGTTTCTCGCCAGCCTTGTGGTGCTGTCTCATGGGCAGGTCAAGGGTCTGACAGAACTGCCGGTATCGCGTGCAGTACTGGGAGTATTGCAGACCGTCAGGATGTGCCTGCTTATATTCTTCCCATAACAACAGCAGGGTGACGCCTTTACGGCGCAATTCCCGATGTACTTCCAGCCAATCCGGAACAGGACGGCTGCCCGTGCCGCAATCCGCCGGACTTTGGAACAACAACGCTTCAAGTGCGCCGTCGTCCATATCCTCCGGCAAAGGCCAGGAAAGCCCAGCCTGACGTGCCAAACGCACATACTTGGACACCGTGCTCCGGGAAACAGAACAGGCATTGGCCACGACGCGATCACCAAGACCGCATTCCCACTTCAAACGCAGTACTTCTCTGATTTTCCGCATTAGAAAATCTCCTCGGCATGATATGCCATTACTTCCAGTCACAATGACCGGGAAACGGCATACTGTAACCGAGGTTTTCTCTATGCTTCATCCGCCCCGCAGTAACCCGCTCGCGCAGACCACATCAGGCGCTCGCGCTAATCATATTTGGTGCTCGCGAGCAATCGGAATCACTGCTCGCGCTCAACCGGATTCACAAAGTGCTCGCGCCCGGAATATGCACCTGCTTCCTGAATCACGATTGCGGAGATGAATATAGCGTAATGCGTCTGGTCTCGCTTCCACCACGTCCGTGTAATGTCCTGTCGGCCGAGCGAAATAACGTCGCGCGAGGGCTCCGCCAGCAGGTAAACTGGGAATAGTCGTCTCCATGTATAGGGTTGGCTTGTTCATCGCACTTTTTATTATCTACACAAGATACCGCAAATGTCAAGGAAACGATCAGACAGGAAACGGTCAGACGCTTGCAATGAACACCATGCTTAGAGCCTAGAATAGGGAAAAGGGCTTACGGACATATCCATAAGCCCTTATAATTTTTATGGCAGCCCGTTTGTGTATCAATTAAGTACTTTCAAAAACGTTTCAAATTTTTGCCTAATATGAATAAAACAAACATATTACGTTTTAACCCAATCCAAATCGCTGAATGGATGGAGGACATGTTGCCCAGAAATGTAACGAGCAAGGACAGGGCAATTGTTACACTAATTAAGTACCTGGGCATTTCCAGAACACGGGCGATTCAGTTCTTGAATCTGATGCGAATTCCGGAAGATTTACGTGGGAGGCTTAAAGAGATGGGGGGAGTTACGGAAGGCGGGTTACGGCGGGTGGTACAGATGGACTCGGGGGAGATGAGGATTGTGGTTGGAGGGATGGTGGGGAGAGGATGATGCGAAAGGTCGGGTGAGCCGGACTAAGGTTGGACAGTTCTTGGTACTGATGAATTTGCCTGAAAAAGACCGGCGGAAGTATAAGCAGATAGCGGGATTGCGGGAATATCAGTTTCGCCGGAGATACGCGGGGGGCTTAAGGGAAGCGCAAGAAACATAGGGTGGCTCCGAGAATATTGTTGCGTGCTGCGACTATTTCTCTTTCGTCATACTTTTTGAATGCGGCTTAGGAAACATTCCGTCCAAAAATTTCGTAAAGCCCTCCGGATAGTATTCTTTTCCCCTTATTTCGCTCCAATGTTCCTGCATATCAGTATCATTCTTGATTGATTCACGGATATCGTTCTCATATCCCTCCCAATTATCTGTATTGATGAACCCTAGTTTATGCGCTTCCCATACAACCATGAACTGGTTCAACCATAGTTGACATGATCGACGGGTAGGATTCGCGTTAGATTTTAGTAACGGTTTGAGTACAGGATTTGACAAGCCTAACGCAATCAGTTCTCTGTTTATCCGCGTAATCTCCAAGATTGTATTAAACTGAATTTGACGTCTGAAGTGCTCATATTGTAGCTTGGAAAATATTACTGAACCTGCCGCACATAATGCCGATATTGCCGATACTATGGTGGCACAAATAATTGTTACATCATTAGACATTTTTGGTTTTCCACGCAAGGAGGTGTTAATTATGACTCAACGCATCATTTCTTTGTACACAACTTCATGAGTATACCTCACCCTCCGTTTACACAAAAGGCACAGCTTTGACAAGAGAAAATAAACGAGAAAATAAATAACGACACCCATAACAGTACCATTAAATAGTGCAACCCTTTCAACCAAACTAAGTGTTTTATAGAGATGTTTCCTTTTGCTGCGCGAATCAATAGATTTTCTGTATTAACTTTCTTGCCATCACTAGTTAATGTATATGGTTCTACAGAGTCTTCTTCGTCCTGGATACAGAGTAAAATGTTTACATCTTTCCCTCCAAATTGTTTAAGCTCATTAAGAAGTGGCTGAAGTTGTTTGCCTTCGCCTTCTTTTTCGCCGTTAACTGAACGTGCTCTTTTACCTGAGTATTCCGACGATTCCGCCCTGTTGTTCCGAAGGAAAGCGCCCTCTGATTCCGAAGGATTCCGCCCTGGTATTCCGATTGCATCGGTCCATTTGTTCCGGACGAATCGGAGCGTAGCGACGCGGGTGCTTCAACTGTAGTTTGTATTTTTAATCGAGTGTGGGGTGAGAAGTCAAGTGGCAGTTCTTTTTCGCATGGATTCTCCCTTGAGTGTGATGGTGTGGGCGTTGTGGATCAGTCTGTCCAGAATGGCGTCGGCCAGGGTGGGATCGCCGATGGTTTCGTGCCAGTGTTCGATGGGCACTTGTGCTGCGATGAGGGTGGAAGCCCGGTCATAGCGGTCTTCCATAACCTCGAAAAGGTCTCTTCGTTCTTCGTCCGTCAGGAGGGAAGTTCCCCAATCGTCGATGATGATGAGGTCTGTGCGCAACAGGGCGCGCAGCATGCGTTCGTAGCGGCCGGTGGCTCGGGCGATGGCCAGTTCTTGGAAGAGCCTCTGGGCGCGGAAGTGACGCACGGTGAAGCCCCTTCGGCAGGCTTGGTTACCGAAGGCGCAGGCGAGGTAGCTTTTGCCCGCGCCTGTGGGTCCAGTGATGATGCAGTTTTCGTGACCGCGCAGCCAGTGGCATTCGGCGAG
>JAKJCY010000339.1 GCA_022706235.1 Candidatus Hydrogenedentota bacterium | reverse complement strand
GAATACCGGTTCTACGTTCCTTGTCCTTATTGGCTTTACGCCAACAACTCGGTTTCTTACGTGCGGATTTGGGCGGGGGTGGGCTACTGGAACCGTGTGCGGCGCCGCGATATACTATGCCCATGAAAACACTACGCAACAACAGGACCGCCTTCCGTCCGCCGGAGAATAAAACGGGCGCCGCCGCATGGGACGGCAGCGTTTCACGGCGCCATTTCCTCGCGGGCACGGCCGCCATGGCCGGGGCCTGGGCAATGGCGGAGACCACGCCCGTCGCTGCCAGGCGCCAGCGGCGCAGCTGTTACAACAACTTCGCCGAGCACCTGCTCAACGCCTTCAACCCGAACATGCTCTACCCGGACCTGCCCTGCCGCTGGAGCGACCAGGACTGGTTCCGGTTCATTGACATGATAGGCGACTTCGGGTTTACCCACTTCGAGTTCTGGCTGGTGCCCCGGCTGTTCAGCCGCGCCGGCCTGGAACAGCCCTTCGGCGCCGCGTTCACCCGACAGATGAATGCCATTATCGAACACGGTAAAACACGCGGGGTCGGCGTGAAACTACTTGCCGCGCTCACCACCGTCGGTGATGACTGGCATACTCATTGCCCCAATGTGCCGGCCGAATGGGAGGAGGTCGTGCATCTGTGGGACGAATGGACCCGCCGCCTGCCGGGGCTGGACGTTGTCGGTATCTTCCCGGGCGATCCGGGCGGCTGTTCCCGCAACGGCTGCACGGCGCAAACCTTCATCGATTCTGCGCTGCGGATTGCCGATCGGGTGAAACAGAACCAGCCGGGCGCCGAAATTGAAATCGGCACCTGGGGCACGCCCTTCTGGGGGTGGGGCAGCATCCAGGGCCCGCCCGATTGGAAGGGCGAATTCATCCCCGCCATCCAGGGCACCGCGTGGCAGTTTGACAAAAAACGCGCGGACGAGGCCATGGCCTATTTTATGAAGCGGCTGCCCGATTTTCCCGACGACACCTCGGTCGCCATCAACCTGGCCTTCAACCCCGACGGCGACCCCGACCGGGACGGCGGCCTCATGGACGCCCGGCCCTGGGCGCGTGAAATCGCCAAAACCCACCGGATTGTGACCTGGGACTTCAGCCTGACCGAAGGCGAGAACGCCATTCTCCCGCACTACCGTTTTGACCGCCTCTACGCGCAGCGCCGCAGAGAACTGGAAGCCGCGCCCTACCAGGGCGGCATCTGCTTCACCATGACCCCGCTCCTGAACCAGTTAAGCCTGTACCAGTCCGCCCGCTCCTTCCAGGAGCCCAACGCGGACCACCAGGCGCTCACCCGGTCGTTTTACCGCCGCTTGTTCGGGCCGGAAGCGGAGGCACTGGCCGCCCTGCTGCCCCTGTTCGAAATCATCCCGGACTGGGGAAACTATAACCAGGTGGACCTGTCGCGCACGGAGTTTCACGCCAAAATGGCGGAAGGCGCGGAACTGCTTCGGGCGCTCGAGGGCAAGGAAAAGGAAGAGACCCCCTTCCATCCGGCCCCGTCGGCGCACCGCAAAGACCTGCTCTTCTTCTTCGAATTGTTCCGCGATCTCAGCGGCCCGGCCCCCGATTTTGACGCACTGACACAAACCTACTGGCAGCGGGTCTACGCCATGTATGACCGACTTCCGCAACACGTCGACCCGCGGCCTCACGGCGCCACGGAACGGCTGATTCGCCATTTCGACCCCGATTGGAAGGGGTAATCCTCCATGGCCTATGAACAGACCGAAGCGATTGTGGTGCGCAAGGTGGATTTCAGCGAAACCAGCGTCATCGTCACGTTTCTGACCCCGGACCGGGGCCGCATGGCGTGCATTGCCCGGGGCGCGCGCCGAAAAAACAGCCCGCTGAACACCGCCCTGGACACGTTCAACCGGCTCGAACTGACCTACGCCTACCGGGACAGCCGCGCGGTGCAGAATCTCATCGAAGTCTCCGTACTCGACGGGTACGGCATCCTCAAACGGAACCTGCTGCGCGGCGCGTGCGCCAACGTGATCGTGGAGGCCGCGTCCCGGGCCGCCTTTGAACATCAACCCGTCCCCGAACTGTACGCCGCGCTCGTCCGGGGCTTGAACCGCCTCACCGAACCGGACACCGCGCCGCAAGCCGGGGCGGCCGAAACCCTCTTTGACCTGCTGGAAGCGTCCGGCATCGCCCCCAGCGCCGGAACGAGGGAAAGCGGGATGTTTCTCGGCCGCTTCTCCGCGGCGGACCGGGAACGGCTGCAGCGCGCCCTGGCCCGCCTGAATGACCGTGGGGAAGGGATCGATCCCGGCGACGCACCAGTCCTCCTCGAATTTTTATATGCTTACTTTACCCATCATCTTGAAGCGCCCCTGAAAAGTTACCTCTTTCTGAAAAACGTCGCCCGTGACGGGTAGCGGACCGGCATCTTCAGTTGTTCTTTGGGCGAGAGGAGTGAGCGAAACCGTTACATCCCCCGTCGCTGACGCGCCACCCCCTTCGAAGGGGGACCTGTTCCGGCGCTGACGCGCCCCCCCCCTTTGAAGGGGGATTTGTTCCGTACCAATGCGTGTCTGGTCCCCCTTTGAAGGGGGATCAAGGGGGATGTATGCCCATAAAGCAAGTCCAGCGTGAGAACGAGAGGAAACCGGGCTTTTTTGCAGGCGCTTCTTACCCGGGTGCGCTATACAGTACTTCGACAGCCTGTTCTGTGGCCCTTTGGCGCACCTGGAAGGTACGCCTACTGGGCACATAAAAAATTGTTGAGACGACTTCCCTCTGGTTCCCAAATGGAATTTGGGGACGCACTGACCGGAGCGAGCGGGGCGGTAACGAGCGGAAAGGAATTTTGGAACGAGTCGCAAAAAGAACGTCGCCTGTGACGGGTCGCGGACCGGCACCTTCAGGTGTGCGTTGGGCGGACATCCTTGCCTGCAGGACTGCTTGTGGTGCGGGCATCCTTGCCTGCCCGGGACCGCAATTCCTCCCATCTGCTCTACGCTCCCTTTCAGAGTCATACCTTTTGCAGTATTATTTATTGAAAATCATGCCTACCGCAAAAAGCATACAATGCCTGATAAATACAGACAGGCGCCTTGTCGCATCTGACCCGTTGGCCATCTTGCGCCTTTCTGACCAGCCCATAACAGGCCCCAGTCCCCCTTTTTCTCTCTTGTAGGGCCTGAAAAAACAATTGTTAAATTTTATGGGATGTGGTAAACTACTGAAAGGGAATATATAATGTGTAAGCAGGTACTTTTATTTATGGTTCTTAAAGCAAAGGAGGAAAGGTAATGATGTCTCGAGGCATTACAGGTACAGCCCTGAATGGCACTAACTTAAGGCACAACTTATTCTATTTGATGGAGTTATGCCGTTTTACACCCTCTGTTGAGGCGTCAA
>JAKJCY010000338.1 GCA_022706235.1 Candidatus Hydrogenedentota bacterium | reverse complement strand
GCATGGACGGGTTCGTTTCCCTAGACACCGATGAAAACGGAGGAAGTGTCCAGACGATACCCATGGCATGGACCGGCGACCGTCTTTTTGTCAACGCGGAGGCCGGGGAATTGACGGTCGCCGTACGCGACCCGTCCGGCATGCCCCTTCCCGGGTATACACACGCGGCATGCATTCCCGTGTCCGGCGACTCGGTGCGGCATACCGTGTGTTGGAAAAAACATAAAACTCTACCCGAAGGGAGCCCCCTATGCCTTGAATTCAGGATGAAAAACGCCCGGCTTTACAGTTTTAAGATCGTATCCGATTGACGCCCTGTCATTTTCTCGGCAAAGATACTGTAACTGTTGCCCGCCCCGATGAAAAATGGTCCTTTTGGTCGTTTATGTCCTTTAAGTCCTTTGGTTTGAAAACTGCTTCTGAATCCAACTGCTGTTTTTACGGTTAATCCCTTCCTATGTTCAAAAGAGACCCATTGTGCACCTCATAGCGTTTCAGGCGTATCCAGAGTGACAAAACAACTGTTCTCGATGTCCTGCGCCAGAGACAGCATGGCCTCACAGCGCGACGTGTCCACGGGATGAGCCAAGGGCTGGCGAATGCGGGGAGTAGCAAAGACCCCCTGGCGCCAAAGCAGCTGCTTGAAAAAATGAATGGAACAGGAAAGGTCCTGGTTGGAATAGGAAAGCACCGGCCGCAGCCGCTCGAACAGAGCCTCAGCTTCGTTACGCCGGCCTTGCCGGTACAGGGCGTAAATGCGGACATAGGTGCGATGAAGGCCGGTGGGCAGAAAAGCGTGGACACCGCGGTCGAGGCCGTCTATCATTTGCGTAACCGCCCAGCCGCCGGATACGTGCAGCCTGCCGCCCGTTGCAGCCAGTACCCCGGTGTATTTCGGGCCGGAATCCTGCACTTCAATCTTCAGGCATTTGAAGCAAGGGATGGTCTCCAAAAGACGGGTTACCAGGCTTACGGGAATGCCGGGACCGTCGCTACTCCAGTCTTGCAGCATCAGGAAAGGCGGCTCTGCCGCCGCAATCTCGCGCACCTCCCGCTCGTACTGGTCATTGGAAGCATAGGGGATGGACACCAGAACGCCGTCGCAGCCCAGGTTCACCAGCTTCTGTGTCCAAAATAAGCGGGCCTCCGGGGTATCCGCGGACGCCCCGCCAATAACTGGCACGCGTCCCTTAACCCCATTCAGCGCCGTGGAAACAACGGTTGCCCGCTCTTCATCGGACAGAAATCCCACTTCGCCCGCCATGGCCGGTACCAGAAATCCCGCGACCCCGGCCTCGAGCGCATACCCAACATTCCGCTCCATTCCGATCGCATCAATTTCGCCCGTTTCCTTGAACGGCGTGTTTAATACCGTGATAATGCCTCTAAGGGTTTCATGAAACTGCATAGTAGTTCACTCGGGTTAGCATGGCAACGTTTTTTAAAGTCTCCTGCAGAGACGCTTCTAATACAACTACGCTGTAAAATAGGTAATTCAGGGACTACGAAATAGGCCGTAATGATACAAAACTTCATATTAAATAACGGCAACCTCCTACTTAAGACCGGTCCCCTGGGCCAGGAAACCGCCTATGCCCATGACGGCATGGGCCACCTGGTCAATGTAGTTAGAGCCTGCGTCATAACGTGTCATACCGCTCCTGCTTTCGTAGACGGCCTTTCCGGGAGACCTATAGCGCAACTTTTTAGCGAAAGTGTCCAAAAAAGAGTTCTATAATTTCGTTTGTCTATCAAGCACTTGGCTTGCAACCGAACAAAGAGGACTCTCCACGATGATGATATCTTTTCAAACGGATCTTTGTCCAGAATTGCCTCCTGTATTTGGCAGCAAGGATTATCGTGAACTGAAGGCGTTGCTGGGTGGCCTAGATGAAGTGATTCTGCAGGGCCGATTGGAAAATGTCTTTATCCAATCCTTTGCTTACAGGGAACGCAAGACGGAGCATCAGCGCAAACGTTTACTCCAAGCCTTTCGCTGTAGCTTGATTCGGATGTTGTTTCAGTGGTCCTGTCGGCGTCTGTATCAGGAACTTACATGTAACCGTTTGTATCAAAAGTTCCGCGGTTTGATTTGCCCGGACCGTATTGATGTTCCGTGCGTGTGGATTCGGCAGTGCCGAAAACATCCGGCTGAGGGGCGATGAAATCGAAAACAATCTTCGTCTGTGCAATCTTGAACGTCTCGAAGAACGCTTGCAACATAACCAGTCCCGCCAACATGAAACGCCGCGCGCCTAGAACGAAGCACGCATCGCAATCATAATGCATGGATTTCCTGACAGTCCCGCTTACAAGTGGGGATATAAGAACAAAGAACATTTGTGCGCCCGGGGCATTCTCACGCACAACCTCCGGGTACTTGCGCGATTGCCGCAACAGGCGACACAAGCCCCGGCGACCTGACCCAATCAAAAATAAGTTGTGCCGAGTATAGGACAGGTGTGCCCAAAACCAGAATACTCGAGAAAACTCACTTGCAAGTTGAAAATATTCCGTGTCAATTTTAGATTCTCGGCAGGTGTGTGGCAATATTGCACCAAAGCGGTGGCAGAAAACGGCTTTTTGCCGCAGGCTTTATGTATCGGCTCAGGAATCGTTGAAACTGCATGCAGACCTCTTGCGGACTGCCGGTTCAAGCAATCCGGCATGGAATGGACCGTAAATAGCGCCAATGCCATGCCGGTGCCGAGGCGCGTTGTTTTATCCAACTGAATGGAGGAATATTGGGAACAACGGGCGGTAGCGTAAAACTCAAAACCCACAAATTTGACGCAGGCCCCCCCGAAGGGGGACACAGTTATTCTTTGTCACGCCTATATGAGGACAAAACACATCGGTGCAACGTAACGTACAATAATATCCGTAACCGAATTACAGGAGGCAGGGATACTCATGAAGAAAATACTCGTGGTCGGCAGTGCCAATATGGATTTGGTGATGCACACCAGCAGACTCCCGCAGCCGGGAGAAACTATTTCAGGCGGCCGGTTCATGACCGCCCTGGGCGGTAAAGGGGCCAATCAGGCTGTAGCCGCTTCCCGTCTGGGTGCCGCAGTCACCTTCGTCGCATGCCTCGGCAATGACGCTTTCGGCAAGCAGCACAGGAACAGCCTGGAACACGAAAATATCCGGCTCGATTTTCTAAAAACGGACACCAGTCTGCCCACCGGCACGGCGGTAATTCTCATTACGAAATCAGGCGAGAATACGATTGTGGTCGCACCCGGCGCCAATAATGCCCTGCTGCCAGAGGACATTGCGGTCCTTGAAGATACTTTTCAAAATGCGGATGCCGTCATCTGTCAGCTGGAAATTCCTCTGGACACGGTGGAGGCCGTGTTGCGTTTGTCGCGAAAGCATCACATTTTGTCCGTG
>JAKJCY010000337.1:3037-3402 GCA_022706235.1 Candidatus Hydrogenedentota bacterium | reverse complement strand
CCCTGTTCGCTTCATCGTGTTCCAGGAAAGGAATCAGGGCGGCAGCCACGCTGACAATTTGCTTGGTGGATACGTCCATATAATCCACCTCACCCGGCGAAACGCGGGGATAATCCGCCTGACGCCGGCAGAAAACCAGTTTGCGAAGAAACTTGCCGTTGGCATCCAGCGGCGCATTGGCCTGGGCCACCGTATAGTTATCCTCGTCGTAAGCGGACAACATTTCAATTTCGTCAGCGCGAACACGTCCGTTATCCACTTTTCGATACGGCGTTTCAAGAAAGCCAAAGTCGTTAATGCGCGCATACGTGGCGAGCGAAGCCATCAGCCCGATATTGGGGCCTTCAGGAGTTTCAATGGGGCAA
>JAKJCY010000337.1:0-3012 GCA_022706235.1 Candidatus Hydrogenedentota bacterium | reverse complement strand
CTCAAATCCTGCGCGCTCCCGGCTCAAACCGCCCGGCCCCAAAGCGCTGAGACGGCGCTTATGGGTCAATTCCGCCAGGGGATTAATCTGGTCCATGAAATGCGACAACTGGCTGCGGCCGAAGAAGTCCTTGATAACGGCATTCACCGGCTTGGGGTTTACCAGGTTTTGCGGCGTTAAGCTCTCTTCATCCTGATAATTCATGCGCTCGCGTACGGTGCGTTCCATACGTACCAGTCCAACGCGCACCTGATTCGCGAGCAGTTCGCCCACCGAGCGCACTCGCCGGTTACCCAGGTGGTCGATATCGTCAAATACGCCTTCGCCGCCCCGAAGCCCTGAAAGGTACTGCATTGCCTTCAACACGTCTTCCAGTGTCAGTGTTTTGTTGTTTTGATCAATCTGAAGGCCGAGTTTCCTGTTGATTTTGTACCGCCCAACAGCGGCGAAATCATACCGGGCAGGATCGGTGAAGGTCTTATTGAAAAAGGAACGGCATGTGGCCGGCGTCGCGGGATCGCCGGGCCGACTGCGCGAATAATATTCCCTGAGTGCATCTTCATCCGTTACGGTTTTGTCCTGCTGGAGGGTCAGCAGGATAGACGGATCCCGGATTAAATCCTGTACAACGATGACGTGTATCTCATGAACGGAGGAGGCCATGATGCGATCCACGAGAACAGGGTTGAGCTCTTCCGCGGCATCGGCAAGCACCTCGCCCGTTTCCTCATCAATCACATCTGATGCAAGAATACGGCCCGCCAGTTCTTCAGCGCCGCAACTCCGCTTCCCAATCATCACCCGCGTCCGTTTAAACGTGACCGTTTCTATGTCGTAGAAAAGTTTCAGGATTTCTTCCGGTTCCACGATGCCGAAACACTTCAAAAACGTGGTGGCCAGAAGTTTGCTGCGCCGGTCAATGATTACCCAGAGGTAATCCGTAAGATCGTATTCGAATTCAAGCCAGGCCCCGCGGTAAGGAATGATACGGGCGCACAGCAGTGTCTTCCCGTTTTGATGCTGTTTATGCTCGAAAGATACCCCGGGCGATTTATGCAATTGACTGACAACAACACGTTCGGCGCCATTGATGACAAAAGTACCGGTAGGGGTCATAATGGGAAGTTCACCCAGAAAAACCTCCTGTTCCAGCATCATTTTTTCGCGTTGCTCGCCCGAAGCGCCGATTTCCTCATAACGCACAAGACGCAACAAAGCCTTGAGCGTCCCCGAATAGGTCATAGCACGGTCAAGGCATTCCTGAATACTGTACTTGGGGGGCGACAAGGAATACTGTACAAACTCAAGGCGGGTCAGCCCGTTAGGGGAGGCTATAGGAAACACCTCATTGAACACCTCCTGGAGCCCGCAAGGTTTCCGCTCATCCGGCGGCGTCTCCCACTGCAAAAAATCTTTGAAAGATTTTGTTTGAATTTCAATCAAATCCGGTAATTCAAGAACATCGGGGATTGTGCCGACAGAAACACGTGAATTGTGGCGGGCAACGGCCATCGAGAGTTCTCCTTGACGTTGGTCCTTCTGACGATATTGCCTTGGGGCATTACTTGATACCGCAGGGTGCGCGAAAACACTTCACCTCATCCATCCTTATATGATAACAAAATTCATGCCCATTGTCAAAAAAATTCCCTCTTCAACGCTTCAAGCAAAATATCTCCTGACACCATACCGAGTTCCTGAAAAGGAATGTAAGCTCGTACTGCCACATTCCACGCAAGCAAGAAGAGTCTTATCTTTTACCCGATAAAACATAAGGCAGGAATAGTTCCATCACAGGAATACAGAAGAATCCCCATCGTATCTCTTATCGAATACCAGAATCCCCGTGTTAGATCCATTTAATCATGTTAATCCCATTGATAACTCGCTTTTTTATATTTACTCAGTTTTAGCGAAGATACCAAGATGGATTTGAGAGGTCGTACAAAGAATAACCTCAGTAGACTGACCGGATTATGGCTTCCTTTAAATTTTAGCGCCTTGCACTATAACCTTGACCTTTAAAAGATGCAGGTGATTGGATAAATTTCACTCAAGACGGACGATGGGCTACAGTCAACGGGCCCTGAAAAATAAAAATATTTCTGGAGGAAACAACGTTTACATTCATGCCTGGCGTCTTGAAAGGCGGATGGAAGGAGGTACGGTTACACGGCAAGAAGGGGAGAAAAGGTTTCAAAATGTAAAGGAGATTAAGACCGCCCGTATTGTCGTTCTTCCCTTGGCATCACGGCCGCGAACCAAATAACAAAAATGGTCAGCCCCCAAATGGACAGGTGCTCCAGCAAGGGATAGAAACGAAAATCCTGCTGAACAAGATTCCAATACGTATTCATCTCCTCCATGGATAGATGAAAAGCGGCTTGGAGAGTGCCAAAGAGATACTTCCAGTGCATTCGGTAACCGATGGCGATAAAAACAGGCAGGGTAACGGTAAATGGCCCGAGCAATTTCAGATAAGGCAGCTTGCCTGATTTCGCCAGCGTTCCCCGAGATATCATATCGCGAAGAATCAATACCCAGTGCCAAATAACACCCAGACCGAATCCAAACGCAATAGTTACAGCTGTTTTTATATGAATATGTCGCCATTCCCACCCACCAACAACCTTTCCTTGCGCATCAGGAAAGACACCAGTCAAGATAATGGCAATACACCCCACGATGAAAAGGAAAGAACCGATTCTGGCGCCTATCTCTGATATGACAGCGAACCTGCGCCTTATGTAAAGGATAACGGGAATCATGGCCACTCCGCAGTAAATCATGGCCACGGAAAACAGCCAGAAGTTTCTGGGATTGTGATTCACATCAAAACTGCCCAAGGCGCTCAACGTGTGCGTCATAATCGAATACGGACGCTCCGCCATATATCCCCGCCATGCCAAATATACCAGCATCCAGTATCCCACGGCCAACAAGGCCAAATGACAGCGGATTTCCCCAAGTGTATGTGTACCCTTTACACAACGTTTTACAGTTTCCATTTTT
>JAKJCY010000336.1 GCA_022706235.1 Candidatus Hydrogenedentota bacterium | reverse complement strand
CGCTGGGAAACCGCATGTAGTCCAGCATAATCCCATCCGGCTGCACATGCTTTACCATGGACAGCACCAGCGCCGTTACCCACGCCCGCGCGTCCCCGTTCGCCGGGGAAATCCAGCCCAGCGGCGCCCCTTTCTCATCACGTAGCGCCCAGTCCGGATGCTGCTCCAATATGCCCGCTGGCGCGTCATGCCCCGCCGCCAGCACGCACACCGCCGGCATGATTTTCAGGCCCCGCGCCCGTGCCTTCTTCACGAAAATGCCCAGCGCATCCCAATCTTTCACCCCCGCCATGGGCGCATCCGTTCCCGGCCAATACACCCCGCCCGACGTGGTGGTCGTGTAGGGAATGACCGTGGTGAAGCCGCAGGAAGCAACGCCGTCCAGTACCTTATCCATCACCGCCTCCCGCGCCCCCGGCGCCACAGCCGGATCAGAAAATTCCGACGGGTGAATATACACGCCCGAAAATGGTTCAATTGCCATAGTCGGCAAGGAAGACAACAATGAACAAACGAATATGACTTTATGTATGGATTTCATGAACATTTCCTTTATTCAAGCATTTCTGTAGCATAAAGGAAACTAGAGTTGATACACAACTTGGTGAATCTTCAGAGAAACAGGCTACATAGGACGCGGAAGGGCCTCTATGGAAGATTTAAATGGCTGTTTAAAGCCGCTTTCCCACTAACAGAGCCGTTCCTCTTTTTTTCCTTTATATTTTCTTCGGCTTTCATACGCTTGTAAGCGGCAATACCGGGCAGGGCAAAACGAACGAAGATAACGATGCCCGAGCATAACGCGACAACCGCGAGAAAGAAGAGCAGTCCGAATCCGACGGACCGGCTGATATAAGGAATAGCAACAGTAAATATCCCTTCGGTCTTTTCTGTTTTTCCGTCCGGAGACACAATTTCCGCGGTACCGGCGAAAGCCGTGTTCCCTACAGCGGTAGCGGCGGCCGCAACGATGCCCGTAATTCCAAGTCCCTTGCAGGCGGCAAGCACATTTGGATGGGACTCGAGCGCGTCAAGAACCTGTCCCGGCGTTTTATAAAGAATTTCCAACAATCCCGCACGGGGTCCGGGCGGCAACGTTTCAATGGCCGTTGCATGACGGGCAAACGCTATCATTTGATCGGTATCCAACCGCTGTGAAAGTTTCAGGGCATTCTCGCCGAATCGGTTCACCAGGGAGGCGCCCACTCCTGGATGAGCCAATTCCGCCTGAATGCCCCGCACCCCATACCGCTGGACAATATCGCCCATCAGCCGTGGTTTCCTGTTGATGATATTCAAGGCGGGTCGCAGACTTTCCGCGGGCAGTTCGCTCAAGGCGCGTGACAGGATCGCAGGCGATGATTTTACGGCACGCAACCCTCGCGCCCCGTATTGCCCGCCAATCTGTATGACCCGCGATGCGGCCTCTTCGCCCCCTTCGCGCAAGGCTCGCTCCACGATTTCCTCAACGCCCTGACGGCCCAAATACCCCGACAATTCCTCGATGCCCTGTTTTCCGCCGGCGCGCCCCACGAGCCGAAAGATTTCTTTCACGCCATTTTTAACAAACAACCCCGCCGCGGCATGCGCCCCGGGCATACAGGCCAGTGACGCAGCTGTCAGACAAACAAGGGCGACAAAAAAACGAGAATACCTGGTATGGGTGCTGTTGACCGTCATGGTGTTACTCCTTATCACCGCGCATCGCGGAAAGTCCTTTATGGGACCATGTTTTGCCGCCGTCATGATTATTGTCCTTCTAATACCATGTTTTTCGTCGCCTGGACCGTCATGGCATGGATATGGTTGTTGGCGTCGAGGAACATGGGGTGCAAGCCCTGATGTGTCTTGCCGCCAACAACCAGGGAAGAATAAAGGGTATTCAGAAGGTTCTGAATGTCTTGTTGCGCCTTTTCCTCGAAATGGCGCGTCATCCAAAGGTCTATTACCAGTCCGATCGCAATCCCTGCAATCAAGCCGCCTGCCGTACCGATCGGGCCTATAGAGGTGCCCGTTGCACCGCCGATAAGGGCGCCTTTGGCCGCTGCGCCGCCCGTTGTCAGCCCGCACAACGCGGTTTGCAGCGATACGTTTGCAACCACAGACGTGGTCAGTGAAGCGGCCAGGGGTGCCGCAAGCCGGGTGATGACCTGCGTGACAGCCGAGGCGACATACGGCGCCGCCTTCGCACAGGCCACGCCGGCCAGTTCGCCGGCAACAAGGCTGGCCAGTCCATAACCCACGGAATTTATGGACAGTTCCCTGGCTACCGCGGTGAACATGGCACTGAACGCCTTATCAAAATTTTCAACGACAGCGGCATCCACAAGCCCTCCCAGCGGGATCGCCTCTGTATGAAGGACCTGCCGGACCGCGACAAGCATCTGGTTGCGGTTGGCCGTCGTTTCCTGAAGATATTGTTCCAGGGCGGCTTGCACCAGTCCCCGGACGGCGCCTTCCGTGATGACATGGCGTTCGAATTTCGCCGCGATGTAGTTTTCCAGGCTCCGGGCCGACTGGCCGCCCTCCCGCCAATTACGCACCGCGTCCGACAGGAACCGGCCCGTAACCCCAAACCGGGTCCCGTACCCGCTTAAATCGTTCACGAAAGGCTCTATGCCCGCATAAAACTGTTGGTAATCACGCTGCAGGTCTTGCAGGATACGGTCCACCGCCGCCCGGTTTTGCCCGTGCATCGTTTCAATCAGAGGCGCCACATGGGTTTCGTACATCGCCTCGACCTCTTCCCGCGTAAACCGGTGGGGCGCTTCACGTTTGTCCGGTACCAGATGACGCACCTGGACCGCGGTAACGGCTTCAACGGGGTCCGTACTGCTCGAAGGGCGGCGCATTGCAAAATACCACGCCGTCACGACCCCGAAGGCCGTCAGAATCAGGAGTGCGCTGAAAACACAGAGGGTGGCGGCAAACCCTGCAGGTGCAGGGCGCTTGCCGTTTGCACGTTTAATTGTAGGGGGGCGATGGTCCGTCATGGTCATGTTCCTTCTCGTATATAAGCCATTTCATCTTCAGGTGCATCCGGCACCTGCATACCCTATTGGAGCAAGGACCATGCCAAATGAAAAAAAACAGGCCCGTAAGCCTGTTTTTTGCTGGATAAGACTATAATTACTCAAGTGAAAACACAGGTCATTGACAGTGCCACAGAATTAACCCAAGTTAACGGTTTCTTCACTTCAGTTAACAAAACACCCGAGCCCAGTAGAGGTTCATTCCCTATTCCGCATCCTGAATGATTACCGGCAGGTGCGATAGTCGCGTGAAT
Organism: Candidatus Hydrogenedentota bacterium; assembly: GCA_022706235.1. Taxonomy (GTDB): domain Bacteria; phylum Hydrogenedentota; class Hydrogenedentia; order Hydrogenedentales; family CAITNO01; genus JAAYBJ01. The sequence continues at coordinate 137 of JAKJCY010000336.1, read as the reverse complement.
CGAGACAGGCGTCATAGCATGTTCTGGAAATTGGAATCCAGTCCGTTGCGTCAATGCCGCGTTGTTGTCCCTGATTCAGATTCTCTGGATAGGCAGACGACATTTTTATCCATCGCGCTTGTTCCTTGGCGATAACG
>JAKJCY010000335.1 GCA_022706235.1 Candidatus Hydrogenedentota bacterium | reverse complement strand
GTAATGACATCGCCGCGTTGACGCGTGAAGCGTCCGAAATATCCGGCATTCGCTATGTTATGGACGTGGACCTCGAAGAAGCGGATGCCATCCTGGGATAAGGGTGTGTGCCGGGCATGCCGGACCACTTTGCACAGTGTGCCCTGGATGCCTTGTAGATAAGGCATGAAATACTCTTACGTTAATAGCCGAGTTCCTTCAGCATGGCAGGAAAGGACTCCGGAAGCGGAACCGCCGGGTGCCCCGTGTTTGCCGAGCCGTAAGCAACCATGTTCAGCAGCATCCTGTCCGCCGCCGGATGCCGGTCTATGTTGTCCAGTATAGTGAAGGTGTTCACGATAATCTTTCCCTCACCGAAGGGGTATACCCCGAGCATGACACCGGCCGCGAAACCGTCGGGACGGCTGGAATGACAGACGGCAAAGGCGGCAGCGGCCATGTCTTCTGGAATGTCACCCCCCTCAAAGAATTTGTTGGTGATGATTGGCCCGTAATAATCCCAGTCCATGATGCCCCGGGATTGCAGGCCCTCGAACAGGGTATGTCGTTTCGCAACGCATTCCTTGTGGTAGAGCCAGTCCGAGAAATGGGTGAGGCCACCCTTGTTCTTTACAGGCAGCCATCCGGTGGGTGCGTCTCCCTTCTGGAACGCCTCCGGCTTCAAAAAGAAAGCCACACTTCCCCGGGCAATACGCTCCAGCAGGCCGGTCCTTGCCGCAGTATCGGTGTTCGAATCGTTCATGTCGCCGATGAGTATGACCTGGCGCGTGTCCGCCTGCGTGTTATCCAGGGGAACGACTGTAACACCTCGCCCTGCAAGGCACTCCGTGACGCGTTGGTCCAGATACATACCGGCCACAGTTACAGGCTGGGGTGCGCGGGGCGGCTCCGAGCGATAAAAGGCCAGCCGTCCGCCCGAGGGCGCGCCGCCTTGTTCCATGGTAACCGCCAGGGTATACTGGCCGCCCGGGCCGGACAAAGAAAGGTCTTCCGCGAACACGGGAATGGCGAGGGGACCGTCTTCTCCCTCTGTGGGCTCAGGTACGACCACCTCGGTCCGGCGCTCCCAAGCCACACCGGCGGGGCTGAGAATGCGCATGAACACCGGGTATGCGCCCGGCTTCAGGGCGTCTTCCGTGGCCAGGATCACCTCCACCTTGACGGGGCGGTCTGTGTACCCATGCATGGGTGCGGCGAAGAGGCACCAGCGCAAGGGAGAGAAACCGTCCTGAAGCACGTCAGCGATTCCCGGTTTGAATTCCCGCCAAAAGGTCCACAGGCCTTCCCCGGTATACCCGTGGTCCAGAATGCCGGTCAAATTGTAGCCGCAAATTTTCGGATTGGACCGGATCAGGTTAAACCCCAACAGGCGCTGGCGGCAATGGAGTTCCTGGCTGGCCCGAAGCATTTCCTCAGGAAAGGCATAGACACCGTCCATGCCGAGTTGTTGCCAGGCCGCAACCAGTTTCTCCTCCGTCTGTTTGAAGTACTTGAAATCATCCCATTCCGGGTTTGCGCCATGCTGTTCATAATAACGAAGTTCACGGACGGCATTCATCAAACTGCCGATGCCGTATTCCGACAGGAACACAGGCTTGCTGTCGCTGCCCAGGGTACGTATGCCCACTTCAATTTCCGGGGTATGGGGCGTTCCCGGGTAGACATGGGCGTCGCCCGCGCCTGTAAAATAACCGCCAAAAGGCCCGTTCCCGGCTGTGCCGGCATATTCCGGGCTTTCCACGCCCCAGACATGTTCCCACTGCGCGCTGCCGGGGTTTGACACGGAGCCGATGTGGTACTGGCCGTCCCAGCGGCCGCTCTGGAGCAAGATCAGGCGCGTATCATCCAGAGAACGCAACATTCCCAGGCTGGCAATGGCATGCTGCACAACTGGTCCGTTGCCCACCTCGTTCATCAGCCCGAAAATGGTCAGGCTTGGATGGTTCCGATCACGCAGTACCATTTCACGCAGGCTGAAATCAAAGCGGGCCGCCATGGCCGGGGAATCCTCCAGGCACCAGCCCGCAAGGTTCTCCTCGTAGACCATCAGACCGATTTCATCACACAGGTCCAGCTGATAAGGATGGGCCATGCCCGCAATAAACCGGATCATATTGAAGCCAAGGGATTTCGCGTAGAGCAGGTCCTTGCGCAACAGATCCTTCGCACTGTCCGGCGGCAAAACGGCGCCCATGGGACAGTGGTTGCCCGTATGGGAACTCTTTACATAGATGCGCTTGCCGTTCAGCCGGAAATAGCCCTTCTCCACGCGGAAATCACGGAACCCGAACCGGGCGGAAAATTCGTGTGCCTGTGTGTTTGGAGAACCTGCCAGCGCGGACGGTACCACGCGCGCCGAAAGGCGATAGAGGTACGGGTCATCGAGTTGCCAAAGACGGTGATGTTCCACCTGTAACCCAGACTCCAGGACGCTTTTCCCTGCGGGCAGGTCACGCTTGAAGGCCAGCACGGCGGCAGGAGCGTTCCCGAGAGCCGGGGTGATAGTAAACTGAAACTGGCCCTCCACCGGGGAGGGATTCGTATTGATTACCGTTGTTTGCACCCGAACCAAGCCTGTTTCCCAGTCCGCGTGTACATATACGTCGTCGATGTATACGGCGGATGTCCAAAAGACTTCCACGGGTTCGATAATCCCGCCGCTGTTATAGGAACCGCCGACCACGATGCCGGACGCGCCCTTATTCCGGTGCGGGGTCTGGCCAAGCACAATCCCGTCAATGGGTGTTGGCGTCGGGTTTAGCACCCGGACCGCGAGGCGGTTCGCCCTGTCGGGAAGCACCAGTGCGGTAATGTCGAAGGTAAACGGCGTTTCACCGCCCTCATGGCCGCCCACGGGTGTGTCGTTCAGCCAGACGTCCGCAAGGTAATCCACCGCGTGAAAACAAAGCAGTAACCGTCCGCCTTCATAAGGATTAGCCGGCGGAGTGAATTCCCGCCAATACCAGGCCACGCCGTGATATCCCGGCAAGGCCTCCTGCAAAATACCCGGAACGCGCACCGGCTGCGCCTCCGGGCGCGGCGCCATCCACCAGGCCGCTTCGCGGCCGCTGTTGTCCGGGTCCGCTGCCGCCACCCACCCAACGCCATCCAGGGACAGGAAGGTGGTACTCGCTGAAATCTCTTCGCCGCCGACCGCCCCCGCGACGAGAAAAATAAGGCCAATACCCATGATGTTGGTAATGCAGGGTTGATTCATTTCAACGTGTCCTCCGGATGGTTAATAGAGCGTTTCACAAATCCGTTCGACCTGTCCGATCAAACCAATCAGACAGATACTTCCGATGCAACATTTCAGGGCTGTTCCGTGTATAACGAGGCTTGGACAATCCGTACCAGTTCCTTGATTAAGAGTCCGCGGGGGGTATACGACTCCGTGCTGACCAGTCCTGAGGTCGCGCCGCCGATGGCGACGGTACCGATGAC
>JAKJCY010000334.1 GCA_022706235.1 Candidatus Hydrogenedentota bacterium | reverse complement strand
ACCAACCCCGCCATCTATTCAAGGAGATACCACACAGAAGCAGATATGTCATAAAACCTTAAGTTAGTGCCATTCGGTACAGCCCTACTCATTCTCGTCGCTTCCATGAACGCTATGGCCTATGTGGGCACCGGCGATTCAGGACCAGGTCCATTGGATACGGCGCCGCCGGTACTGCAAAACGTGACCGCGCTCTCGGAAAAGTCGTTAAGTCTTACGTTTAACGAGGCCATGCTGGATACCTCCGGATATGGTTTCTCGGATGTCTTCAATTTCAGGGTTTCGGGAACCGGCCGGGGTACCCTGTCCCAAATTCCCTATGGCGTCAGCGGGACCGGACCTTATACGATGAGTTGGTCTATTGGGGAAATGCTCAATGCGGCGCCTGTGACGGTGACACTGCTGAACCTGCAGGACCTTATGGGCAATCTTATCATCGCGCCGGGCAATACCGCTTCCGGCCCGGGTATCGGCATCCCGCCGGAATTTACCAATGTAAGTGTCAATCCCGATCGTGCCGGTGTGGGCACGGAAGTCACCATCAAATTCGACGTTTCTGAACCGCTACTGTACGGAAGCGAACCGGAAGTCACCATCAACGGCCGACTTGCCGAGGCCGCGCTCGGCAATAAGGCCAGCGATTATGATTATGTCTACACCGTCAGCGATGAGGATCCCTTCGGTCCGGCCGCCCTGGTCATCTCCGGGTTTGATCTCGCGGGCAACGCGGGCGCCTACTACGACAACCAGGCGTTCCGCGTGCTCGATCTTGAAGCGCTGCCGTTGCGCGCATGGCCCGTATTCGCCGCGATGCTATTGCTCGGCGCTTGCATGATGTTCCTGTATCGCCGCCGACGCGGCGCGGCCGCCTTGCTATTGCTGCTGGCGGTCCTGTTGACCGCAGGCGCCTCTTTCGCGCAGGACCCGATGGACCCCGTCGTCACCAATGTGACCTTCACCCAGGGTCCCGACGGCATGAACGGTACCAAGGTGGATATTTACTTCGACCTCGACGCGCCGGGCGATCCCTGCGACATCCTGGTGTTCCTCTCCAAGGATGACGGCGCCGACGGTTTCCCCTACCCCGCCAATACCCTTACCGGCAATATTGGCGACCTCGTCACCGGCACCGGCTACTATATCGTCTGGAAAGCGGGCCTGGATTACCCCGGCGAGAACCTGGCCGCGGCGCGCGTGCGCGTGGTGGCTGATTCCAACACCATCCAGCACACGCTGACCTACGCGGCCGGGGAACACGGCGTGGTTTCCGGTGAACTGTCCCAGGTCGTAGACCGCGGCCGGGACGGCACGCCCATCCTCGCCGTGCCCGACGAGGGCTATGACTTCGCGGGATGGAGCGACGGTTCCCTGCAGAATCCGCGCCAGGACCTGAACGTATCCCAGGACATCAATGTCACGGCCAATTTCTCCATTCAATTGCATACCCTGACCTATGCCGCCCAGGCGAACGGCGTCATTGACGGCGAAGCCCTCCAGAGCGTGGAGCATTGGGCGGACGGCACGCCTGTGACCGCCGTGCCTGATTTCGGTTACCATTTCGTGGAATGGAGTGACGGCAACCCGAATCCCACGCGGCAGGAACTCAATGTGGTGAATGACTTGTCTGTCGTGGCCATCTTCGAAATCAACACCTACCTGCTCGAGTACTTCTACGCGCCGCCCGAGGGCGGCACGCTCCTCGGGGAGGTCGTGCAGAACGTTGTGCACGGCACAGATGCCACCACCGTATCCGCCGTGCCGAATCCCGGTTGGCGCTTCGACGGCTGGGACGACGGGTTCCGGTGGCCCGACCGCACCGATCGGTACAACACCACGAATCTGAGCGTCACCGCCGAATTCATCAGGTTCTGGACCCTTAGCTATACCGCTCTGGATTACGGCGTTCTGTTCATAGACGATAGTACCGAGCCGGTCGTCCAGTTCATCCAGACCGTGGACGAAGGCGACGATGGCCCGTCCATCAACGCCGTTCCCGATTACGGCTACCATTTCGTCAACTGGAGCGACTTGTCCACGGACAATCCGCGCAAAGACCTCAATGTCACAGCGGACATCACCGTGGACGCGTACTTCGAAATCAACATCTACGCGCTGAACTACGCGGCGGGCGCAAACGGCTCGCTCCTCGGCGAAGCGGCCCAGCAGGTGCCCCACGGCATGGACGGCTCGACGGTTGAGGCCGTGCCCGACTACGGCTATCACTTCGTACAATGGAGCGACGGCAGCACGGACAACCCGCGCAGCGACCAGGCGGTCACCGGCGATATTGATGTCACCGCTGAATTTGAAATCAACGTGTATACCGTAACTTACCTGCTCGAATTCGCGCCCGGCATGACCGCCACACTCTATGGCAACGCCGTGCAGCAGGTGGAACACGGCAGCAACGCCTCGGCGGTGTATGTCGTCGTGAACGCCCCCGTGTGTCACATTCTGGATCAGTGGTCCGACGGCAGCACCGCAAATCCGCGCCAGGACTTGATGGTTACCGATGACCTCACCGTCACCGCCACCTTCATGCACGGCACGCCGGACGTGGACAACTTCGCCATCAACGGCGGCGACGCGGACACCGATTTGCAGGACGTCATTCTCGGCAGCGAGGTGGACATCTACGCCCCCGAATGCCTCGAATACATGGCCAGTGAGGATAGCGACTTCACTGGCGCCGAGTGGCTGGCCTATGGCACCGCCCTCAATTTCAGGCTCGCCACCCAGGTATACGACGCCACCGTCTACTTCAAGGTGCGCAATGATACCGCCGAGTCCGGCGTGGTCAGCGACACCATCTATGTGAATCCCATGGTGACCGTGCCCGCAGGCGTCTTCCCCATGGGCAGGCCCTACGCTTGGGATCCCGCCTGGGGCAGTGAACTCACAAACGAACTGCCCGTCCATGATGTGGAACTCGACGAGTACCAGATCGGCAAGCATCTGATCACCACCCAGGAGTTCTGCGACGTGTTGAACTGGGCCTATTGGGAAAAAGATTTTGTAGATGGCCAGGGCAATCCAAGAACGAAGTTGTTCGCCAATCAGACGCTCGACGATACGCCCTACACGGGCGGCAACTATGTATGGGGAGGAGCCCTTTATTCCCGATTTATACTTTTAAACCCGATTTCGAATTCCCATGTCGGGTTCTCGGCCTCGGGTTCCGGCGGCAATCCCGCCAAAGTCTTCCATCCCAAGACCCGCAGCGGCTATTCCATGGGTTCCTTCCCCGTAGTGAGCGTCAGCTGGTACGGCGCCGCCTTCTACTGCAACGCCCTGACCCGGATACGGGCGAATGCGGGCCTCCTTCCCGACTTCCCGGCCGGCGGTCTCTACTACAATACGGGCGCGGTTGACGATATCGTTGCCAGTGTTGGGTGGCCTGTGAACACCAATCCGGATCTGCGCGCCCTGCGCCTGCCCACGGAAGCCCAGTGGGAACGCGC
>JAKJCY010000333.1 GCA_022706235.1 Candidatus Hydrogenedentota bacterium | reverse complement strand
GATGGACACCTACGCCCACCGGCAGGGCGCCTTCAGTATTGAACAGGAGGAGCAACTGGCGGCGCTCCGCGAACAAGCGGCCTGGCTCTCTGAAAACTAACTTGCCCTATTCCAACTGTTCGATAACGTTGCGCAATTCTTCCGCCACGATGTGGTGCACCTCTTTACTCCAATGCCGGTCATAGGGAAGCACCCGGTCGCTGGGAGACAATTTTATTACAGCATCGTGCAGGTCAAGATAGCGCAGCGTATCGCCATTGTCGAGGGAACGCAGGCGGTCACGAATCTCGGGGTCTTCCGGATTGGTTGCCAGAAGAATCATGTTGCCCCCCGGTTTAAACGCCAGAAATTCTGCGTGAAAGTCACGCAGGATATTCAGCGTGCGTTCCCATTCGCTTTCATTCATCACGCCGGCGCTTTGCGCATCCACATGGATTGCCTCATCGCCGGCTTGTTGTGCGTTGATAAACCATGCACGGCGCAATACCGTGGTATGGTGAAGCACAAAACGATAGAGGTGGGAATGGGCGCGCAGCCATGCCTTTCCCGGGAAATTTCCCAATCCTTTTTCTTTGAATACCATCTCCCCCTTGAGAAATTGGGTATCATCCGAGGGGTCGTTGCCGCAAAAAGCCAGCACAAGGATATCGGGGTCAAAAATATGGAAGTGGTCACGAGCAAAACGGGTTTCCTGGATCGTGCCCCAACCGGGCACCCCGGCGTTGAACAAACAATACCGGTTGTCCTCCCTCTCAAGCAATGCCGCCAGGTGCGTGTCAAAACGGTCCTCCACGTTAATTCCATAGCCGAAAATAAAGGAATCACCCAGCAAAAGGACATTGGTACAGGAGCTTTCCAGGTCAGCATCCCACTCCCGGTCACGAAGTCCGAACGCATTGGTCCGCACGTCCATAACGAATCCGGCGCCGGGATACGTCAGCCGCTGGTGATAGTTTTTTTTCAGACGGTAGGCGTAGCGTTCGTCTTCCTCGAACCAGCGGGGCGTCTCCTGTTGCGGCGCCAGCCACCGCACCAGAAGTTCGCAAAGCGCGGCCGCCGCCAGGCAACCGAGCAAGAGCAAGCTGATTGACGCCAACACTTTTCCAGGCATGGGAACCATACTCCCCTGTAATTGATTACCGCCTTCTTCTGGGCCCGCGCCGGGTTTGTCCGGGCCGTTTTCGCCGCGCGGAATTGCGCCTCGGTACCGCCCCGGGCTCCTCTTGAACCCTCTCCGCGCCACTATCCACGACCACTTGTCGGGCCTTACTCACGGCCTTGTCCAGAGCGTCCTCCATGGTATTGAAACTTTCACAGCGGGGGCACTTCGAAATTACAGCGGCGTTCTCGTCCAGATACAAAAATCCACAAAAGGCACACCGCCACATGAACTGCTTTTCAAGAACCCGGTATACATGCCTGGCGCGAAGCTCACTCACCATATACAACAGCAGGAACCCGGAAAGAATGAGCGCGCCATAGAGGAGCACGGCGGTAGTGAGCGTGATTTCTATCATAATCCGCCTCCCACCGCACTGATATGCAATACCCCGGACTGCTCCGCGGACTCCACCATGACCTCCCGGGAGTAGCCCTCCTCCTTAGTTTCAGACAAAGGCGCAAACCGATACTGCAACAAGGTCATCTGGACTTCTTCCGTCACACCCGAATCATCCAGCCGCGGGCTCCATACATTAACGACACGTCCGCCCGCATTCACCTTGAATACGATTTCCAGAGGCTGTGCAAGTTCGCCCGGAGCCACTTGCCACAATACTTTCATGGGCGGCGCGAAAAGCAGTTCCCGGTCCTGTGGCGGCCCGCTCCATTCAATATACGCTTCGAATCCCTCCGCCGGCCGATGCCGTAAAACGCGCCTCTCGACAGGTTCCGCAACAACAGGCTTTTCTTCTTCTCCCGGCAGCGCCAGTTCGCGTAAGGTTCTGCCCAGACGCTGTAATTCGCCGCCGAACCGCGCCCAACTGTCCGTGGGAACATAATCTTCAAAGGCGCGGCCGCCGCCCTCGGCCGGCTCCGTCGCACCGTACCGGATGCGCAGCCGTTCAAGTTCGGCAAATTCGATTACTGGCAGTTCCACATCAGGCACGTCTTCATACAAGGAGACACCCCCAAGCGCGAGAGCATCCGGTGCCGTGGCCGACGCATTCTCCACCATCGACGGAACCTCCGATTCCTCAACGGTAGAGACAATGCGCATCTCATAAAACTCAATCCTCTCCCGGGGAAGGACAAGCACAATCCGGAACACCGTAATCATGGACAGGTGCAAAAACAGGGAAACAAGGAGCGCAACCGTCATGCGCGAGCGCAAGCGCCCCAATAAAAAGGGTCCTCTGGACTTCTCCTCGCACCCCTTGTTCCGGCCAGTGGAAGACATGGAACCGGAAAACCTCATGTCAGGGGGTTTCCGAAGGCTGAATGGCAGCGATGCCGTAATGTTTGATGCCGACGCTGTTCGCGAATCCCAGGACTTTTACCAACCGCTCCGTGGGCACCCGCGCATCGGGACGGATCAGGACCAATGCCTCCGGGTCCGTATCACGCAACTCCGCCATGGAACGCGTCAGCTGCGTCCAGTTCGTAATGGGCACCTCGTTGATGTAGACTTCGCCGCCGTCCTCCGGTCCGCCCGTCCCGTATACGAGGGTAATCGACATTTCCTTGTTATCCAGTTCGCTGGCGCCCTCCGCTTCGGACAACTCCACGGGAACGGACGTATGCACGACAAAACTGGAGGTCAGCATAAAGAATATGAGCAATTGAAAAACGACGTCAATAAGGGGCGTCGAATCAATGGTGGCATGAATTTTACGCTCACTGGTTCTCCTGAATTTCATAGGTCAAATCTCACGCTCCCCGTGATGACGGGTCAGCAGTTCAATCAACTCGGAAGAGCTCATTTCCATTTCCAGTACCATGCCATCCACACGGGTGACAAAATAGTTATAAATCACGATGATGGGGATGGCCACCGTCAACCCGGCCGCAGTCGTGATAAGTGCGTTGCCAACACCTTCGGCGAGATCGCTCGGCTTCACCTGTCCCCCTTTGAGCTGAATCTGGGCGAAGGCCTTGATGAGCCCCTGGACCGTGCCGAGCAGTCCCAGAAGCGGCGCGATGTTGGAGCAGGTCGCCAGGGCGGACAAGTACCGTTCCAACCGCGGTATTTCGAAGCGTCCCGCATCCTCCAGGGCCTCCCGGATATCCTCCTTGCTGCGGTTGTGTTTCAAAATACCCGCTTTCATAATCCGCGCCACCGGCACCTGCGTCTCTTCACAAATTTCGATGGCTTCGCGAATGCGGTTCTGCCGCAGCATCTGCCGCATCACGTCCATGAATTCGCGGGTGTCGATGCTCGCGCGGCGCAACGCGAAGATGCGTTCAATGATGATGGCCAGCCCGATGACGGAACAGAGCATAATGGGCCACATCAGTATACCGCCCTTGATGATAATGTCGACCAG
>JAKJCY010000332.1 GCA_022706235.1 Candidatus Hydrogenedentota bacterium | reverse complement strand
GAAGGCGAAGGCGAAGTGCCGGTCGAAGGTGAAGGCGAAGTGCCCGCCGAAGGTGAAGGTGAACTGCCTGCTGTCATCGATGCGGTTGATGATAATTTCACGGGTGCATCAGGTAACGCCAATGTCGGTAACGTTTTGACTAATGACACCTTAGACGGTGCTGCGGCAAATGTCAATACCGTAACGATAAGCGTTGTGGCCTCCAAGGCGGCCGGCATAGCGCTCGATACCAACACGGGCATCGTTCGTGTGAATGCGGGCACTGCTGCAGGCGTTTACACGATGATGTACAGAATCTGTGAAAAATCCGTGCCGGAGAACTGCGATACGGCTACGGTGAAAGTAACCGTCGTTGAAGAACCGCCTGTATTGGTCGCCGTGCCGAATGTCGCCGGTATGCAGTTGGCCGATGTAATCAGGCTGCTGTCCACCCTCGGACTGCGTCTGGGTACGGTAGATCGAGAGTGCAACGATGCTGTCGCCGAAAATGGCGTAATCAGCCAGAGTCCGGCTGCGGGTGCCCAGGTGGCCCCGGGTACGGCAGTGAACTTGGTGGTATCCAGCGGCAAGTGTCCGTGCTGCCAAGGCGTATCGCCGATTGACCCGACCAACATCTTCCTGGGAGCGCTGGCGGTGCTGGCTCTGCTGATAGCCAGCCTGTTCTTAAGCGGCGGCGGCGGAGAGGCAGTCCCTCCCATAAAGTTCTGAGATAACATTTAGATAAGTGCGGCCCGTCATCGAATGTGATGACGGGCCGCTTTTACTGTCTGGAAAACCCCTTGAGAAACCATATACCGCCTGCTTGTTTAGTTATAGGCGGGGTGAAGCGTACGGGGTTACCAGATACTGTATAAAGGCATACGCCGTAATAATCAGTTTTCTTCAGAGCAGCGCAAAACCAAAGCGGCCCCCGCTTTTTCGTAGAACATCCAAGGGCGTCTGTGGCAAATTCTTAAACCTGAAAAGGGCAGTTGAATTCAGAGGGGGGTAACCCAAGGGACTTAAAGGACATGAAGGACAAAAAGAACGGGAAACGTGCTTGTGGTTGGTTCTTCCTTTAAGTCCCCTAAATCTTTCGGCCCTTTTATTTTACCAGGCGTTTCCAGCGGCAACGGTCGTTTTCAGGTGTAATGGCAGATTCACCGATTACAGCATAGTAGGATTGCGGTTCTTCTGCAACGACAAGGCTACCTGTATTCGTCATTGCGAACGCAGTGAAGCAATCTCAAGCCTATATTCCGCAGGGAGCGCTTCGTTGCGTTTGCATGGACAATGTATAGTAATGATATTCACCAGGGAATCAAAAACGTACGATATCATGGCTTTACTATATACGCGTCATGGGGGGGCAACGGTTCTTGCGGCGACGACTCGGTATAACGCCCGGGAGACGGAATGGAGATCAGGCTTTGCCGCTATTCCTCAGCGGGGATATTTCCCGTTCCCTGCACCCACGCTTCCGTAAAGGCGGCATGCTTGATGGCGCTGCCTTCCGTGCCATCCCGTTTATAAGAGTAGGTCAGGTGCAGGGTTCCGTCTTTCGCCTGAATCACGCATGGATACGAAAAAGAGCCTGTGTCCGGCGGCGCTTCTTCGATAGTGCGGGACCATTTCCAGGAGCGTCCTTCATCTTCGGACAGTAAGGCGGTGAGTTTGTGCCGGCCTTCCAGGGTGTCGTTGCAGACCAGCACCCAGTTCCCGCTGGAAAGAACCTCCACGTCGACACTGGACCCGGGATTCGGAATACCGGAAACCAGCACGGGCGACCAGGTCATGCCGTCATCGGTGGATGTAGCATACCGCACTTGCCTGGGCAGGCCGTTATCACGCATGAACGCCAGGATTTCGCCACTTTTACGGCGGGCGAAAGCGGGCTGAATGTTGCCCAGCATGGTGATATCGGGGTCGAGTATCGGGGTGCTGAAGGACCAGGTGGCGCCTCCGTCGCGTGTAAATGCGGCCAGGGAACAGTTAAACACATCGGAGTAGAGGCCCAGCATCAGGGTACCGCCATCCAGCATGATGGGCGGCGTGCGCGTCATCCAGCCCAGGCGACTCTGCAGTTTCTGACCGGCCAGGGCACGCACCCCCATCGCCTGCTCCTTGATTTCCGGACTGACCGCATCCAGCAGGGACGCGTAGGTTTCCAACCCCTCATCAACCACCTTGAGAAAGCGCTCCTCCAGTTCCTTTGGGCGGGCGTGAATCACGTCCTGCCAGTCCCAAACCGGCGCGCCCGGGCCCTCAAAGTCCCGTAAGGCGCGGTATTTCAGCAAAGAACCGCCCCATTCGTTGTCCTGTACGGTAATCCAGAAGAGCCAGAGAACGCCTTGAGGGTCGAGGAACAGCGCGGGATTACAATCGGGCAGGTCCGGCGTGTCCGCCATGAGGAAGGGTTCCGACCAGACCGTCTCGCCCGCCTGTTTTCGAGCGCCCTGTATAACGACATCGTCCGATTGCCGCTCTCCGGAACCGTGGAACCAGGCGGCGATCAAATCGCCCCGGGGAGTTTCTACAATACTGGAACCGTGGTTGTGAAACGGGTTTGGCGGGAATATGAGTTCCGCTTCAAAGAACCCACCGAGCACCAGACTCGGAAATAACAATAGGACTGTCATTGGTTTTACCTCCGTTTGGATGTTCAAATGCTTCAGGTACTCTATACCGCAGGGATGCGCCGTATCAAGATGGGTTGCGGCACAAGGGGGGCATGGGCAACATGTTCTAGGAGAACCGTCTTTGGCGCATAGGACCATTTCATTGACAAAAAATTATGAGTTTGAAAAACTGGGAGCGCCGTCATCCTTGCCGGCAATGATAAACATTTTGGAAAAAAAGGCCGGCAAGGATGGCGGCGCTCCCAGTAACGCGATACACAGATAGCTGCGCCGCAGGCGTCTCTTCTTCCGGGCGAAGTCCGGGACGAAGCGTAGACTTGCACTTCAATACCGTTTTGAAAATTTACGGCATATCCATGGGGTCTACACCACCCGGCCACAAGAATCCACACACATTACGGTTATGGTTGGCTTTCAGTGCTCTTGTGATAAAGTAAAGTCGCCTGTTCCTACAGGACCCTGCCGCCGAAAAAGCGCCTGCCCCAAGAATGAATATTCCCGCCTTTTTCAGGTATACTACGTGCGGCAGAGACGCGGAAAAGACCGCGCGGGGGGACACCCCGCCGGTGCCCCGAAATTTTCCCGTGTACGGGGGAGACCATACTTCTTCCGGGGTGCGGCGGCAGTTGATGCAGGCGACCGCACCAAAGGGGTATGAGTATCACTGGAAAACGTCAATGCATCAAAATAACGTGTTTTGAAGCCTGTTTTTAACGCCTGGTAAACCCCAAGATGTTTGCCGGGGGTCTTATAACGGAGTTACGCTGGTTTCAACAGTGACCGGCGGGGAGAATATGCATGGAAGTGCCAGATAAATATAAACCGGACGAGATTGAAACCCGGTGGCAGCGCTATTGGGAAGATAATCGCCTGTATGCCTGGGATCCCG
>JAKJCY010000331.1 GCA_022706235.1 Candidatus Hydrogenedentota bacterium | reverse complement strand
GCGGGTCTACGGGGAAGGAAAATCAATCTCCTCGGATTGCGTAAATACGAACAGCATTCCGGAAATGACATCCTCCGGATCGAGGGCAGACACCATCAGACCATATACAAGAGTGACGGGAAAGGGGGGCACTTCAATCCAGTAGAAGTCAACGGACTCCTTCCATGGCGTGACCAGGACACTTTTTGTTCCGGCGCTATTTCCGGAGCCCAAGGCCAAGGCCTCTTCACCGTAATATTCCCCATACAACCCGCTATAGGCCCATCCTTTGGGGAAGGTCTCCTTGAGTCCTAATGCCTGGATATTACCGGCGCAGGACGCATCGGCGCTAATTGTCAAGTGTACGCGCACTTCCGTGGGTTCCGTAAACCGGACCTGCCGGTTCACGGAAAATACATCCGGTTGCGCCGCCGCAGGAGAGGCGGGCGTAAAGACAAAACCTGCGGCAAGAACTATGGCCAAGGGGCCTGCTTTCATCGTCGTGTTCTTTCTACACGCCGGCACCGGAGCCTCCAGGACCGGAAACGCGCCGCTATTCCAGCAGGCCCGCTCTTGCGTCCACGTCGGCAACGAAAGGTAATGTGCCCGGTGATTATGCTTTTGTGTCCACCTTGTGCGCTTCCGGGACCGCCACTTCTTCAGGCGTCTCGTCAAAAGGCACTTCCTGCTGCTCGGGAACAGGCACCTGAACCACGCGCTCACACTTGTCTCCATCGCAATACAGGTCTTGGGCCTCGTCCGTATTCATGAAATGGAAATTGAGCGGACTTAAGCGGGCAACAACACTTTCATAGGCCTCCTCGGTAATCTCCTGGTAAGGCGCCTGGGGATAATTATGGTCCGTCAGCGGCAGAAACGAGATGGATTTCAGCCGGGATTCATACAGTTCCAGAATGAAGGGGATGTCCTTGGCCTCTTCCTTGTTGAAGGTAATTGTGGCGCTGACCTGGTTGTCGGCCCAGTAATATTGCATCTGCGCCACATTTTCGACCTGTTCCCAAACGCTGACATCTTTTTTACTGCGCAGGAAATACTTCTCCTTTACCGGGAAATAAGCGATCAGGGTATTGTCGCCATAGACGGATTTTTCGAGTCGGTACCCCGCCTCTTCGATACGCTCGATGAGCGGACTGGTTTTATCCAGACGAATCGTGCGCCAGTAATATTGACTGTGGGGGTAATGAATTCCCGGGGTAACGCCCGGCAGCAGAGAAACGGTGCCGCTGGGCTTGATGCTGGTGCGTTTGATGCTTTCGGGCACGCACAGCCATTGTGAATAGATACGGTCGAGTTTGCCCACGTATTTGTAGCCTTCGTCGCACCAGCGGAAATGTTCCCGGCGCCCATGGCGGGCAAAGCTCTCCACAATTCCCGACTGGGAAAGACCGATACGGCGGTTGCGCAGCATGATGGCATTGGTGCGTTCATTATGGGTAGGAATCAGGGTAACGGTTTTCGCGTACAAGTAGGCGAACTTGAGGGTGCGCAGATATTCCTCCAGGGATTCATGGCGGGACGGGAACGTTTCCACCAGATTGCATATCTCATAGGATTCCAGGCTCTGCTCGGCGCAGGGATTCGTGCCCGCCACCTTCGCGTCGATATAGCCGGGGCCGTCCTTGACGCGGCCGTACGCGCGGGCGTTCTCGAGCCAGAAATACCCCGGTTCACCGTTCACCGCCGTTTGCTGGCCCGCACGCATGTAGTCCATGCCTTCCTTCGCGATGACACTGTTGTTTGACGCCCACCGCCACTCCTTCAATTGTTCCTTGCAGCGTTTTGGGTCTTTCAACTGAAGGTACTCTTCATCATCGGGGTTGCCCAGCGCCAGTTCGGCCGTGCGCCGCACCCCGCCGGAAACGACGCATTTGCCGATGACGTTCATAAGGTCCGTAATGTCCGAGGAGGATATGGGGTGGCCTCCCCGGCGCTCCAGAATATGGTCGATGTTCGCGATACACTCCTTGAGCGGCCCGGGACCCGGCGCGATGCCGCCGAAGGTCCGTATGGGCATGCCCATGGGGCGAATCTTGGAGTAGTCCACGTGCACGGGGCGTTTGCCTCTACCCACATAGGCATTGAGCACGGTGCGCACCAGGTCGGTCCATCCCTCTTTGGAGTCCTCCACCACGTGGGTGTATTCTCCAATCTGCGGGGTGCGTATGGTTACCTTGCCCGCGCCCTTGGTGTCGAAGGCCACGCCGGTGCCCAGCATGGAAAGGTCCATTAAAAAACAAAAGGGCTCGGCAAAATCGGTGTCTATTTCATCGGTGGAAACAAAAGCGCAATTGTTGAGCGCGGCACTGCCCCGGATATAGATGTAGTCCGTGCCCATCATCCACAATCCCCGCCCCGGAGGCAGAAATTTGAAGTGCCACATCAGCCGGAACATTTCCTGGGCGGACCGTTGCGCCTTCTCGGGTTTCCACGGCAGTTTCAGGCTTTGACAATGGTTCCATTGGATGGTATAGCACCCCTCCACGACGCGGCGCACCGTTTCCCAGAATTCTTCCGTCCGGCCCGAAGGGTCATCCGGCACCGTGCGCGCATAGGTGCGCTTGTAGGTGATGTACCCGAGGGGGCCCCATTCAGGTTGCCTGCCTTTGAATTGTTCCAGAAAACGCGGGTCCAGTTTGAATCGCTCTCGCACAACGAACATGACGACCTCTCCCTTAGTGATATTTTTACGGTAACGCCCTAAAAAGCAACGTCCTCCCCGCCGCCTGCCGCCAGTCTTCCCCGGCACCGGGGACGGGCAACGAACAAACAACGGAATGGCACGACACGCTATATAAACTCACGGCCACAGGCAACAAGCCCGGCCTGAAATAAACACCCGGACAGCACACCCGGAACAAAAACAACACAGCCTTGCCTTACGGGCAGGCGTTTTGGATTATACTTTTGCGTGGGCGGTCCTGATCCAAGGCAATCCGTCCACTTCCGTCTCTTCATAATCGGAGAACAGGTTTGGATACCGTTCCCGGACAAGGTGGTAAACCTTGCCGAAGAGAAAACGGATTTCCTCTTCCGCGTGAGGATCCGTGCGCATCTCCACCACATGCCGCAGCGTGCGGAAATTGCAGGACCACCCAATGGTTGTCGCCACGCCTATAGGCGCCATGCGCCGGAAGGCTGAAGTCAACTTTTTCTTGACATCAAACTTCTTTTCATCGTCAATGCCATAGAGATCCGCCAGCTCCCGCTGGAGCCGTTCCAGTTCCTCGAAGGTGCGCACGAACAACGCCAGGCCCTCTTCGCTTTCACGAATATGCAGAGGCACGTAGGCGGAAAGCGCATCCAAACGCACGAACCGCAACGATTCCTGGGAAATGGCCACCCCGGCGCGGTGACGCACCAATTCATGCGTCACGACCCGGCTGACGTCGGCGAAAATAAAATTCAACTGCGCATGTTCCAGCACACTGCCATGCCCGACCTGCAGGATATTGGCCAGGTAAAGCGCGTTCCCTTCGCGGATCCGAGTCACATTCGGATTCAACCCGGGTTCGAAAGAACGGTAACAGAGACGGCCCATC
>JAKJCY010000330.1 GCA_022706235.1 Candidatus Hydrogenedentota bacterium | reverse complement strand
GTGAAAAAGGGGCGTCCCTTCTACCATATTACCCATAATGTGAATGCCGCCATCACCACGCGCACAAACCTGGTGCGCAATACGGTCCCTTACAACGTGAATGGATCGGGGCTGATTGCCGGCGTCTGGGACGGTGAAAATATGCGTGTCACCCACCGGGAGTTCGGCGGACGGGCCGTCATCATGGATGATGACGGCGCCTGGAGCAGCGACCATGGCACCCACGTGGCAGGCACCATCGGCGCGGCCGGAGTTGATGCCGCCGCGTTGGGCATGGCGCCGTCGGTTAGTATCCATTACTACGCGTGGGGAAATGATTTTTCGGAAATGACCAGCCGGGCCGCTACCGGACCCGCTCAGGCGGATGCCATTTACCTGTCGAACCATTCCTACGGCTGGATTACGGGTTGGACGGTCAGCGGGTCCACCTATTACTGGTTTGGGGTCCTTGAGGAACGGGAAGACCGGGGTTTCGGCTTGTACGACGAGGAAACCAGCGCGTGGGACGACTTGTGTTACAACGCGCCGTATTATCTGCCGTTCAAGTCCGCGGGGAATGAACGCACAGATGGCGCCCCGCCTGCGGGTACTGCATTTAACTATTTAGACGACGGCGAATGGGTTTCCAAACCCTATGATCCTTCAACGGATCCCTATGACGATTTTTTCAAGGGCGGTTATGAGACCATAGACCATAACGGCAACGCCAAAAATATCATGACCGTCGGGGCCGTGGATGACGCCGCCAACGGGAGTGGCATGGCGGTATTCAGTTCCTGGGGTCCCACGGATGATGGGCGTATCAAGCCGGACATTGTCGCAAACGGTGTGGACCTGTATTCCTGCACGGCGGATAATACTTCTTCCTACGGAACCTACAGCGGCACCAGCATGGCCACGCCCAACGCGGCTGGATCCGCATTACTGCTTGTGGACTATTACCGCGACCGGTTTCCCGGCCAGGATATGCGATCGAGCATGCTCAAGGGTCTCATCATTCATACGTTGCATGATTTGGGCAACCCCGGGCCGGATTACAGTTACGGCTGGGGGTTGATGGATACGAAAATGGCGGCGGACCAGATCAAAGCCCAGGCGGACAACGCCGGAACCCTTAACATGGTGGAGGACAGCGTGGGCGAGGCGCAGCCGTATCAGTCTTATTCCTTCACCTGGAACGGTGTGGACCCGATACGCGCCACCCTGTGCTGGACGGATCCGTCCGGACCCGCGCAGGACGGACTTAATGTAAGCACGCCCGTACTGGTCAACGACCTGGACCTCCGCGTCTATGGGCCCGGCGGGGCGGTGTTTTACCCCTATACGTTGGATCGCCTCCATCCGGCCGATAACGTCGTTACCGGCGATAACATCGTGGACAATGTCGAGCAGGTCTATATTGCCGCGCCGTCGGTGTCCGGCGAGTATACGGTTGAGGTCTCTCATAAGGGAATGCTCGCCGGCGGCTACCAAATTTATGCGCTGCTGGTCAGCGGCCAGGCGTCGGAAAGCGGGGGCGGCGGCCAATGCGGACAGCCCGGGCCGCTGATCGAACCCGCCGAATGCGCCGTATTTAACGAAGACGCCACCGGTCTATATACCGTATACTGGGGTAAGTCCGATACCCAAGGCGTAACCTATGTTCTCCAAGAGGCGACCGATTCCTTGTTTGCTGAAGGGTTGCGCACGGTGTATACGGGACCGGGTTTCAGTGTTCGTATCGGCGGCCGGCTGAACGGCCTTACCTATTACTACCGTGTGAAAGCGACCCGAAACGGCTGGGATGACAGTGTCTGGCGCGACGGGGACAATGGATGCGCGGTAACATTCACCTGTGGACAACCGGGAGAAATGACGGTTCCCTCCGACAATAGTACGGGCGGGTATCTCGTGTACTGGGGCGCATCCATTACCACGGGCGTAACCTATGTCCTGGAGGAAGCCACGGAGGCGGATTTCAGCGAGGGGTTGCGCACCGCTTATACCGGCGCCAGCCTGGGCACGTATATTACAGACCGGACCGGCGGCGCCACGTATTACTACCGCGTCAAGGCGACCCGCAACGGTTATAATGACAGCGTTTTACGCATTGGCGACAACGGCTGTGTCGTGGCGGAGCACGATTCCGGCTTTCCTTACATTGAGGATTTTGATGGCGATTTCCACAGTTTGGAAAACGTCACCGGAGATGTCGGAGACTGGACACATTTTGGCAGCCCTACGCCGACAGAAGATACCGGGCCTGATACCGACCATTCCGGGACAGGAAAATATCTGTATATAGAGTCCTCGGTTTGTAGTAGTGATATTGCGGCTATCGTGATAACGCCCGTCATTGATACGGGCGGCGCACCCTGGACCTCCCTGACCTTCTGGTATCACATGTACGGCTTCCCCGTGGGAACGCTTGCGGTACATGCCAGTACGGACGGCGGAGCAACCTGGTCGGAAAACCTCTGGTCTCTTTCGGGCAACCAGAAGAATTTGTGGAAAATGGCGACCGTGAATTTGAACACCAGTGCGGGCAGGTCACTCAGAGTGCGGTTTATAGGCACCATTGATATACCTGATTCAAGCGATATGGCAATAGATGATATCTGTATTGACGTTGCCAGGGACTTTGGCGACGCTGCCGATCCCAAGTACCCGACATTGTTATCCCATAACGGGGCGCGGCATACTATCAGCGGCCTGTATCTTGGCGCCGCAGTTGACGGCGAGGTGGATGGCCAACCTCATGCCGATGCCTTGGGCGACGACGCGAAAGAACTGGATGACGAGGACGGCGTACAGTTCATCCCGCCCCTGATACCCGGGCGGCAGGCCGCCGCTACCGTGACCGCCTCCATGCCGGGCAAACTGGACGCCTGGGTGGATTTTAATAACGACGGCGACTGGAATGATCCCGAAGAACGGATTTTTACCGCATACGGTCTTGCGGCGGGAACGCAGGAAGTGCTGTTTAACGTTCCGGCAACGGCCCTCCCAACCCATGAGACCTTTGCGCGATTCCGCCTGAGCGCTTCCGGCGTCCTTGCGCCGACCGGTCTGGCGAAAAACGGCGAGGTCGAGGATTACACGGTAGCCATCGGGCTTGCCGCGCCCGTTCTCCATCCCGAACCGCCCCTGACGCCCGGGACTTCCAATAAACTTTCATGGCCGTCCGTACTCCAGGCAAACGAATACTATGTGGAATTTGATACGGACAACAGTTTCGCGACCCCGGACGGCTCCAGTGGCTGGATAACACCCCTGTCGTATACGTTCGCCGGGCTGGTTCCCGGCCAGGCCTATTATTACCGCGCCAGGGGGCGGACGGAAACATGGCCGCCGATTGACAGCAGCATGCTGCAAACAACGCAGGCCGATTTTCTCGCCAATACGCTTGTGGATACGCTCGCCTCAACAGGGGATGAGGTAATTCTTGCGAGGACCAACCCCCAGGTGGATGTCGTGGGAGGGTTGGAAAGAACCAGTTATGAACCCTACGGATGTCGGATGAACAGTTATCTGGTAACCAGCAATACCCTGTTGACGAAAATCGAAG
>JAKJCY010000032.1 GCA_022706235.1 Candidatus Hydrogenedentota bacterium | reverse complement strand
GCTGATAGAACCTTCGCAAGCGGCCTTGCGGGCGGATGTTTCCTCGTTCCCCGTTATGCCGGAACACCTCCACGTTATTGATACCGCAGTGGACACGGAACGATTCGACCCCGGGCGGTCTCTTCCCGACCTGCGCCGTACATTGGGAATCCCCACAAACGCCTTTGTTTTCGGGATTGTGGCGCGTATCCAGGCGCACCGGCATTACGAGGATTTGTTTGAAGCCTTTGCGGCGATAGCGGAGAATTTTCGCGATGCGCGCCTGATGATTGTCGGACGCGGTACCCGGCAGGAGCAGCTGGCCATCAGGCCCGTGCGGGCGTTGGGCCTCGAGGACCGCGTGCATTTTACCGGGTACCTGGACGGGGACGACTATGCGGGCGCCCTGGCGGCCATGGACGCGGGCATGTTTCTGACGCCCGGAACGGATGGCACGTGCCGCGCCGTACGCGAGATGATGTCCATGGGTAAGCCGATGATCACCTCGAGCCGGGGCATGCTGCCGGAAATGGTGACTGCCGGGGCCGACGGCATCGTTACCGATGGCTCCGCCGGGCAACTGCGGGACGCCATGCGCCTGTTCTATGAAAATGCGGACCTGAGGCGACGCTATGGAATCGCAGCACGGGAAACAGCGCGGACGCGCTTCAGCATGGACCGCTATGCCGGGGCTGTGCTGGAAGTTTACGAGAAGACCCTTGTCCATCCAAAACAGTACTGAAACCCTCTCGCGCAAGCGGTCCTATGCAGTCTTGTTCAGTAGGTGTACGGGCATTCCCCTCCGTGGTTATCCCGCCCGAAACGGAGCAGCATCTTGTATGGAAGGACTACTCGAGGAAAGGGTTCACTATCGTCAAAGAACTGTCTATAACGAGGCCATGTTGCATGTCCTCTGTATATAATATATCGCTCCCGGTCTGTAATGCACTTGCTGCGATCAAACTGTCCCAATAAGAAAAACTATACCTGCCGCGCAATTCCGAGGCGGTCAGGAATGTTTCCTGTTCTATCTCCGCTACTGGATATCGCGAATAAAAGGAACGAATGAGGCCTGTTATATTGTCTTCCGTAAAGGCCATCTTTTTAAGCAAATTAACGCAAACTTCACCAATCACTTGGGTGCTGATTATGATTTCCTGTTTGCCAAGGATTTGTCTGGCCGTGTCATGCTTTTGGGTGCTCTGGCTCTGTATGAACGCATAAAGCCAGATATTGGTGTCGACAAAACTGCGTCGCAGTGTTTCAGTGGAAACGGCCATGTGTCTCATCCCTTGCCATGGGTTTAAAGGTCGCCGTTTGCAGCGGGGTTTCGAGAAGACGACTTATCAGATCAGGAGCGGGCTCGCTCGGGGTATTGATCAGAATCACGTTGACCAGTTCACTAATCTGAGCCCTGTATTGCTCGGGAATCTCAATGGTGCCGTTTTTAACTTTCGCACTAAATTTATGGGTACGCATAGTGTTATTCCTGAATGATTCTAAAGTGATTATCAGTATACACGATTCCAGGTATCCATGTCATCGGTTGTTTTGTATAACGGGCTATTCAGGAATAGTCGTTCTGACGCCAATATGACAGTCACAACTTCGCCACGGAATAACGCTGCGCCGACTTGAGTCCTTACGAGTATATGGTGTAGGGTGAATGAAGCGGAGCGGAAGAGTAACAATTTTACTGTCTTGCTCCACCCATAAACATAAGGACAGTAATCGGCACGGTTTATGTCAAACGCAATGCTCATGCCCTTAATGTGCGTCGGAGACAGTTCCATCTTTTTGCCCAGTTGTTGTGATTTTGTAATATTTTAGCCCTTTGGCGAGAACTATCGCCTTGTTGTTATTTAAGAACTGAAAAAAGAAACGAAACATCCAAATCGGCGGGTTAATAACGATACACTGAAGATGACGAAATCGTTACGTTATTTTGTTTGGTTTGCGGGAGGGGCCCGTAGAGATTTGGTTTATGGGCAACTTATATTCAACAGGATCTAACGCATGCTTTTTGGAAAGACGGATATTTTTCGGCCGCTGTGCCTCGCTCCTATGGAAGACGTCAGTGATCCACCCTTTCGACGGTTGTGCAAGGCCTATGGTGCCGATGTCGTCTATACGGAATTTGTCAGTTGCGAGGCGGCCGTGCGCCGCGTGAAGCGGGAAGTGTCCAAGTTTGACTTTGAGGAAAGTGAACGTCCTATCGGTATTCAATTGTATGGCAGTAATCCGGCATCCCTGGAACGGGCCGCGGCGATGGCGCAGGAGGCCGGCCCAGATTTTATTGATGTGAACTGTGGATGCTGGGTGCGGAAAATCGCGAATCGCGGCGACGGTGCCGGATTGCTTCGGGACCTGCCGCGCTTGTGTGCTGCCGTAGCAGCGGTGCAGCGGGGCACCACGCTGCCGGTCACGGTAAAAACGCGGCTGGGCTGGGACGAGGGCAACATCGTCATCCTTGACCTGGCCCGCATGCTTGAAGACCTGGGTGTCCAGCACTTGACGGTCCATTGCCGTACCCGGGCACAGGGCTATTCCGGAAAGGCGGACTGGACCTGGCTGCCGCGCGTGAAGGCGGCGGCGCCGGGGTTGCCCCTGATTGGCAATGGAGATATCCGTACGCCCCAAGACGCGGAAACCTGTTTTAATCTGGGGTGTGACGGCGTTATGATAGGGCGTGCCGCCATGATGCAGCCGTGGGTGTTCCGTACCATGCGGCGGTACCTCGACTGCGGTGAACTCCTGCCCGAGCCCACGCTGGAGCAGCGTAAGGAAAAGTGCATTGAACATCTCCGCCGCCATGTGGAGTTTCGCGGCGAGCCGCGGGGCATTTTCTCGTTCCGCCGCCATTATGCGGGGTATTTGAAAGGGGTGACTCATATTGCCCGACTTCGGCGCGACTTGATGACTCTGGTCGGTCTGGAGGAGATCATCGCGCGCATCCGGGACTTTCAGGAAGAGGAAGACGAGTGATGGTACGAAAGGCCAATATCAATGAAGGGAGGCGTCATGCTTGATGACCTTCGGCAGTGTGTATGCGCGGTCAACCTGGCACTGAAACAGTCCGGGCTTGTGACGCAGACCTGGGGCAATGCGAGTGCCCTGGATCGCGAAAGCGGGTTGGTCTGTATCAAGCCGAGCGGTATTGATTATGTCTGCATGAAGCCGGAGCATATGGTGCTTGTGGACCTTTCCGGGGCGGTGGTCGAAGGAGCGTTGCGTCCGTCCGTGGATTTGCCGTCTCACCTCGCCTTGTACCGGGCCTTTAAGGACATTGGCGGCGTAGTTCATACCCATTCCCATTACGCCACGTGTTTTGCTCAGGCCCGTCGGGACCTGCCCTGCCTGGGGACCACCCATGCGGATTATTTCAACGGTCCTGTGCCGCTGGTCGATCCCCCGTCGTCCCGGGAGGTTGTCGAGGCGTATGAGCATCACACGGGCATGGCAATTGTGCGCCGGTTCGGGGAGGGCAATCCCCTGAACTGTCCCGCCGCGCTGGTGGCGGGACACGGCCCTTTTGTATGGGGGGGCACGGTGGAAGCGGCTCTCGAGAATGCGGAGGTGCTGGAAGAACTGGCCCGGATGGCATTGCACACCCTGGTACTGAATCCCGGCGCGGCGCCCCTGGAGGATTTCCTGCTCGAAAAGCACTTCCAGCGCAAGCACGGGGCGGATGCTTATTACGGGCAGCGGGTAGAGCCAGCCTGATAGCGGGCATGAATCAGAACGGCTGTGGAATCCTGACCAAGTCTGCCATGTCATACTGCCAGAGGCGGCTTGAGAAGGCGATGCCGTTCACGTGGGTGAGTCCGGGGCCGTGGGGTACCCGGCGCAGCGCCGTCTCTTCACTGAACAAGACTCCGGTGGGATTGACCCGGAAGAGCGGCGCCGTATCGCCCTGCTCGGAGCACAGGTCGGCTTCCAATAACAAGGCGAAGAGGGGAGCACGCACCCCTTGTTCCGCCTGGGCCACGGCGGTCTCAAGCAGCGCATGGCTGTTCGCCAGCCAGTAAAAACCGAGGTAGGTCATCCGTTCTTCCGGTGTGCGGTACGCGAAGTCCGGCGGGAAGAGGGAGACCACCGTCGGGTCCGCGCGCGCCGTCATGAGCGTGAAGAAGTGGTGGACCCGTTCCCGCAAATCGGGACGTTGCTGGAGCTGATGTGTTTGAATGGTCGCGGCAAGACGTTCGAGTACCGTAGCGGTAAACTCCGGAATAGGCCGCATGAGCGCGCCTGCGGGATACATCGAAAGGTCGCGCATGGGTTCCATATCGACAAGAGGAATATCCAGGGACATGCCGGGAATGCGGAATCGTGAAGTGTCGGCTGCGCTGAAACCGGTCGCTTCGGGCACAAAAAGCGTGATGATGCCGTGTAATGTGGCCGGTACGGAACTGAACAGGCTTTCAAGGCTTGTCAGATGTTCCGGACGCAGCAGGTTGGCATCGAACAGCCAGACCTTGGTGTTTTCATAAAAGTCCGCCGTATTCTTGGGCGAAACAATCCAGGCGGCGCTGTTGTGTTTCGTTGAAAACACGCCCAAAGTAATGCAGGTTTGCATGGCTTCGATCACGGTTTCCCGGGAGTGGAGCGTGTCCAGGGTCAGAAAGGGGGCGAGGTTCACGGCCTGGCTTCCCAGGATGTCTTCTATCCCTGATGCCAGTGCCTCCGTGACGTTGTTGACGCCCTTGTTGAATATGGATTCCAGGAAAGGAAGCGCCGACAAAGGCGTTATGCCTGCGGTCTCAGCCCGCTGCCAGGCATGCCTCAAAGAACTTGCGGCGAAGCCCCCGGCAAAACGCGCCATGCGCTCCTTGTCCGCCGTGGCATAGTGCAGGTGCGCCTCCAGGTTGTAGGCATGGTGCGCGGTGAATGCCTGTCCCGCGAAAAACTGGTCGAAGAGGGTGACACGGTCTTGCAGGTCCAGTTCTTCGCGCATCACATAGTCGCAAATCTCGCGGGATTCCGAAGTTAGAGGCGCGGCGCCCATGGTAGATAGCGCCTGCAGCAGCCGTCCTTGTTGTTCCTCTGTCAGGGTCGCCGGGGCCGCGCTGTTCATCAACGCGAACAGGGCGGCAGTCAGGCATAAACACCGTTTCATTGCCGTACTCTCCCGAAGTCACAAGTGTAGTGAATCCACGCTACGGAAACGCTGTACCGCGGCCCGCATACAGGTCGATAATGACCGTACCAGAATACCATAAAAACATCCGGGAAAGGCCCTGCATAGGGATACCCGCATCTGCGGCTCTCTTTTCGGGCCTTTATTACGGTCCGCAGCCGTCTTGTGTTACTGCTCTTTTTCCGCTCTGTGCTGCGCAATCTTTCCTTTGAGGCTTTCAAACATGAGTTGCGCTTTTTGCTGAATGCCGCTCATGTGCATGTGACAGGTATCCGTAAATATATTCGCACCACCTTTAATGCCTTCCGACACGGGGATGTAGTAGGCCCCCTCCCGTTCGCAAAATGCATGGGCGGCCTCGTTGAAAGCGTCGGCGGAGAGTATGTAATCATCCAATTGCATCTGGATCGCCAACGGAATCGCGAAAATGTTGCGAAACCAGTACTTTTCCTTTTCCGGCAGAGTGTTAATGTCCGGGTATGCAAAACTGGACATGGCAAAGCACGCCCCCGTCGCCTGTGTCCGCTCACATAATTCCTTCAGGGAAGGCATGAGCATGGCCTCAATTTCTTCCCGATAGTCTTCTTTCCCGGGCATGGCCATAGACCACAACCTGCGACAGCGACGCGTGAGAAATTGGGATTTGGCCAGTGCGCCGAGGGCGGCACCACGCCATTCCGTGCGGAGTACCGTTCTTTTCAACACGCTGTTCATGAGGTCGCCGGTATCATTGACGTAATTATAGTGGATGACCAAATCAGGTTCGAGGGCCAGGCATTCATCATAGCGAAAGACCTGCCCCCGTATGGAACCCCCATCAACACCGCAGTTGATGACTTCTATCGCGTTTGTGTTGAAGTGGTCGCGCAACAACTGCTGGAGTATCTTGGGATAAGTGAGATCGTTTCGTGGGCCTTCCACAGTAGTGGAACCGCCGATACACACGATGCGGTATACCCCGGGAGGCTTGGGTACGGTAATCTCTTCATCCCGGAAGCCCCGACTGTTCGTCCAAAATTCGGATTCCGGATACTGGGGATAAGCGTCTCTTTCATAATAATTGGAACGATACCCACCAATGAAAGCTTGCCATCGCCATTGGATCAGCGTTACAAGGACTTCCGGGGAAGTCTTCCCAGGTCTTTGAAATGGGTGAAACATGAATCGGAAGCCCGCATCGGGGAAGTCGGGAAGTGGAATCACATAATCAACGTAAGGGCCGAGACAGCCATAGACATGTGGTTGGGGCGGCTGCGGATGACGCCATTCCTCCACCGCCAGGCGAAATCTGGAAAGCACATCTTCCCCGTATTCGGGGTGTTCGCTGTCAGTTATTTGTGATACGAGAGCGGTCCCGGCCGCTTTCCGGGCAAGTTGCACCGTCATTTCCGGTTGGGAAGCGGCATACCGCTCAAGAATGCGGCCATCCGGAGCACAACGCAGAATGATCCCCTCCCATTGTTCCGCCAGCGTGTTCAACTCTGCCTCGGAGGCGTTTTCCAGCATCTCGGGCACGGGATATTTAGCCTCAATAGCCGCAGGCGGGCGGGGGGCGGAGGCCAGCGTCGTTTCATAGATTTCCAAATCCCGCTGTTCCGCTTTGATGATAATGGGGGAAGCATATTCAAAGAGTGTCCCGTGCCTTGTGGCAACTCGTTCCCCATACTCGCACAACACAAGACCTGCAACTCCCCAGAACAGCAGGGCGATTGTCCAGAATATATTTTTGGATGCTCTTCTCATGGTAGTACTCAGAATGTTGAAGAAAGTGAAACTGAAAAACAAGATTTAGGATATAGACTACGAAGCATCATTGAATGTGTCCGGAATCACGTTTGATCTGTTCCATCAAATCTTCCGGAATTTCCATAGATTGCTTTTGACATTCGCCGATTTCCTTCCATGCAGTATCATAATCCTTCAATGCACAAAGGGCTTCCACCAATTGCAGCCTTATCTCGTGCGCGTCCGGTTGCAGCCGCACTATAGTTTGGAGTCCTTCCACCGCCTTGTTCCAATTGTCCGCCTCCTGGAATTTATATACCGCGGTGCGAAGATCACCGATTACGGCGTCCGTCTGCGCACAGTCAATTTTCAACGTATTTTTGAAGGCCGATTTCGCTTCGCTGAAATTGCCCTTCAAGGCAAGGGCCGAACCAAGTTTTCTATGG
The DNA here is from genome assembly GCA_022706235.1 of Candidatus Hydrogenedentota bacterium. GTDB lineage: Bacteria > Hydrogenedentota > Hydrogenedentia > Hydrogenedentales > CAITNO01 > JAAYBJ01. The sequence goes on along the minus strand of JAKJCY010000032.1, from coordinate 23,609 downwards.
TAATACGCATAACGGCCATTTAGATCCACGGCGTTTCTGAAATGCCTGATGGCCTGATCCAGGAGTCCGGCTCCAAGGGCCGCGGTACCGGCCACTTCCTCTATGCCTGCGTATTCGGGATATAAGGCGGTCAGCACTTTGCTTTGTTCATAGGCTTCTTCCCTATGGGTATCCATGAGGGCGGTAATCAAGGCTGTATTATGGTACCAATTTATCGGCTCATGTTTAACCAAAATCCTTGCATGCTCCAACGCCTGCAACTTTCGCCCTGAATTGTTGAGGAGTTCCGCATAACGATATCGAACGCGCGTGTTTTCTCCGTCCATCATCAGGGCTTGATGGTACCCCTCCAAAATTGTGGCAGTTATATCTTCGCCTACTTGCGGTTCGAGGTGACTTATCAGGGCCTGCAAATCCGGTGGACTTGGACTATTCTGTAAGGCTTCCCTCACCTGGCGCAGTTCACTCAGAAATATTCCGGGCGAATATCCCATCAATTGCTTGCATCGCTCCAGGGAGGGAGGTTCCAGGGTTTTCTTGTCAGAGGCATCATCCTTATAAACTAAATTCCCTATATTTTTGAATATTTCGGCGGCGATGATGTAATTTCCCTCGAACCGAAGATGTACCTGGTCATAAAAGGACTCAGCCCCGGGAATCCCGTCCGGGCTTTGCCGTGCCAGCGCGCCTTCCGTGTCAATTAAACGTATCCCGGTGGTGGTGTGACAGGAAACCGTCTCCCGGATAATCCCGTTTATGTGGCGATTTGCGGAAGAAAAGTTCAGGGCCTTGTCCGCCGCCTGATAATAGTAGTCACGGGCCCGGGTATAATCCCCGACAGCCCGGTAACATTGCGCCAATTTATACAGCAATCCGGCATGCATGTCGTCAATGGCCGCAGCATGTCTATAAAAATCAATGGCTGTTTTGTAGACCTGTTTTTCGGCTTCAGCGTCGCCGTTGTGACAGTTGAGGTCCCACTGGTCCCGCTCTTCCGCAGTTAATGTTTTGCTGTGCGTGGAAATCTCCGGCGGCCAATCTCTAAGATTACATCCCACGGTACATAATGCCGTTTGGGCGTCGGCACGCCGCGCCGATTCACAGATGTGTTCAAGATTGCGCCTGAACAACGTGTAAACACGCTCAAGCCGCGGATCGTCAAAATCATCAAGCCCCGCATACCCGCCCCATTTCAAATGTTCCACCGACTTGGAGAAATAGTCTCGTGCCGGTATCCCGAGAATCTGAAAAAGCCGTATATCGGAAAGGAGCAAATTGATACGGACAACCCCGTCTATTACGGCGGCAGATTTGTATTTGCTCCCCAATACGCTTTGAAGGCCATAAGGCCCCATGATTTCATTGTTTCCCATATAAACCAGGAAAAGGTCTGGATCCAACCGGGCACAGGCTTCCGCAAGATAACGCATGGTGAAGGAGTTCAACGCGGGATACGCAACCGTGATTACCTCAAAACGACGATCTGAATACGTATTCCGAAGCAGTACTTCCAGAATATTTCCCATGCAATAGTCGGAAAAGAACCATCCGAAAGCCGCCGAGCCTCCAAATACAAAGATACGGTAGGTATGTTCGGGTTTTGGGGTCCGAATAATGGTGGTTCCCGGAAAATCATAGCGTTGAGGATTTTCTTCGATATTGAGGAACTGGTCATAATACCGGTCATTAAGGATATGCCAGTTATCGGATCCCTGCATTTTCGTAACCAGGGGACGGGTTGAATGTCCATAGCCCGACATTCGCAACCCCGCTTCTCCCAAGGCCAACAAAAGCGCTGTTTCCACGAACACAACCGTTGTCACAACTAAATATCTTTTCCATAAATGTAACCGGCTGCGTCGGGAAGGCATTACTGCAGATGTTCCTTTCTGAACACACTATATCGTTTCGTTGTGTCGTATGCAAGAACAGCATGGAAAACAAGATACCCAACATGGCAGGCGGGCGGGGTGCGGCGTCCCGTGTTTCTTCGAGGCGTATCTTATCCTGACGCTCCACCTCGCTGATTATGGGTGATGCATAGTCGAAGAGTTTGTTGTGATGGGTTTTGGCGCGTTCCCAATGCTCACATATCATGAAGGCCACGGATACCCAGAACCGTGTGGCCGCTGCCCAGAATATTAGTTTTGCCACTCTATTCTTAATAATAATCCAAATACCAAACGGGAAGGTCAATTGAGTTCCAAGACCAATGTCAGGTGCCATCGGGTTGCGTCAGCCTATTGTACGGGCTGCTACGGGACCTGAACAACATGCCTGACTGGAACCGGAATCAAGATTGAACCGCTGGATTCAACCCGGGCACGCTACCGTGAAATCATCGCTAACTAAAAAGAGAAAAAGAGTAGAGTTTAACTGTGTATTATTCTAAAAAAGTTTCATCTTGGTCCTCTAATATACCGAACAGTCGGTAGTATAGTGGAGTCAATAAAATTTGCATGAAAACACGAATACGTGTATACTTTGAATGGTTTTAGGGTGCGTTTTACTGTGGGAAAGTCTGGGTCACAATGATGGTGATTGCCAGACGGCATTTGCCGATGGGGCATTCTTTTTTAAGACTTGGTGCTTCAACATCCGAGGAGAGTTTTCATGGAAAGTGCAGCGGAAATGGCCGTTGTTACGGACCTGCAGGATATTTTAGGTAAGTATCCGAATGCGGGCCGCGACGCGCTGATACCCATTTTGCAGGAACTGCAGGAGGTTTACGGGTATTTGTCCCGGGATATGATTGCCAGTGTAGGTGAATGCCTGCATCTTCCCGTCAGTAAAATTTACGGAGTGGCGACCTTTTACAACCAGTTCCGCTTTGCGGCGCTGGGGAAATATCATATTCAGGTTTGCCGGGGCACGGCGTGCCATGTGAAAGGTTCCGCTGGGGTACTGGACGATATCAGGCAGATATTGAAGTTGAATGTGGGGGAAACATCGCAGGATGGACTGTTTTCCCTGGAAGTAGTGGCGTGTATCGGCGCGTGTGGCTTGGCGCCGGTTGTCAAGATTAATGATGAGTTTTATGCGGAAGCGAGCGCATCGAAACTGGAACGGGTATTTAAGACCCTGAGGAAAGAGGCGGAATCCAATGAATAGCACAACACCGGATACAACCTGCGGGTGCGGCTGCACCGGGGTTTCGAGCGTTTTTACGCCTGAAGAACGGAATGTCTGGTTCAAGAGCGAGGACGGACAGAAACTTGCGGAAGCGTTGAGCGCCAAGTTGTCCCATCTCCGACGCGAGGAGGTCCGCAAACCTACGATATATGTGGGCACGGGCACCTGTGGCCTGGGTGCGGGTGCGGCAAAGACCGTGAAAGCGGCGCGGGCCTGGCTGGATGCGCATGAGGTGGATGGCGACATTGTAGAGGTGGGGTGTATCGGCATGTGCAGTGCGGAACCCATAATGGACATTCAATTACCCGGGCGGACGCGTGTTTCATTCATGAAAGTCACGGAAAAAGAAGCGCCGCAACTGCTGGACGCCGTTTTTGGCGGCGTCATACCCGAAAAGGCGGTTATCGGTCAGATGAATACGTGCGGCGTCGAGTCTTGGGCTCAAGTGCCGCTGTTGAAGGAACACCCCTTCTTCGCGCCGCAGACCCGCTTCGTATTGGCTCAGTGCGGTGAGATTGATCCCGGGAGTATGGACGAATATATTGCCTTTGGTGGTTATCGTATGCTGGCGCGCGTACTGAACACGATGTCGCCGGAAGCGGTTTGCGATGCTATTGAAATAAGCGGCTTGCGGGGGCGTGGCGGCGGCGGGTTCCCGACAGGCCGCAAGTGGAAGTTTGCGCGCATGGCCGAAGGTGACAGGAAATACCTGATTTGTAACGCTGATGAGGGTGACCCGGGCGCATTTATGGACCGGGCCGTCATCGAAGGGGCGCCGCATCGCCTTGTGGAAGGCATGCTTATCGCCGCCTATGCCATTGGCGCTTCAAAGGGATATGTGTACATCCGTGCGGAGTATCCGCTGGCCATTAAGCGTCTGAAAGCGGCGTTTAGGCAGGCCAGGGCTGCCGGCCTTCTGGGAGACAACATCCTGGGCAGCGGATTTAATTTCGATATCGTTTTGAAAATGGGCGCGGGCGCGTTCGTCTGCGGCGAGGAGACCGCCCTGATTCACAGCGTGGAAGGCAAGCGCGGCATGCCGCGACCCCGGCCGCCTTTCCCCGCGGTGAAAGGCCTTTTTGGCAAGCCTACGGTCATCAATAATGTCGAGACCCTCGCCAACATCCCGCCCATCCTGGCCATGGGTCCGGAAACCTATGCCGCCATGGGTACGGCGGGCAGCAAAGGTACCAAGGTGTTTGCCTTGTCCGGCAAGGTGGCGCGTACTGGCCTGGTCGAAGTGGCCATGGGCACCAGTATTCGCAGCATCATCTTTGATATCGGCGGTGGTATTCCCAACGGCCGCAAATTTAAAGCGGTGCAGATGGGGGGGCCTTCGGGCGGCTGCATTCCCGATCAGCATCTGGACATCCAGGTAGATTATGACTCGCTGAAAACCGTCGGCGCCATCATGGGTTCCGGCGGCATGGTTGTCATGGACGAAGACACGTGCATGGTGGATGTCGCCAAGTTCTTCATGGACTTCATTCAGCGGGAGAGCTGCGGCAAATGTATTCCCTGCCGCGAGGGTACCCGGCGTATTCTGGAAATTCTCAAGCGCATTACGAGCGGGTATCGCAATGAGACCGAGGAAGCTACGCTCGAACGTTTCCAGGGCATCATGTATATGGAGCGACTGGCCAAGGTCATCAAGGATACCAGTCTGTGCGGGCTCGGGCAGACCGCACCCAATCCCGTGTTGAGCACGCTGCGCTGGTTCCGGGACGAGTATGAAGCGCACATCTATGAACGCCGCTGCCCCGCGGGTGTCTGCCAGGAATTGCGCTATTTTACCATCGACCAGGAAAAATGTATCGGCTGCACGCTCTGTGCGAAACGCTGTCCGGCGGAAGCGATTATCGGAGAGCCCAAGCAGGCCCACTACATCATCGTGGACAAATGTATCGGCTGTGGTTCCTGTGCGACTGTATGCCGCGTGGATGCCGTGCAGTTGCGCCAGTTTGAAGACGAATTGAGCGCCACTGTTTGACCGGTAATCCCGGTCTTGTGCGAAGACCATCAATCCTACAAGGAGTATCCGACTCATGGTGAACATACATATTGACAACAAGCCGTGTGAAGTGCCGGCGGGCAGCACCATCTTTGAGGCTGCCAAGAGCATCGGCGTCATGATTCCGACCCTGTGCCACGTGGAGGGGCTTACCCCGACGGGCGCGTGCCGCATTTGCGTTGTGGAGGTCGAGGGTATGCCGGGTTTGATCCCGTCCTGTTCCTTCCCTGTCGCCGAAGGCATGAAAATACAAACCCACTCGCCCCGAGTATTGCTTTCACGCAAGACCATTGTGGAACTGCTGTTGGCCAACCACCCGGACGACTGTCTTTACTGCATTCGCAACAATGATTGCCAGCTGCAGGAACTGGCGGCCGATCTGGGTGTGCGCCGTCGCCGGTACACGGGCGAACGCAGCCGCTACAAAGTGGACGTTTCCAGCCCGTCCGTCATCCGAGATCCCGAGAAATGCATTCTGTGCGGCAAGTGCGTGCGCGTGTGCGAGGAGGTACAGCAGGTATCGGCCATTGATTTTATCAGCCGGGGCAGCGCCACGCATATTGGAACCGCTTTCGACGAAGGGTTGAACCTTTCCAGCTGTATCAATTGCGGCCAGTGTATTCTGGCGTGTCCCACCGGCGCGCTTCATGAGCACGACCACCTTAAGGGAGTCATCGATGCACTGAACGATCCCCGCCGCATGGTCGTGGTTCAACATGCGCCGAGTGTGTCCGTTACCATTGGCGAAGAATTCGGAGTGCCGGCAGGCACAGACTGCGACGGTATCATGGTGGCGGCTCTGCGCCGTCTCGGTTTTGACCGGATTTTCGATACGTCCTTCTCGGCGGACCTGACCATTATGGAGGAAGGTTCGGAACTCGTACACCGCATCAAGAATGGCGGCAAACTGCCCATGCTGACCAGCTGCTCACCCGGGTGGATAAAATTCGCAGAGCAGTATTACCCCGATTTTCTGGAAAATATCTCCAGCTGCAAGAGCCCACAGCAAATGATGGGCGCCATTATCAAGAGTTTCTTTGCCGAACGTGAAGGTGTAGACCCGAGTAACATTTACAGCGTGTCCATCATGCCCTGTACGGCCAAAAAGTTTGAGGCCGGACGCAAGGAGATGCTGCATGAAACCCATGCCGACGTGGACGCTGTGCTGACCACGCGTGAACTGGCCCGGCTCATCCGCATGCGCGGCCTTGATATGAAGGCTCTGGAACCTGAAGGCGCGGACACACCCTTTGGCGAACGCACCACGGCGGGCAAAATCTTCGGCGCTTCGGGGGGCGTAATGGAGGCGGCCCTGCGCAGCGCGTACTTCCTGATTACGGGCGAGGAACTTGCCGACCTGAACGTGAATGCGGTGCGCGGCCTGGAGGGCTGCAAGGAGGCTCACGTCAAGATTGGCGGCATCGAAGTTGGTGTCGCGGTCGCCAGCGGGCTTAAGAACGCAGCCGCGCTGCTGGATCAGGTGCGTGCGGGCCGTGATGATCTGCATTTCATCGAGATCATGACCTGTCCCGGCGGGTGCATTGCTGGCGGCGGGCAGCCCTTGTCCACCGACAGGGAGGCGATTACCAGGCGCATGCAATCCCTGTACGCCATTGACGCCTCCGAAACGGTGCGTACGTCCCACGCCAATGAATCAATCCAGCGCCTTTACAAGGAATTCCTCGGGCAGCCCCTCAGTGACAAGAGCCACCACCTCTTGCATACCCATTATGCGAAGCGTGAGGTAATGCTCTAATCCGGAGCGCGGCATGGACTCTAGTATCAACATAGCGGTTGTCAATACGGTCAAGGAACGTTGTCGCGTCTGTTTCACGTGTGTGCGCGAATGTCCGGCCAAGGCGATTCGCATCATGGATGGCCAGGCGGAAGTGATGCCGGAACGCTGTATTGGCTGCGGTAATTGTGTGCGCGTATGCAGCCAGAATGCCAAGCAGGTACGCGATTGCACCGCCAGCGCGCGGCTGTTGCTGCAGGAAGATACGCCAGTGGCGGCGCTGGTGGCGCCCAGTTTTCCCGCCGAGTTTGCCGAATGCGACTACACGGAGTTCATCGGCATGCTCCGGGCGCTGGGATTCACCTATGTGCATGAAGTGGCTTTCGGCGCCGACCTTGTCGCCCGAGGCTACAAGCGGCTCCTTGAAAATACCCCCGGCAGCCGGTATATCGCGACCACCTGTCCGGCGATTGTGGCTTACGTGGAGCGATATCACCCCGAACTGGTGCCTTCGCTGGCGCCAATCGTGTCACCTATGGTGGCCATGGCGCGTGTCGTTAAGCAATTACACGGCCCGGATGTCCATTGCATCTTTGTCGGTCCCTGTATCGCGAAAAAAGGGGAGATGCTCAGCCCCGAGTTGCCCCGCGAAATCGATGCCACCCTGGCCTTTTCCGAGTTGCGCCATCTGTTTTACGCGGCCTCCATTTCTCCCGAAAAAACAATTCCCTCAGAATTCGATCCCCCCTTTAGCGGTCAGGGCATGCTTTTCCCCATCAGTGGCGGCATGCTTCAGGCGGCTAATCTGCCAGAAGACCTCATGTCGGGTGAAATCGTGGCCGCCGACGGGCGCGAGCCTTTTGTGGGCGCCATTCGAGAGTTCCAGTCCTCCGATGTGGATGTCACCTTGCTGGAGGTGCTGGCCTGTGAAGGCTGTATCTCGGGGCCGGGCATTACCAATCCCGCGCCGCTGTTCCGCCGCCGCAGCCTGGTCAGCCGGTATGCGCGCCGGAGAGTCTCGGAAACAGACTATGAGCAGTGGCGCAAGGAAATGGAACGCCATGAAGACGTGTGCCTGACGCGGCAATTCCAGGAGCATGACCAGCGGTATACGCTCCCTTCCGAGGAAGAAATCAACAAGGCCCTGTGGACCATGAACAAACTGGGGCCCGAAGATCATTTGAATTGCGGCGCCTGTGGTTACGATACCTGCCGGGAACATGCCATCGCCATCTGCAAAGGCCTGGCGGAAACGGAAATGTGTCTGCCGTATACGATTGAACAGTTGAAACGGGCCGTGGGCGATCTGGCCCTGTCCAACAACCAGCTTCAGGAAACTCAGCAGGCGCTGATGCACTCGGAAAAATTGGCCAGCATGGGCCAGCTGGCCGCAGGCATTGCCCATGAGTTGAACAATCCTCTCGGCGTTGTCCTCATGTATTCTCATTTGCTGAAACGCGAACTGGCGGACTCCGAGCGGCTTGGCAAGGACTTGACCACTATCGCCGAGCAGGCGGATCGATGCAAAAAGATAGTGGCGGGTTTGCTTCATTTTGCCCGCCAGAACAAGGTGCTGCGTCAGCAGGTGAAACTGATGGAGGTGGTGCAGTCCGGCTTCAAGGGCAGTCCGGCTCCCGCAAATATTCGCCTGGAAATACGGGACCAGATGAAAAATCCCATTGTGGATATTGACCGGGACCAGATTACCCAGGTAATTCTCAACCTCGTCAATAATGCCTTCGACGCCATGGGCGATGAAGAAGGCCAGTTGATTGTGACCCTTTTAGACAAGGAAGACAAGGTCACCATTGAGGTGCGGGACACAGGCCCGGGCATCCCGGACGACATTGTCAAGAAAGTATTTGAACCTTTCTTTACCACGAAAAGCATCGGGAAAGGTACCGGACTGGGCCTTTCCATTACTTACGGCATCGTGAAAATGCATAACGGGGACATTTCCTTGAAAACCAACTGTGATCCTGCGAAAGGACCGACAGGAACGACTTTCAGAGTTGTGTTGCCGAGGCATGGACACGGATGATATAGTGTACAAACGGGCCTGCCGCGGGGTGGGCCCAGGGAGACCAGGAACAATGGCTGATACCAAAGCGCAACCGGAATCGAAACGGACGATCCTTCTTGTGGATGACGACACGGATTTCTTATTCCAACTCAAGGCCCAGTTTTCGGCGGCGGGGTTCAATGTGATCTCGGCGTCCAGCGGCAAGGATGCCGTGGCGCTGCTCGCGGATACGCGCCCGGACTTGTGCGTAGTGGACCTGATGATGGAACGGGCGGATATGGGGTTCACGCTCTGTTACAAAATCAAGAAAAAGGATCCATCCATCCCCGTCATCATGGTCACCTCCGTCACGCATGAAACCGGTTTGGATTTCGACGCCACCACCGAAGAGGAGCGGTCCTGGATCAAGGCGGACGCCCTGCTGGACAAGCCGGTGCGTTTCGAGCAGCTTCAGCGTGAAGTAGCCCGCCTGCTGAAAGGATAAGGTATGAAGCGCTTGCGCATACTGGTGGTGGATGACGAAACCTACATCCGCACAGCCATCGAGCGCACCCTGGAATCCCTGCAGTTCATCATGGCCGACATCGGGGAGACCGTTGCCTTCGATTTCGAGGAGGCGGGATCCGCGGAAGAGGCGCGGGACCATATCGCAGACACCTCGCCTCCGGATATCATGCTGCTCGACCTGAAGCTTCCGGGCATAAGCGGCATAGAACTGCTGGAAGAAATCGGGCCTTCCCTGTCCACGACCCTGGTCATCATGATCACCGCCTATGCTTCCATCGAGACGGCGGTACGTGCCACCAAGAGCGGCGCCTATGATTTTCTGGCGAAGCCTTTCACCCCCGAAGAACTTGAACATGTGCTTCAGAAAGCGGCGCACCATATCGTGATTGCGCACCGGGCCCGCGCTCTGGCCGAAGAACAGCGACAGGTGCGTTTCCAGTTCCTGTCGGTACTCGCCCATGAATTGAAGGCGCCGCTAAACGCCATTGAGGGCTTTCTTAACACCATCATAGACCACACGGCGGGTAATGACCCCGCCGTTTATGAAGAAATGCTGCGCCGTTGCCGTACCCGCGCCCAGTTCATGCGCAAACTCATCATTGATCTGCTCGATTTAACCCGCATCGAGTCCGGTAAGAAGAAACGGGAACTGACCGAAGTCAATATGGCTGCTATTGCGCGGATTTCCAAAGATACCATGCAGCCTGATGCGGATGCGCGCAATATCACCATTGATATTCAGTGCGATCCCGAATTGTCCATTCATGGCGATCCCGGGGAAATCGAGATGGTATTCAACAATCTCATTTCGAACGCGGTGAAGTATAACCGGGAAAACGGCCGGGTCGATGTGCGGTGCGACAGGCTCGCGGATACGATCACCATCATCGTCGCAGATACGGGCATCGGCATGACCGAAGAAGAGGCGGCACAACTGTTTGAATCCTTTGTGCGCATCAAGAATGAAAAGACTTTCGGAATTCTGGGCAGCGGGTTGGGACTGGCCGTAGTCAAAAAAGTGGCTATGCTTTACAGTGGCGACGTATCCGTAGCCAGCGTTCCCGATGAAGGCAGCACCTTTACGGTGTTTCTGCGGGATAACGAGGTGGATTCCGCCGCCGGGAAACCGTAAACTATGGAAAATGCAAGGCGCAATCCCGCCTGAACCATGGAGACAGCATCATGCCCGCGAAGACCATCCTGGTAATCGATGATGATCCGGATATTCATTTTTTCTGCAAGAGCCTGCTTGAAGCGGAGGGCTATCGTGTAAGGTCCGCTATCAGCGGCGCCACGGGGCTGGCGGCGGCTGAAGCGGAAATGCCGGACCTGATTATCCTCGACATCATGATGGAAAAAATCAATACCGGCTATAAAGTGGCGGAAGCCCTGGGCGGTAAAGTGCCCATCCTCATGTTCTCCTCCATGCTCAACCCGTCAGACGCCCAGTTCGATCCTGCCCAGGTGCCCTTTACTGACGTAATCAGCAAACCGATCGCCGGGGAAACGCTGCTGGCGAAAGTACGCGCGCTCATCGGCTGACCTGTTCCCGACAACCTCTCTCCCCATGCAAGGCAACAAGTGTTTCAGCCCGGCAACTCCTGCAACCAGAACCGTGCCTCCTCGGCATTCAATACGCCGGAGGTTTCTCCGTAGAGGGTTTGCCAGGGGCGTAGCGAAGCGCGGTCGGCCGGATAGGCAACGTTCAGGAAAAGAGTAAACCCCTTTGTGTTCCGCACTTTGTATAAGCCCCGGAAGTCGCCCGAACATTCGTTGGGAACGGCAATTCCGTAAAACAAGGTTTGGGAGGATGTTGACGGGTCCCTGAACTCCACCACGGGGAAAAAGTACTTGGTCGTTCCCGACTTTTCATCACCCCCGGGTGCTATCCAACAGCCGTGTATAAAATTTTCCGCAATTGCAGAATCGCCTGTATAGTACAGCCAAATGCGCCGCCACTGCGTGCCGGGCATAAACTCCGCAACCCAGTATTCAACCTCTCCATCGAAAGGACGCGCGGAACCGCCATGTTCCGGTGAATAGGCGGTTCGCTCAAACAGGGTCCAGTCCTCGACGGGGCGCGCCTTGACCGGGACCGGCGTGAGTTCCGCAGCGGCACAGGCGTCAACTATGTTTCCCAGGCAATGGCTTTGGATGGCCCTGGCCGTATACAGCGGCGCCAGGAGCAGAATGATTGCCGGTAGCGCGAATTTCAGGATCATGTTTTTGCAGGAATGAGTCCAGCGACAGGGATGGAGCGCCTTTATCATGGCGTGTCCGCGTACTGCGGCAAGCCCCCTCTCTTTTCCCGTTCTTGAAAAAAGCGCGTTGGCAAGATACCCCAAAACCCAATACGGAACAAACAGGAGATGAAACGCATGCCGGGTTTCCGCCTGAAGGCTCAAATAACCGCCAAAATAAAAAAACAGAATCAGGGTCATCCAGCCCAGGCGAAGGTCGCGGTACGCTATCAACAGAAGCACTGCCGCGGCGCAAAGGGCCATAAAGACGCCCCGTACGAGAGAAGGGGAGCCGCCCCTCACGACATACCAGACCGAAGCATAGCCGCGGGCAATCAGGTCGCCCGGAAAAGTGCGGACAAGCTTCAACAGCAACGGGCGTTCATCATACAGGGCGGAGGATGAAATATCGGAAGAGGACGAGCGCTCATTGTATCCAATCGCCATGCTGGTCACGAAGAGATCGCTGTTCACATACAGTTTCTCATAAGACGCCCGGTTGAGGCCCAGCATATCGTCGTTTTTCGTGGCGAATCCCATGAGGATGTCGTGCGCCAGGAGACTCCCGCCGCTGTACACGCCCATGACCCATGAAGCCGGGATCACAAATGCGGCGACAAGTAACAAGATGCCTGCCAACCTTTCACGAATCACAACGCCCGCGCCGGGCCGGCGGCAGAACAACAGCGTGAGCATGGCGGGGACCAGGCAAACCAAAATATCCGCCCTGAAACCGATACCAACGCCAATGATCAGGCCCAGGAGCGTTGATAACAAGACAAATGTGCGCCGCCTCACCGGATACTTAATCAAATATCCCATGATTAAAATAGCGGCGAGAATAAACGGGCCCTTACTGAAATCCCGCAGATTCTGGCAGTTCATGAGAATATTCAGGTTAAAGGCCATGGCCAAGGTCATGGCCGTGCTCCAGAACCGCCCCATGCCCAGCCGCATCAGGCCGTATACGGCGCCAACCAGCATGCCGAACAGCGCGATGCGGAACGCGGTGATTACATGCCACGAAATACCGAAAACACGCCAGAGCAGACCCGCCGTATACAAGAGATAGCGATGCCGGTACTCCCAGTCAATAAAAGGCTTGCACGTGGGAAGGTCTTCCGGAATCTGGTCTGGAGAAAGATGCGTGCGCTCCTGTCTCAGAAATCGCGATAATTCAGGAGCCCCGGGATACTGTGCGGAGGCGCTGTCGCCTTCCGAAGGGACCACGAAGCCCCGCCCCGTCGCCACCATGACGGCGCACGCGAGGTTCGGAGACGCCATCCCCGGCTGCAATCCGTACCAGGATGGCGCACGCAGGACTTCGGGAGCAATGTAAAGGTGATACAAGCCCACCACAACTGCCGTCATTATCAGGAAAGCGGCTAGACAGCAGTCTATGCAAAAACTACCTGTCTGTCTGGGAAAACGTATCATTCTTTATACCTGTTATTCCGACAACATCTTTGGTTACTTTAAAGGGTTATCCGTCAGTTCCAGGCCTTCGCCCACAACATCGCGGATATGCTCATAAATGATGGCCGCCTTTTTACGGATACCTGCGATGCGCAGATGGCAGATATCCGTAAAGGTTTCAATGCCCCCCGTCAGATTTTCCGCGACGGGGATGTAGAGGAGATTGTTTTCCGAGCAGAATTCATGGACGCACCTATTATATTCATCAATCATCCGGTTGAGTTGGTTCAACCGGCCGCCTTTCGTCGGCGTCATGTGAAAGGTGCTTTCAAAGAAATCCCGTTCTGCAGGGATAACGGACGTACCGTCCGGAACCGCGAAACTGGCTATGGCCATCAGCGCCCCGGCTTCTTGAGCGCTTCGTTGCATTTCGCGGAAACAACTGAAAACGGACCGATCCAATTCCGCCGTAAAAAAAGCCGTATCGGGATAAACGCAAGAAAGCCCCATGCCGGAAAACAGTTTCGACTCCGAAGCGGCCTGATAGATGTGTCCGGTAAAACCATCTTCCTCCAACGCTTTTTCCGTCGCCGATTGTATCAACCAGGAAGTGTTATTGATGATATTGTAATGGAGGATCATATCCGGCTGAAGGGCAAGCCAGTCCTCCATGCGCTCCTGTTCTCCCGGGAAGGCCATGCCGTCAACACCGCAGTTTACCGCCTCAATGCGGGAGGTATGAAAGTGCGAACGCAACAGGCGTTCAAGCACCTTGGGATAGGTCAAGTTGTTGTGGGGGCCTTCCACGGTTGTCGAGCCTCCTATGCATACAATACGAAAGACCCCGTCAGGCTTGGGAATCGTGATTTCCTCATTGCGAAAACCGAGGCTGTTCGTCCAGAATTCGGATTCCCTGAACTGAGCGGCATACCAGTTGCGTCGGTAAACATTCGGCCTATACCTGCGCAGAAACGCTTCAAAACGGGAATCCGCCAGAAAGAGCGTGAAGGTAAAGGGTTCCTTAGAAAGACGAAGGACATTGAACTCCACCAGGTGGGTGGTACCGTCACCGAGCGGAATCGTATAGTCCCGCATCGGCTTTTCTTCTTCTCCTGTCTGGCGAATGGAATCCAGGGCGTCGGCCAGTTCCGCCGGGGGCAGGATAGCTTCCAACGAATCTCCGGGGGAAAGGCGGTTACCAAGGGTGTCAAGTTCCCTGCAACTATTGCAGGGGTAAATATGGGCAATGATTCCATCCACATCACAGGAAAGAATGAGTTCTTTCCGTTCCCGTGCAAGACCAAAACGTTCCGCTTCCCCTGATTTTAGAATCGTATCCCGTGCCGGCGCCCGCCAGGGAACCGTGTCTGGGGGCGTGACCGTAGCTTTTATTTCCTGAAAAACAATATCATCGGCAGCGCGGTGTGCATCGGCGATTTCATTTATCCGCCACACATTTCGCTCAGCCCGGTGATCGGCATATAGAGTAAGCAGGACTTCAAGCAACAACCCCAGGGCTAAAAGCCACAGGGGCAGCGAAAGCGACACTACAATTATCTTGATTTTTCTTTTCATAGTATGGGAACCTGACAAGCACCCGCTTCTTACCCGGTTTACGGGAGGCATCTGGCAAATAGTCTACCAAAAAGGGACAGAAATTTCCGGAATGCTGCTATGGGAAAACAGGCAGGCGATGACAGGCACCGGTTTCCACAATCAAGTAATTCCTGTCGCCGCAGTCGCGCGGGAAAGATAGGCTTCCGCGCATCGGTCTCCGTCGCGCATTCCTGCAATTCGCTTCCACCCTTCATATTGTCCTTCGGCCCCCTTGACAGCGTTGAATACCATATCAAGTCGCTGGTAGAGGGCGTATTCTTCCGGACATTCCTCCAGTAATCCATCAATTAAAGCCCACGCTTTATCATAGCGCAATGCCTGAAAATACACCTGAGCCAGCAACGCCCGATAGTGAACACTTCCTGGAAATCGCTGAAGGGATTCCAGGGCGAGGTCTTCCGCTGTCTTTACGTTCCCGGTGTTTAAATGATGAAGGATGTCATTGTCATTTTGGTACAGATAAGCATCCAAAGGCCATGGATACCGGACAGGCGGGTGGAAGGGGAACGGAAAATGAAGTTTCATGGACGGTGCAAAGGCCTCCCTGTTCCGGGGCACAGTCAGAATCAGCAGAAAGTCGAGCGCGCCCGGATTCTCGATTTCTTCAAAACCCAAAAATAACTCCGCCTGCTCGTCGGGCATGATCAAACCCGCAAACCGGTTCCATTCGTCGCACGCTACCGTCTGATATACAGGGAAGAACACATCCACACCTTTTGTGGGTACTCCCGGCCGTGTATAGGACCAGATGGGCCCTCCCAGGGCAACGCCGGGCTTGCTCCACTCATAATCAATATCCAGGTCGAGCGGTTTTGGGGATTCCTTGAATCGGGCAGGGAGGACGCGCCGCCGGAAAGGGGGAAAGGGTGGATACGGCTCGCAGGTCCGGCACGGATATCTTCGCTCAGGAACGAGGAGTGTTTTGCCCGCCCAGTTACGTATCATTTTGTGTTTTAATGGAACTCGCGGGGCGGACAAATACGAGTCCAGTACACGGTTTACCTGACGGTGTTGCACCCATCGCGCGGCCATCAAAGGCACATAGAAGGCGAGAAAACTGATTCCCAGCCAAAGGAGGGCACGTCGAATATAGGGCAGTGCTCCGGAAAAGCTCCAGGACGGCCCCCCGGACTTCCTGTGGTTACGGATAAATGATAATACATGATACAGGGTAAAGCATCCGAACCAATACGGCACAAAGGAGGTATGAAAAGCATGGCGCAATCCGAACTGAAGGCTCGTATAGCCACAAAACAAACTTAACATCAACAGCATCTGCCAGGCCAGCCATAGGTCCCTGGTTGCTACGAGCATCAGCCCGCACAGGACAAAAAGCAAGCCGGTGGATTCAAAGAGGAACGCGGGGGGGACCTCGGAACTTCCCAGGCCGACGGTGCAGCGCAGCACGGCGGCATAGGCGCGGGTCAGCAAGTCGGCGGGAAAAACGGAAATCAGGGCACGGATATAGGCCTCCACTATTTCATTCAATCCCCCGTGCTCTTTTTTAAGGGCCTGTTGAAGTTCAAAAGGAGTCATGGTAATGCCGTCATAGGCGGATGCCATGGTGGACCAGGCCGTGTAGGTGTCGTGGGAGAGGTATTCCTTCTCATAAGAGGCGGGTATAAGCGTTCCCATTTCCTGTTTGCACCGTGAGGAAAAACCGAGGAGAAAGTCGTGTCCGGTTTCAAACGACGCAGAGGTGTGAGCGAGAAACACGGGGAAACTGGCAAGCAAAAAGGCCAGAACAAGCAGCAACGGGGCCACAAAACGGAACGCGGGCAGGTATCGCGCGCGCTGCAACCTGCAGGTAAGTAAGACGACAATAGACAAGGGAACCAGGATCAGCATGTCTGTTCTGAACCCCATTCCCACGCCCAAAACCACGCCAATGAGCGCCGCCGTGATTAAATAGTCTCTCCGGGTGAGTCGTTTTTTTACGGACCGCGCCAGCAGAAAAACAGTCACAAGGATGAAGGGCGCTTTTGAGAAGTCCCGGAAGAGCGGCATTTGCGAGTATACCGCTGAATTCCACGTAAAGGCCAGCGCTACAAAAACGCTCCAAGGGACGGGCATGGCCAGGCGGCTGATGCCGTAGACAGCAAAGGCCGATATGCCAAGCATAACCAGGATAAGTATTGCCAGGGACTTCCAGGAGACCCCGAATACTTTCCATAGATAACCTACGGTATACAGCATATACCGCAGAAATTGATATCCTCTTCCGGGAGATTCAAGAGCCGCTTCTTGAGGAATAGCGGCTACATCAAATCGCGTGCTCTGATAGCCCACAAACGCGCGCAACCCGGGCACGGCATCAATATCCGTCACATAAAAACCGCGTCCGGCCGCAATCATGATTGCCGGCACAAAGGTCTCGTTGGATAACGTGCCGAAAGGTCCCCGCCAATCCATAAAATGGCGATGATAAAGCAGTAATCCCTGAAGCAGGATGCATGCAAAGATGGCGCTACCCCACGCAAAACGCTTCCATGTCACTACCCTGCGTATAGACATAACCCTACCCCTGTACAGATGAAGAAACCGGACTCTTTATCTATCCGCCTGCCCCGCACGCAGGCCTTAATGCAGGTAACAGGGTTAAAACCCCGTCAAGGCAAATCCAGTAAAGACTGATTTACTGCCGTGTATTATTTCCCGCCGCTCAGGTCCGCTGCGGGCAGTTCCTTTTCTTCAATCAATGTGCCCGTCGATTCTTCTGGGATATGGCGCCCGCCGCTTCCTATCGTCTCGACGACCCGATCGTTCTCTACAACTTTAACGCCCTGGGGCACAAAGAAGCGGGCGCTGTTCAGGTCCTGGTAGGGTTGGGGGGCGATTTTGGTGACATCAATATACAGTTGGGACTCTTTATCATTAACAATATGGATGCGGTAAGGCAGATAGTCCTCATCGCGCAGGTACAGGTTCGCTTCGATGAAGTACGCTTCTTCGTCGCTGCCCGGACGGGGTTTGATGTTGAGCCCATGGCGGCCCCGGTTGTCGCCGGTTTCAAACAGGGTCAGTTCATAAGCCGACTTAAGCGCTTCCGCGTCATCATCAAAGCCCAGGAAAAAGATGTTCGCCCGGGGATGGTCCTCGATCAGAAAAATAGTCATCTGCTTGATTTCGGAATCATATTCATAGCCGCGGCGGCCGTCCACCAGCGTGGCGCGTTCCGGGTCCTCCGTGGAAAACAGGATGCGGCGCGGCTTTGAGTAATACAATGTGCCTTTGGTGGTAATCTCCTCCTGGGGCAGCAAGGTCTTTTGTTCGAAAGAAGCCTGAAGCGACCCGATGCCGTCGCGTTTTTCCTTGAATGCCTTGAAGAAGGCGTCAAAGTCTTCTTCCGCCCGGGCAAAAGGCGTCGAGAAAATCATCAACAGCGCGACTATCGTTACGAAACGGGCTTTGCCCGCCGCCGGGCCTTTTGGGTCTTTAAGTCCCGCAACCGGCACTTGTTCAGAGATTGACATAACTGTGTCCTTCATCCGCATCATGCGCGTATTCCTGTTCTATCTTCAAGGGGGCGGGGGTATCGCGGCCTTCCAGGGTACTGTCATTTCCCTGGCGACTCAGTCTTTCCGCTTCCTTCCGCACAAACTCCTCCGAAGCACTTTCCGCTTTCGGGATGCGTTCTATCATTTTCCGGTGCGACTCCAGCAGGGCGGCGAGATCGTCGCGCATTCTCTCCCGGAGTTCCATAAGGCGCTGTATTTCCGACCGGAGTGCGTCCGGCAGCACTTCCATCTTAAAAACAGCCCTGGATCGGGCAAGCCGCGCTTCTTCAAGCAGGGCATCCGCTTGAAGTTTTGCCGCCGTTATCATATTTTCGCCCATTTTTTGCGAGCTCACCAGGGTATTTTGCAGGGCGGATTCAAGATTCTGATACTTTGCCACGCTATGGTCAAGTTCCGATAGTTTTCGCTTGAGTTCGCGGTTTTCCTGGAGGAGGGTCTCCAACTGTTCCGCCGCCTGCTCAAGCAACAGGTCGACCTGTAGTTTGGAATAGCCGCCGAAGAGGCTTGTCCTGATGGGGCTGCTTACCAGTTCAGCCGGGGTCAGCATGGATCCCCGGTTGTGTTCGCCTCCCTGTCGCGGTTCATTCTGCATCTGATAGTCCACTTTATGCTCCTTCTTTTCCTGCGGCCGAGTCGCGCGGGGATTACCCTATTTGCCCAGTTCACGGGAACGGTCTGCCGCGGCGTGAATCGCCCGCTGGACGATCTCTTCATAGGCGTGGGCGCGCAGTGTTTCCAGCGCGGCGAACGTGGTGCCTCCCTTGGAAGTGACCTGTTCCCGTAGAACGGCTGGCGCTTTGTTCGCCTGCAGCAGCAGTTGCCCCGCGCCGACCAGGGTTTGTCCCGCGAGGCGCTCCGCCAGCGGTTCCGGCAATCCCTCGGCGACGGCGGCTTTTACCATGCATTCGGTGAGATAAAAAAAGTACGCGGGCCCACTGCCGCTTAACGCGGTAACGGCGTCCATACAGGATTCCGGAACGACTTCGGCGATTCCCACGGCGTTGAAGATCGCCTTGCCGATCTCAATATCCCCGGGGCGGCATGTATCGCTGCAGGCCAGCGCGGCCGCACCCGCGCCGGCAAGGGCGGGCGTATTGGGCATGACTCTTAAAATCCGGGCGTCTTTGCCGAAGTAATTCCGCAGGACGGCAATGGATATGCCCGCCATGATGGAGATAACAAGAATATCGGCGGGTAGTTTGTCTAGAATCGGGCGTAGAGCATTTTCCAATTGCTGTGGTTTCACGGCCAGAAACAGCGTGTCACAGGCCCCGGCGAGTGCGGCGGGAGATGCTGCGCAAATCAGGCCCCGTTCCCGGGCGGCGCTCATGCGTACCGGAAGCGGATCGTAGACAGACACCCTGTCGGCGCTCAAGAGTCCCTTGTTCAACACGCCGCCCAGAATGGCCTCTCCCATATTCCCATAACCCAAAAAACCGTAACGTCCTTCAAGACGCGGCATACAATCCTCCTTATCCGTTGCGGGATTCAAATCCAGTTTGCCGTCATCGCGCGCGCAGCAAAGCGATCCCGGCGTATTGCAGACTTACCGAAAACGGGATTGCTTCACTTTGTTCGCACTGACAGGTATTAGCAAGTCCTTCACATTGAGTCAAAAAAAAGACTTTATCCGCAGTGCGGCGACCTGTGCTCCATCGTACAGGAACGTTTTGCCAGGCCGGAGCCTTCGTTGCGGTGACGGAATGTGGATACCCGCCGATGCGGTCATGTTTACAAAACAGCCCTCTTATGAAAAGACCGGACAGGCCTTTTCATAAGCGGGCGGTACCGAACACTATGAAAAATCATATCAATAACCATTACGGATATCAATCTTATATGACATAAGCGTTACACCAACCCAAGTCGGAAAAGCAAACCCCCGAGCAAAAAATCGGACGGCCTTCGGTGTACCCTAAAACCATGAACGACATGCTTGATCCTGAATTGTGCCGGTGGCTGTCCCGGATTTTTTGCGGGCGGGACGCACAGGACCGAAAACAATCGGGTACAGTTCCCGCCGTTTTACCCGAGAGCGGATTCAACGTCTGAACTATACATCATGATACACGCCCCAATAAAGGATCCTCCCCATATTCGTGGCGGGAACAGTCCCATTTTTTCTCGGCGCAGGCATTTAACTTCTTGTTCTTTTGTAGCCCCAGTGAGCCGATAGCCTGCTAAAATGACATTGAAGTTGCGGTAGGGTCAACGCCGGCTGCCCTGTGCCCCGGCGCAGTAGAAGCACTGCCGGTCCCGCCTGCTTATTCAGCATTTTCCGTGGGGTCATGTATTTCAACAATCTTGCCCCTGAATTCGTTCAGTACAACGGCAACGGCCGGATCTTTTGAAGCCCGGCGGTATCGGTCTCCCGCTTCCGGCTTCTCCCCGTCTTGCTTCGGTGTCGGTGTGGCCTGCTCAGAAGCGGCGGTATTGTCCGGGACCGTTTTTTCCAGGAAGAAGACCGATTGCGCATTGGTGGTTTCCTCCTGGAGCATTTGTTCCAGTAGTCCCCGGTTCTTGCTCTTCTGGAAATACGACCATGCCTTCTCCGCGCCAGGTTCGAACGCGAGGGTGAGCACACCATCCGTATCCACGCCCAAGGGATGGACCCGGCCCAGATGAATGCCCAAGGCCGCATTACGGGTGCCCGCGCGATTGACCACTTCACGCCAGACCGCTTCTTCCCTGCCCAGGGACAACTTTTCAGGTTCCGATTGCGGTGGAGGTTGCGGCGCCGGAGCCGCCGCCGCTTTCTTATGCGGTCCGGCGTCAGGAGGGTTTGGCGGGGGGCTTTCCGGGACCGCCTGCACATTGGATGCGATGCCGCCCTTGCCCAGCAACAGTAATTTCTCCATCACCGTGTCGAGCGAAACTTCCACATCCACCCGGGTCAGCTGGATAAGAAGAGTCTCCAGTGCCGTTCGTTGCGCAATCTGCGAGTCAAAGCCGTTCACGAGTTCCGCGAATTGTTCGACCAACCGGATGAGTTTGACGACGGAGAACCGCTTCGCTCGTTTTCGCATCTCATCCATCTCAGATTGAGGCAGGCGTAACAACATTTCGCTGGAACCTACCGTGAGGCACACGAGCAGATTGCGGTAATAGCGAAGAATATCCTCCACAAACTGGGAGAGATCTTTTCCAGCCGAAACAACCTCTTCAATGATCTCGAGCTGGCGTGCCACGTCTCCCGCCAGCATGGCATCGCACAAGGCGTGGAAGTATTGCCAGTCGACCAACCCCAACACCTCAAACACGTCTTCGAACGTGATTTGCTTTTCGCAATAGGTGATTAACTCATCCAGGATACTCTGGGCATCGCGAACCCCGCCTTCGGCGATGCGTGCGATGGCGTAAAGCGCCTCGTCGGTCGCCTTAATTTTCTCTTTGGCGAGAATCTTTTTGAGCAGGCTGACGATGTCGCTCACCACGACCCTGCGAAAATCATATCGCTGACACCGGGAAATGATGGTGGCGGGAATCTTATGGGCTTCGGTGGTGGCCAGAATGAAGATGCCGTGGGAGGGGGGTTCTTCCAGCGTTTTCAGCAGGGCGTTGAATGCTCCCGGGCTTAACTGGTGCACCTCGTCGATGATGTAGATCTTGTAGCGGCCGCTGGTGGGCACCATCCGGATATTATCCCGAATGTTGCGGATGTCATCCACGCCATTGTTGGAGGCGCCGTCAATCTCGATAACATCAATGTTGTTGCCCGCGCTGATGGAAACGCAGTTATCGCACGTATTGCATGGGCTTATCGTGGGCGCATCGCTGCTGGTACAGTTGAGGGCTTTGGCGAGGATGCGGGCCGTGGTGGTCTTGCCGATGCCCCGGGAACCGATAAAAAGGAAGGCATGATGAATACGCCCGCTTTTTATGGCGTTGGTCAGGGTACGGGTGATATGGTCCTGTCCCACCACCTCGTCAAAGGTCTGGGGACGCCATTTTCTCGCTATCGCCATGTATTGGGGAGCGGTCATTACGTGCCTTTGCCTGAAACGCCCGTTTTTATGAAGGTATAAAAAAAAGCCCGCGCACCCACCATCGAACAGTTGCCCAGAACGGCCTTGGCGGTCGTTGGCTCGGGCCAGGCAGCCCTGCAGCACACAAGAAAATCCAACTACGGCTGCTTCCTCTCGGACCTGACCGGGTTTGCCGGCATCCTGTTGAGCAGGACCCAACCGTCAACACCACGTGCCCCAAACCTGACTAAAGAACAAACTGTCCTCCGGTGGGAATTCAACCTCGCTAAAGCGGATTGCGAGTTACAGGACACCGCTAACTCCCCGTCTAGCGCGGGCAAAATCCACCCGTATATCACTATACTACTTTGTTAAGTTTAGCATAGGAACTCAATATGATTCAACAGTGTCGGAGAGGCATCCCGACAATGCCCCGGTGTTTCAGACTACGAAGCTGGAGAAGGTGCATCGGCAGGCTTTTCCCTGTAACGCCGGAGCACCCGCTATCATTCAGGACGGCCGGTGGATCATTGAACCCAATCCGGTGGACTGGGTGATACGCGCCAAGGCCTCATCAATGCACTGCTTGCCCTTGCGGGCAGCGCGGTAGACATGCTCCATCATCCAACCGTCGATCATGGTCCAGCCCGCATACCCGCCTTCCCATTGCACCGCAAGCGAAGCCGGGATATCGCAGTGTCCCTCCCCGCGGGGCAGATGCGTTGAGGTCGGCCCGAACAGACTCCCGTCCGTATCGGTCAGGTAATTCAGGGACAGACTAGAATGGCACTAACTTAAGGTTTTATGACATATCTGCTTCTGTGTGGTATCTCCTTGAATAGATGGCGGGGTTGGTTGAGCAGTTGGTAGTTTTTCGGTCTTCGTTTTCTTGCACGGGGCTCGGTTCGATTGGGTCTGTGAGGTATCGGAGCACGCCCTATGGCTTGAAGCATGGCCTCATACAGGTTGATTGACGTGGCCTCTGTGACTATGGCCAGTATGGGTGTCCATTCCCGGATCGCTTGGCAGGCGCCCTTAAAACTGATCCGGTCCAGTGGCTTTTGCGTTGCCTGTGCGGCTTCGATCATGGTCGCACGAATAAGGTTGTAGGCGATGATATGCATAACGACCTCTTTTTCAACCATTTCCGGGGTCTTACAGCGTAAGAGGTCCATGTTCATGGCGATTTTTATATCCCGGAAATAGAGTTCGGCGCACCACCGGCGGCGATAGAGTTCAGCGAAGGCCGACGCCGGATATTGTTTGTGGTCGGTCAGTGTAGTGGCAATAGTAATGGATTGACTTCTGAACCCGGGGATATCCACCGTAAACGAGATGTGGCGCAGATTGAGGACGTCGGGAACGGCAGCCCAGAAGTCTTTTGTGAATCCTTTTGGACAGGGCTTCATTTTTATCCATTGCACAAGTGCATCTCCGGGTCCAAT
>JAKJCY010000329.1 GCA_022706235.1 Candidatus Hydrogenedentota bacterium | reverse complement strand
GTCAGGGTCACCGCCTCGCCCGGGGAGGAGAACGCCCTGCCTGAAGGTCCGGTAACGCTGACGGTTACGGATGAAATCGTCTGCCCGTCCCTGAAAGGCTTCGGGGCGGAGGATGACGGCTGGTTTTATAATGAAGTGAACGCAGCCAAGGGGGTGACCCGGGAAGATTGGACACTACGGGAGGAACGTGTCCGCTGGATGGAGCCGGACTGGGTGCGCATGTTCTTCTGGTACAAGGACTGGAACCCGTCAGGCGATTGGGAGACCTTCGATTTCGACAGCGGCAACATGCGCAGCCATTACCGGACCCTGGACCTGTATCAGTCCATTGGCGCGTACGTCAATGTCGTCGGTGTGGAATGGGGAATGCCTATATTTACCGACCTGTCGAAAATGGCCACGGCCATCGGCGCCTTGTTTGAACATCTGGTGCGGGTCAAGGGCTATTCCTGCGTACAGGAATGGACGCTGACCAACGAATCGAACGGTTCCTGGACACAGCGGGGCAACACCTTCGAAGAATACCTGCGTCTGCACGAACTTGTGAAAGAGGAATTCCAAACACGGGGCCTTGCCATCCGCGTCCTCGGCAGTGACGACACGAGCGGCCTGTCCTGGTTCGAGAACTGTGTCCGCTCGGAACGTTACCTGGATTGCGCGGACTTTTTCGCTTCCCATCTCTATGCGCGGCACACGGACCGTCACCTTGCCCCGTTCTTTTTTGATGACCGTCTGGAACTCCTGGGCATCCATGCCCCGGATAAGCCCCTGGTCATCGCCGAATTCGGCTTTCAGGATCACCGCTCCGGGACGCTCGAGAACCCGCTCATGGAGACCTATTCCTACGCGCTTTGGACAACCGCCTTTGTAGTCAAAGGGCTCAACCGGGGGATCGCGGGCTTCTGTATCTGGTGCCTCCACGAAGTCTATTATCCCGGCGGCGGTTTCATGAATTACGGTTTGTGGAATTTTAAGGACCGGAACTGGGGTGTGCGCCCGGTGTATACCGCCTGGGCGAACCTGACCCGGCACACCAAAGCTGGTGATATCGTATATGGGTGTGCTTCCAGCGCCCCGGGCCACGTGGAAGCCGTGCGCGTAGGGAAGTTTCTGTTCTGGGTGAACCAGGCGGACAGGCGGGTACAAGTCAAAATTCAGGGTGCGGACCCCGTTTCCGCGCACGCGTATACGGAATCCATCCTTTCGGGCGACCGTGAATGCGGAATTACTTTGGACCCACAAGATGGTTTATGGCCCTTGCCGGCTACGAGCTTCGGGCGAATGGACCTGTAAGGTCCCATTTTGTCGTGTTTCTTCCATGGCGGCAAGGCAACGTTGATATGCGTTAAAAACAGGACTAGTGTATCCCTATGAAAACTATCCATCTTTGGCTTATTGCGTGTTGTATCCTTCTGAGTCTTAATTCTTCAGCCATGGCAAGAAATCATCCCGAAAATGAATGGTTGGCCGCTCCGAATGTCCGCATTACCGTGGGACAGCAGGACGCTGACATTGTCGGTCGGGACAACCGGGTCCTGCAGGCGGCCGTGGATTATGTGGGCAATCTTGGCGGCGGCACGGTGGAGGTGGGCCCGGGCGAGTACCTCATGCGGGATTCCCTGCACATGCGAATGGGTGTTACCCTTCGTGGCGCAGGTGAGGATACGGTGCTGAAAAAAGACGTGGAAACGCGCAGCCTCCTTGTCGCGGACGGAGATTTTGGTGAATGCGCCGTCACGGTGGAAAATGCCGAGGGCTTTGAAATCGGGTACGGCGTGCACGTCGCCACAAAGCGGGTTAATGGTTTCCATACCATATGCGCCACGATCCTGAATAAAAACGTCAACTACATGACCCTGAGCCGCCCGCTCAATGCGGACTGCATGATGGCCGACGAAGCCTATGCGGCCACCCTGTTTCCCATTATCAGCGCCTACCATGTGGAGGAGTTCCGCATTGAAAATCTGACCATAGACGGGAACCGCGAGAAAAACGGTATCATCAACGGCTGTCGTGGTGCGGGCATCTTCTTTTACCAGGGCGACGCGGGCGTCATTCAAAACTGCACCGTGCGCGGTTACAGCGGTGACGGCATCAGTTTCCAGCAGTCCAATGACGTGCAGGTGCTGGACTGCGTGGTGGAGAAGTGTGCCGGCGGCGGCATCCACCCGGGAAGCGGATCCCAGCGTGCCGTGATACGCGGGTGTACATCAAGGGAAAACGACAAGGACGGCTTCTTCTTCTGCTGGCGCGTGCGCGGTGCGGTGGTTGAAGACAACACCTTTATTGGGAACGGCACCGTGGGCATATCCATCGGCCATAAAGACAGCGATAACGTCATACGCCGCAACGTCATTGCCGATAATGCCGGGGGCGGTGTGCAGTGGCGCGAAGAAGCCGAGCTGATGGCTGCCCATAATATTGTCTTTACGGAAAACACCCTTCGCAATAACGGGTCCTTTGGGTTGTATGTCGGCGGCGAGACCAATGGTACCGTTATCCGGGACAATATCATCGAATGCGCCGGCGATGACAGTGTCGGTATCCGCATCGGAAGCAAGACAGGTTCTCTACTGGTTGAGAATAACCGCATACAAGCCTTCTGTCAGGTTTCGGATGAGCGCACGGAGATAAAGAACTGAACGCGCGGGAAAGGCAAACAGTGACCCTGTTGACACATGAAAATATTAGATGAACGAGAAAAAAAACACACCATCCCGGATAGGAAAACTGCCCTGCCGGGATGGTGGCAAAAAGTATGATAGGGGCACTATTTGTTGTTTACGGTGACTCCCGGCCATTGGTCGGTACGGAAGGGGGAGGCGGGCAGTCCTTTGCCGTTTACCAGGTTGCACACCGGGTTGATGGCCCAGCCGTAACGCACCGCTACGGGAGCGGACACCTGCGGCGAGGAGACGATGACTTTTTTCCCCTTGATTATAGCATCAGCCCAGACAAACTTTTTATCCGCCCCGGCGATGGCGAATCCCTTGGGCGCCTCGCCGTCACTGGTGGTGAGACCGCTGAGGACATGATCGAATTTGAGAACAATCTTGTCCTTCCAGACGCGCATGGACTTATACATGGGTCCCGACCAGGCCACGTCTTTGCCGTAATCCTTGGCGAGCGCGTTCAAGGCAAGGCGCTTGCCCACATCCTGCTTGTTCTTCGGGTGGATGTCCTTGGCTTCACCAATGTCAATAATAACCGCCATACCGGTTTTTTTGAGGGACAAGGTCATGGTTTGCGCTTCGCGCAGTTCCGCCCAGTCAGATTCCGCAGGCTCGGGAAGGGTGTCCTGAAAATTCGCCAATTGCACGAAGTAGAAGGAGAATGGCCCTTGTCCCCATGCGTTGCGCCAATCGGTAATCATGGCAGGGAACAGTTCTCGATACTGGTAGGCCCGCCCCGCATTGGATTCACCCTGGTACCAGATGGCTCCCTGAATGGCATAGGGGACCAAGGGCGCAATCATCGCATTGTAAAGGCCCGCAGCCAGCCAGGGACTGTCGGGACCTTGGGGGGCTTCGGGTTTGGGCGGTTCGGCAGCGCCT
>JAKJCY010000328.1 GCA_022706235.1 Candidatus Hydrogenedentota bacterium | reverse complement strand
ATACGTGTAATTCACGTCATAGTGGCACAGCGATAGTGCGGTTTTCAATTGCAGCGATAGAAGAAAAGATAAATTGAGTTTAATACCTTTCAGCAGGGGTTCCCAAATAGGAATTTGGGAACCAGTTGCCAACTGCCGTCCTGCAAGAGGTTCCAGGATAGAAATTCGGGAACAGGACGGACTTATTCCTTCAATCGGGTGTGTTATACTGCCTTCAGTTTTATAGCAAAGGAACAGACATGACGACTCCCCCCTATCACTGGATTACGATAGCGCGTTTCTGGGCCTCCGGCGAAGCGCTGTTTTTGAAAAGCGTGCTGGAAGCGAACGATATACCGGCTTTCGTGCGGAACGAATACCTGGGCGGCCTGTTTGCCCACCTGACCCTTGGAAAAGCGGAAGGCGGCATTGAACTGCAGGTGCCTTCCGACCTGGTCGAACAAGCGCAACAAGTACTCGAAGGCCTTGAAACGGATGCACAGGAAACCGAAGCACCGGATGAGGAATCGGAAAAGGGACTATCCTGAAAGCCGCTCTTACCGTGCAAACTTCCCTTTAGGAAGCTTGAACATAGTATCCGGGAGCGTTATTATATGGGAAAGTATTGTGCCACAACTCAATTTCAGAGTTTGTCATTTCGCAAACCATAAGGATCTGTGAACAATGACCATACAACAACGGGACGTAAAAAACAGTGAACCCAGCCGCCGTTCTTTTTTGAAGGCGACAACCGTAACAGCCGCCGGACTGGCCGTCGCAAGTCACAGTAAAGCGGCGTGGGCCCAGGAAAAACTGGCCATTAATGGCGGTCCGCCGGCAATCCCGGCTCCCGATACGGACGCCTGGCGCTGGCCCCGGTACGGTGAAGAAGAAGAACAGGCCATGCTGAATTTTTTACGGGCGCCCGGCTACAGCGCAAATGCCGATTTTGAGAAGGAATGGTGCGAACACGTGGGGGTACCGTTTGCGAGGTCCTATTGCAACGGCACCAGCGCGCTGCTTTCCATGTTCTTCGCTTTGAATTTGCCGCCTGGAAGCGAAATCATGGTGCCCAGTTACACCTTTTTCGCCACCATAGTCCCCATGCGCCTGTTCGGTCTGGTGCCCGTATTTGTAGACATCAATCCGCGCACGCTGAATTTTGACCTTGAAGACGCTAAAAACCGCCTTACGCCCAATACAAAGGCCGTATTGCCCGTCCATTGGATCGGTCTTCCGTGCGACATGGATGCCATCTGCGATTGGGCCAAGGAAAAGGGACTTATTGTGCTGGAGGATGCCGCCCATGCCCAGTATGCCAAGGTAAAAGGCATACATACAGGCGCCTGGGGCGAAATGGGCATTTTCAGTTACCAGATGAGCAAGCCCCTGCCGGGTATCGAAGGCGGCATGGGCGTTTACAAAACACAGGAATACCATGACCGGGCCACCCTGTTGGGTCATTATGATACACCGGGCATAGCGGACGACAGCCCCTACAAGAAATATCATGGTACCGGTCTCGGCACAAAAACCCGCATGCATCCCATGGCCGCGGAATTGTTGAGGTGCCAATTGCGCGGGCTAAAAGATCGGGTTGCTGCAGGCGTAGCCCAAACCAGACGCCTTAATGATGCTCTGCTCCAATTGCCTGGATTGTACGAACAGACCAGCGGCCGCGATGATGTGCAACGCCTGTATTATGAATGGAACATGCTGTTCATAGATGAAAAGGAAGCGGGCACTCCGCGTGACGCCGTCGTCGCGGCCCTGAAAGCCGAAGGGGTGCGCGCCGATGCGCTGAGTTACCGGTTACAACACAAGCAGCCCTTGTATACCGAATCTGAATGGTGGCACCATCTGCCCGTGATCCCCGAACTGCCCGGTTCGGAAACGGCCAATGCCACCAGCATCGCCCTGCCCTATTTCACCAAGGAATCTCCGGAGATGGTGGAAGGCTACATCAAGGCCTTTGAAAAGGTATGGGCGCACAGAAGCGAACTGGCCTGACCGATACTCAAAGACTCCCATTCTCATAAGCATTTCCTTTCCTAGCGGAAGTGGTGATTTTGCGTATTCATCATGCAACCAAATAAGGGTAGTATCATGCAGCGAGTAGCATTGTTTTTGATGTCAGTCACGATACTAACCGCCTGTCCGGCCTTGTTTGGCGCGGATTATGTTTCAGGCGAAAAGCCCGCCCAGGAACCGTTCCGGCTGGCGTGCCGACTGGCCAATTACGGCCAGGACCTGGAGGCCGGTCTGGCGCATATCCGCGACATGGGACTGCATTACGTGTTTATGAGTATCCCCAAGCCGGAAGAAGTGGAAACCGTCCAAAAGCAGCTGCAGGCACTGGGACTTGAAATTCTGGTGGTACGCGGCGACACCAACCTGTCTCAGGAAGCATGCCTGGAAGAACTGCGTATCCAGTTCGAGACCTGTAAGCGTCTGGGCGTCCAATACATGTTTCTCTCGCCCAAGCGGCACGACGCGCCCTTCGAGGTGATTTACGACCGCCTGCGCAAGGCAGGCGACCTGGCCGCGGCAAACGGTGTTACCCTTGTGCTGGAAACACACCCCGACCTGGGCACCAACGGCGAGGTGCATGTGGCGACCATGAAAGCCATCAACCATCCAAATGTCCGGGTCAATTTCGACACCGCCAATATCACCTATTACAATCACGACGCGAAAGCCGCAGAGGAACTGGAAAAATGCGTGGACTATTTGGCCACCATGGAAGTAAAAGACCATAACGGTGCGTTCGAAACCTGGAACTTTCCCGCACTGGGAGAAGGCGTGATAGACTTTCCCTCCGTATTTAAGGTATTGCGGGCACATAACTACACAGGCCCGATTACCATTGAAGTGGAAGGAGTCAAGGGGGTGGAATGGAGCCTGGAAGACAAGAAGAAGGCTTTGGAGGCATCCGTAGCCTATCTGCGCGGCATTGAGCAGTTTAAATAACCGGAATGTTTTAACAGGGAAAGTGTTACACGCGTATGCAAACCGAAAACATGTTGAAATACCCCGACTATTTTATGATTATCGGCTATTTCATCCTGATGCTGGCTATTGGGCTGTACTTTTACCGTTCCATGAAAGGGATTAAGGAATACTTCAGCGGCAGCAACAATATCCCCTGGTGGCTGAGCGGGGTCTCCTTCTACATGAGCAGTTTCAGCGTCATGGCCTTCATTACCTACCCCAGTTTATGCTACCGATTTGGATTTGTCGGGGTCACCCTGCTGTGGGTTGCCGTGCCCGCCACCCTGTTCAGTACCGTCTTTCTCGCTCATAAATGGCGCCGGGCGCGCATTGAAAGCCCCATGGAATACCTGGAATATCGCTACAGCCCCGTGCTGCGCCAATTATTCTCCTGGCAGGGGGTCCCCACAAAAGTCATTGACGACGGCATCAAGCTGTTTGCCATCGGCACCTTCATATCGGTCAGTCTTGGTTTTGACATGAAATGGAGCATGGTCGGGGCCGGCGGCATCATGCTGCTCTATACCTTTATGGGTGGGCTTTGGGCGGTCGCGGTCACGGACTTCATCCAGTTTATTATCCTTACCG
>JAKJCY010000327.1 GCA_022706235.1 Candidatus Hydrogenedentota bacterium | reverse complement strand
AACGGGAAATAGAATTTCAAGAGAGCGTGCGTTCCCAAATGGAATTTGGGAACGAGGAGAACGAGTTGCTATAACAGCGTGCATTTCCCGGTATATAGATGTCGAGGTGCGGGGAAGTAGTGTCTGCATTCATAGCCGCTATTCAGCCCTGGACCCAATCAGCAAGGCAAGGTCAATGAATTGGCCGCCCGTATCCTGCCGCGTGTGCACCGCGATGGTATTTTCTCCGTCCTGCAACAGCGTACGTACCGTATCGGTCACATCCACACCCCTATAGGCGTCGTTCCATTTATCCGCCGCGAACAGCGGTTTGCCATTCAGATACACCGTGGTATCATTGTCGTAGTGGATGACCAGCATGGCGTTATCAAAAGAAGCACCGTCGTAATTGAACGTGCTTCGCAAGTATATTTCCTTCCCCTGCCAAGGGGTGCTGATGAACTTTTCGGAGCCGTCCTTATGCCCGAAAGCGCCTTTGCCTTCCTTCCAAGTCGCATCCTCAAAACCGGGTTGCTCCCATCCGTCCGGTGCCTCCGCTTCCGTATAGCGCCATGTGGCGGCCTGGTCACCGTCGGGCTGTGCGCCAACCAGCACGGTCCATACCAGATTCTCCGAGGCCTCCGCTACGGGCGGGTTCTGCTCATAGGCGGCGGGCCGGGTATTGCTCGCATGGATGCGCTTGACATCAAACTTGGGCGTCCGGTCGTAATTATAAATGCCGTTCTGTTCCTGCTCGACATTGGTCAATTGGGTGTAACAGAACCCGAACATATAGCGATTGTCAAGTAAGACTTTGGTAAGCCCGTCATAACGCGCATAGAAGGCGTCCAGCGATTCCGGCGTATTACCGTAGCCCCACGCTTCCGGATTCAAGTTCCAGCCGATGCCACCGTATTCGCTGACAAAAAAGGGAACCGGCAGGGCCGCCGGGCCGGAACCATAGCGGGCAGGCAAAGTCGTTTCAAAAGCGGACGGCGCCCAGCGTTTGCCAAAGGATTCGGGATTCTGGTCGTAGTCGTGGGCGTCGAGCAGCATCGGTTCCGGATACGCATGCGCATAGCCGCTGGACTCCAGGACCGGTCGGGAAAAGTCAATGCGCTGGGTCAGGTCCACGACTTCTTTCTGCAGCGGGGCTGCGGACGGCGGCGTTTCATTGAAGGGACACCAGCCGATGATGGAAGGATGGTTATAGTCCCGATAGACGATTTCCTCCCACTCGGCGATAACCGGTTTCTGCGCCGCTTCCTTTTCGTAGTCCATACCCCAGTTAGGGAACTCGCCCCAGACCAGATAGCCCAGTTTGTCCGCCCAATACAAGAAACGCGGTTCGAACACCTTCTGATGCAGCCGCGCGCCGTTGAAACCGGCGGCCTGCGCTAACAGGATATCCTTTTTCAGGGCTTCTTCCCTGGGTGCGGTCCAGATGCCGTCCGGGTAAAAACCCTGGTCCAGGACCAGCCGTTGGAACACCGGCTCGCCATTAAGCAGGATGGCCCGTCCTTGGATTTCGACCTCGCGCATGCCGAAATAGGAGGACACCCGGTCCAGAACGGTGTCCCCGGCCAGCACGATCAACTCAAGTTCGTACAGGAAGGGGTCTTTCACACTCCAGAGACGTGGTTGCGGCACAGGCAGGTCGAGCCCGACAGCGGTTCCCAGCCCGGTAACACCCATGCGGCCCACTTCAACCCCGTCTGCTTTCGCGACGGCGGACAGGGTCATTCCTTCACCGGGGTTGTCCACATGGACGTTGAGATGAAGCATTTCGTTGCTTATATCCGGCGCCGCTTCAAAACGTTTTACGCTCGTTTGCCCCACGGCCTCCAGCCACACCGTCTGCCAGATACCCGTGGTGCGTGTGTACAAACACCCGTAACTTTCCCGTTTCTGGGACTGTTTGCCGCAAGCCTGTACGCCGCTGCGCGTATCGTCGAAAGCGTGAATGATGACCGTGTTCCCGCCGGGCTTGAGCGCCGCGGTACTATCGAATGCGAAGGCCACGCTGCCCCCGGTATGTTCCCCAATCAACGCGTCATTGATATACACAGCGGTCTTCCAGTCACAAGCGCCCACATGAAGCAGTACTTTTTTGCCCGTCCATGTCTCGGGGAGTTCAATCCTACGGCGGTACCAGACATTTTTGATAAAGCCCGTTCTTCCCAGGCCGGACAACGTACTCTCTCGGCAAAAAGGTACCACAATGTGATCCGGGTACACCGCGTCTCCGAGAAACGCGACCTCTTCATCCGTCTCCGCAAACTCCCATGTTCCGTTCAGGTTCAGCCAGTCCTCCCGCATCAGTTGGGGATTCGGGTGCTCCAACCTGACAGGCAGCTGTGCAAAGGTACCCGCGCAAAGGGTAAACACTATCCCAGCGAGCATGAAACTTCCCGCGGCACGGAACGAAAATTTCGCCATGACCATCTCCTTGTTGAAAATGACACCCCTAGAAAAAAAAGACATGGGTAATGCAACCGGCCTAAATAAAATTTTTCCATGTATGTTGTTCACGCTTCAGCGTGTGCGCAACCCCAAGGATTACAAGCAATATAACACGCTAAAGCGCGAACAACCTACTATTTGTCAAGTAGGCGTACCTTCCCGGGTGCGCCGTGGAACACTACCCTAAACCAGGGTACCGCACGATGGCGCACCCGGGAAGGTACGCCTACTAAAGTTTAGAGATGCCTTTGGGGCGCGGACAAGCCCCGCCGCGAATCGTGATTCCCAATTTCGCTACATATCGTTTTCGCTGGTGAATACACCGATAAGATTCGCCATGCTGGGCAGCACAGGCTGTGTGGCCCCCAGGTCCATGCTCTCGGTATTGTCCTGGCCGGGCGCGGGCGCTACATAGGGAATCCAGTCCACGTGGCCGTCCATGAACAACACGTTGCAGCCGCCGGGTACATGGTTAAAAAACTGGATGCCCCCCGAGTTGCCTAGGGTATCCATCATGGCGAACAAGGAACTCTGTGCCATGGCGGAGGTCTGCGGGTTGTTCACATCCGTTATCATGAAGCGTTCATTGCCTTCCTTGAGACGGTAAACGGTGTCCCCCCCGCCGTTGCCCAGCCCGGCAGGCACTTCAACATCCAGACTGGCCAACTCGAGTAAAACAATCCCGCCGGGCGTCTCGCCTATTCGACTGACAATGCTGCCAAGCAGGCTGTTGGCCATGTGGCCGAATTGCTGGGGAACCATGCCACCGCTCGGAACGTTCAGGTTCAGAGCCGTTGAAACGGCAGACAAGTTCGCGAGTGTAGTAATATCAATTGGGGGTAAATAGGGCTTTTGAAGCAGATCAAACATCCAACCGATATACATGTAACTCAGGCCCGCTTCCCACGGCCGATACCAGAATTCCCAGTCACCCTCGTCATCTTTCAGAGAATCAATGCTGTCCACCGCATCGGACGGGCAGATACAAATGGACGGATCACTGTTATAATTGGGATACCATGCGGAAACCAAGGGTGCCGCAGCCAGCTCTATTTTGTCCGGAACAGAACCCACCGGCCAATTATCTTCCGTTTTGTCCACTGCTTGCAACGGAGGCCAATAGTCTTTTTGTTCATCCGCGTACAACTTGAAAATGGTACCCCACTGTTTCAGGTTGTTTTGGCAGGATTTACGGCGCGCCGCCTCACGCGCCCGCGCCAATGCCGGCAACAGTATGGCCGCCAGAATCCCGATAATAGCGATGACCACCAGCAGTTCAATCAGTGTAAAGCCTTTGTGT
>JAKJCY010000326.1 GCA_022706235.1 Candidatus Hydrogenedentota bacterium | reverse complement strand
GATCCGGGGCGGCAACTGGAACAACAACGCCAGGAACTGCCGGTCGGCGTATCGGAACAACAACACGCCGGACAATCGGAACAACAACATCGGGTTCCGGCTGGCCGCAGCTCGACAGGAAGCGCCGGAGTGCGCCTGACGAACCGGATGACGTCCCGTCCCTGCCGCTGAACCGTGGCGGGGCAAACCCTCGAAGGCCAGGCGGGGCTGGTAGCGTCTAATGTGCGAAGGTCCCGCCTGGCCGAATTTGCTGAAAGGTGACATTGGGACGTCAACTATTATAACGTGCAATCTGCTGGCGTCGCTGATACGGGCACGTTACAGCACCGACAAAATACCGCCTTTCGAATGCTTGAACGCGGAACTGGAGGTGTTGCGCTACCAGACGCGCTTATGCCGTGATTTCAACCTGCTCGATATGTGGTACTATGAGCATGTGAGCGGTTTTTTCCAGCACTGGTGTACAAAAATCCCTGCGCGTAAGACAGGCGGCAATTACTCCTCATGCATCCTCATCTATGTGGTATACTTCCATTTCCACAATCATAATCAAGACGTGACTGCTACGGAAATGCAGGTACAGAGCAGCGGTTCACCCCGGCGGACCGGGGGGATTTGTCGAAAGAAACTGTACGATTATGCGAGCACGATTACGAGCACGAGCACGATTGCGCCGATTCGTGGTTCGTGCTCGTACTCGTATTTCGTAATCGAGATGATTCGTGAAAAAACTAAATGAGGTTAAGTTGTTTTATATCAACGGGTTGTGATTTGTGTTTCTCAGGAGGAGTTCTTTTTTTTGTGGAGATTTTCGAGTGATTTACTTAGGTATCAGCGAAGACCTTTTTGACGCCGGTGTAACCCTGGTTGACGGCGAGCGGATCGTGTTCGCCTCCAATGAAGAACGGTATACGCGCCGCAAGAACGAGGGCGGCTTTCCGCACCAGTCGCTTCAGGCGCTGCTGGAATATACGCAGGTTGATCTGGCTGACATCGATTATGTCTGTGTGTGCGGCCACATGACGCCGCCATTGCCGGTGCGAGTGTTCCCTTTTCTTCATACCTTGTTGTTTAAGGCCCACCGGAACCGCGAAGAGACCCTGTTCAAGAAATTTGTGGACCTGGTCATGTTCCATACCCCTGTGGCGCGCACTTCCGAACAGTCTTTCTCACGACGATTAACGCGCCGCCTGCTTCCGGCCGTGATGCGGCGCGCCCTGCCGCGCGGGCTCCGGCGCGCTCCCCTCCAGTTTGCCGAGCATCACCGCGCTCACGCGGCGGGCGCCTGGTTCTGTTCCGGTTTCGAGGAGGCCCTGTGCCTGACGGCGGACGGAATGGGCGACGGGCTTTCCATGACCGTGTCCCACGCGGTCACAGGCAAGCCGATAGAACGGCTCTGGAGTGCGTCGGCGGGCAGTTCCTTCGGTTTATTCTTTGAAGCGTTGGCACAGGCCTTCGGCTTTACGCCCTGCCGCGATGAGGGTAAAATTACCGGCCTGGCCGCCACGGGCAAGGCCGAAAACGTGCGGGAGCCTTCGCCCTTCACGCTGGTCAACGGCGTGCTGACCTATACCGGCCCGGTCGGACGCAAAGGCGTTGCCTGGATTCGGGACCATCTGGTCGCGCGCTATGGACGGGCCGATGTATCCGCCTGGGGACAGGATCTGCTCGAAAAATATACCATAGAAGTCGCCCGCGACTGGCTTCGCCGCACCGGCCTGCGCCACCTGGTGGTGGCGGGCGGCGTGTTCGCGAACGTGAAGCTGAATCAGCATCTCCACGAACTCGAAGAGGTGGACCGGCTGTTTGTGTATCCGAATATGGGCGATGGAGGTCTGTCGCTGGGCGCCATCTGTGAAACCCGGGGGTTCTATTTCCCGAAGCCAATCCAGCACGTATTTCTGGGCGAGGCCTACACGGACGAACAGATAGCGGCAACGCTCAACAAGGCCGGACTGTCTTTTGAATATCTGCCCGACCCCGAGCGTACCGCGGCGCAATTGCTTGCGAAAGACCTGATTGTCGGCAGGTTCCGCGGAGCGATGGAATGGGGCCCCCGCGCATTGGGCAACCGGTCCATCCTCGTGCGCGCGGTAGATCCGAAAATCACGGGACGCTTGAACACCATGCTATCCCGCAGCGATTTCATGCCCTTTGCGCCCGCTCTGCCCGCCGAAGACGCCGAACTATATTGTCACGGCGTAGAGGCGGCCCGGCACACAGCCGAATTCATGACCGTCTGTTTTCGCTGCACGGAACGCATGCAAACGGAACATGCCCCGGTAGTGCATGTGGATGGCACCGCGCGGGCGCAACTGGTCGAAAAAGAGAACAACCCTACCTTCCACCGGATACTAATGGAATTGAAAACGCTGGTCGGCAGCGGGGTCGTGCTGAACACGAGCTTCAATATCCATGAGGAACCCATCATACGCACCCCGGAGCATGCCGTCAACGCATTTCTGGCCGCCGGTCTCGATGCATTGATTATCGGGAGTTATCTTGTGAAACAACCCCGTTCCGGGCAGGCATAAATCATACCAGCCGGTTCAGCGTTTTCGCGACCCGTTCACAAGCCTTTTCCGATATGCCGTCGTACATCGGCAATGCCAGGGCATGGCTGAAAACTTCCTCCGCGCGGGGGCAGTCATCATAGCCCAACAGCGCAGCGCAGTTGTCCATGATTTCATTGCCTGCGCCGGCATCCACGCCCCCCAGCAGCAGGCGCTGGCGAATATGCGCAGCATCACCCGGTACCAGCGCCACATAAAAATACCACGTGGGCAGGACGCCGTCCGGTGTCTGTTGCGGCCGGATGTCCGGCTTCAACAGGGACGTTAGCAGCGCCGCGCGATTGCGGCGCAGTTCCAGCCGTTCCGCCAGCGTATCCAGTTTGCGCAGGCCGATTCTGGCCTGGGCGGGCATGTACCGTTCCCGTTTCTTCTGGGTTTGCTGCGAGCCCCGGTACAGTTTGTTCATGAGGGGTTGCAGCCGGGGTGACGCCAGCAGGAAGAGAGGCAGGTACATCAGCCGGGAGCGGAACAACCACTGCTCAAGCAGGGTGGAATCCAGTTTGCGGGACAGGGTTACGTACCCGGCAGGCTCGTTCGCGTTAAACTTCCGTGTGGTTTCCACAATCGCCTGGTCCCGGGCGCAGACGATGCCGCCGCCGTAGGTGTTGATCATCTTGGTGACTTCAAAGCTGAAAAACGCCGCATCGCCAAAACTGCCCGCCTTCCTCTCCTTTACCGTGGAACCCAGCGCGTGGGCACAGTCTTCTATAAGCAACAGGCTGTTCCGCGAGGCCAGCGCCTCGATACCTTCGATATCGCAGGGCATTCCGAAAACGTGCAGCGCCAGCACCGCTTTTGTTTTCGGTGTAATCCGTTGTTCCACCGAGCCAGGCGTGATATTGAAGGTGCACGGGTCAATATCCGCCGGTACCAGTTTTACCCCCAGGGACTGAACAAAAGGCAGCATCTCGCCGAGCGTATAGGCGGGGACAACCATTTCATCGCCGGCGCCGATGCCGAGCCGCTCCATGACAATACGCAGGCCCTGGCGACCGGAATTCACTGCGGCTGCTCCGGGAACACCAACATACGCCGCGATACGGTTTTCCCATTCCGCCACGGCATTCAAGGACTCGGGACCTT
Source organism: Candidatus Hydrogenedentota bacterium (assembly GCA_022706235.1). Taxonomy (GTDB): domain Bacteria; phylum Hydrogenedentota; class Hydrogenedentia; order Hydrogenedentales; family CAITNO01; genus JAAYBJ01. The sequence goes on along the minus strand of JAKJCY010000326.1, from coordinate 247 downwards.
CTTCTTTCATCCAACGTCGAATGGTTGCATATTCGGCGGGTTCACGGTGGGCCCAACGTCTGGGTATCATTGTAGTTACCTTCCGAACCGGGTCGTTTGGGGTATACGTTATAGCCTGCCCTCATGGCGTCAATGGACACAAAGAACTAAAAGGACATAAGGGACAGGCAGGATGAACCTGTCAGAAGTCCGTTTGCTGTCCTCAGGTCCCTGATGTCCTTTCGGCTGTCTCCGCAAGTCGGGCACA
>JAKJCY010000325.1 GCA_022706235.1 Candidatus Hydrogenedentota bacterium | reverse complement strand
GCACGCGCGGCGTTATCCCCGCCGAACAGAACCTTGACGCCCAGGTCATTGCCCACCACGTTTACGCACATGGCGGCAATGCCCATCAAGAGGCACGCGAACAGGGCGGCGCTGAAGGAGCGGGCTCCGGCCAGCATCCACACGCAGACGGCGCCCAGGGCAAACCCGGTCAGCGCGATCACCTTGTAGCCCAAGGCATCCGTCAACGGGCCGATGAACAGCAGGGCAATCATGCAGCTGAACATCAGCGCGGAAATAAGTCTGCCCACCTTGGCATTGTCTATGTTCAGCGCTTCGGCCAGTTTCAATTTCACACTGCCCAGAATGGAAAAAATGACGCCCAGGGCAAACACGCCCGAAAAGGCCACACACGCTGCCAGCACATACTGCGTTTCGACACCCAAGTAGTTTGTCATGTGTACATCCTCCCGGTTGGGCCCGTATACCGGCTTCGGCATGCGGACTGTTTTGATTTTCTTCCATCATGACGCGCGGACGACATCACGGAGAAAGCATCTGCCGCTCCGTCCGGTCTTACCGCGCCAAAAACAATTCCCTTAGACACTTTGTTATACGTCAACTGCCATGGCTGTTGCAACTGGCATGAATAATTTCTCCCGGCCGGGCATTTTTATGCTGACGGCGATTTAGTGAAAAAATGCTATAATGACACAGGTTCCAAAGGATAACTAGGCGGCCTCGAAGTCAATGCGGGTACTAAAGGAGTGTAATAAATGATGTCCAAACAACTTTTGCTGGTGTGCTGCATATTCTTGTCCCTTGTGTTTCACTACGTGGAGGCGGAGGTAATTTACCTCACCACCATCGAGGACTTACAGAAGATAGGAAACGATGACGCTTATCCCCTGAACGGCACCTATGCGCTGGCGGGGGATATTGACGCCACGGGCACGGCACTTTGGAACGACGGTGCTGGCTTTGTTCCCCTGGGCATTTACGACTATTTTTCTCAAGGCACCTCGTTTAAAGGGACTTTGGACGGTCAGGGATATGTCATTGTAGGCCTTACCATCAATCGGCCGGAGGAGGATTTTGTCGGGTTGTTTTCTTATGTAGGCAACGGAGGTACCATACGGAACCTGGGCATTCGGGGTGGAATGATAACGGGCCGTTATCGGGTTGGCGTGTTGGCGGCCATGAGTGACGGCGGCATTTTTGAAGATTGTTTCGCGAATGTATCGGTTTCCGGCGCGTCGCTGGTGGGGGGGCTGATCGGGTCCAAGGCTTATGGCGCGGTAAGGCGGTGCCATGTCGCCGGCACCGTAACCGGAACAGACCGGTATATAGGCGGCCTCCTCGGGCGCAATGGAGAGGGACTGTCCAACAGTCTCCTGCTGGACTGTTATTCGCGCATGACCGTTACTGGCGGCTATGAATATGTGGGCGGCCTGGTCGGTATCAATAACAGCATCATCGGAAATGCTTATGCCGCAGGCAGGGTGGCGGCTGGTGAGGGGGCCGTTTCCATCGGCGGGCTGGCGGGGGAAAACAGCGGGGTTGCCACCGGTGCTTATTGGGATGTGGAGGTCACGGGGCAGGACCTGAGCGCTGGGGGCACGGGGCGCGCCACTGTTGAAATGATCGCCCCGCACGCCGAAAATACCTATGTGGACTGGAACTTCACGGACACCTGGATCGAAGACACGGGCACGCAATGGAATAAGGGGTATCCTTATCTTCGGGCCACGCCGCCCGCGCCGCCGCATCCGGCGGACAGCAATGAGGATTATCGCCTGGTGATGTCCGAGGCGGTTGCAGGCATTGCGGACTGGCAATATGGGGAGAGCCCGATGTCGTATGCCATTCGCGCGGCCTATTTCTGGCAAAGGGGTGAATATTATATCTATACTGGTGGGGGGCAGCCCCTGTGCTGGGACCGTCCGTAGCGCTTTATCGTGAATACGGACGCGAATTCCCGCGTGACGGCGGCCTGACCCTGGTGCCGCGCCAGTGCAGCAATGAAAACGCCCGCTTGGGGATGGACGCGGGAAAGCCCTGTTCCTTGCGTTCAAGAGGGACGTTTTCAGGGAATAATCGGATTGTATGGTCGGGCGCCGGAAAGCAAGATAAGGAATCCCGGAAATGAAAGACGCCTGGAAAAAGATTCTGCTCCTCATACTTGTTCTTGCCTGTGTTGCAGCTGTAGTGGCCTTATATCTGCCTGATTTTCAGCAAACGGTGCATGCGCCCACGTTGCCGCGAGAGACCGATGATAAGGGGGGGCGGGTTTCGCCGGTCCCGGTTGTGGCTTCCGGGGAGTGGAATACCTATCACGGGGACGCTGCCTTAACAGGGGTGGCGAGCGCTTCCTTTCCGGAGCTGTTGCGTGTGGTTTGGGTTGCCCCTGCAGGCGCGCCCGTAGAACAGCCGCCCGTCATTTCCGGGGGGCGTATTTTTGTGGTATCGACACGGCCGGAAGTGCTCGCCTTTGATCTGGATGGGCAGCCTGCCTGGCGCCGTCCACTGACAGCATCCGTGGATTCCGCGGACACCGCCGAAACCGTGTATGTGGATGCGCCGCCGGCCGTTTTTGCAGGCAGCGTTTTTACGGGAACGGACACCGGCCTTGTCACGGCGCTACGCACCGACACGGGAGAACCCTTGTGGCATGCCCAGCTGGAAAGCCCTATCAATGGCACGGTCAATTATGACCGCGATGCCAATGCCCTCCTTGTGCTGGAACAGGATACCGGCGCTTTGGTCCGCCTGGACATGACAACCGGTGCCGTGCGCTGGCGCTCGGAAACGGTGGATCGAGCCGACGGTTCCCCCTCTGTGGGCGATGGGATAGCCGTCTATGGAAGTTGTGCGGCGGCATTGCATGGGATTTCATTAGACACGGGTGTGAAACGCCACGATTTAAATATCGAGGGTGGCGGAGGGCAGGTGGCCGGGGGCGTGGCTCTCGTTGATGGTTTCGCTTATGCGGGTTGCCGGGACGGAAGGGTCATGCGTGCCGACCTGGAGAAAGACGCCTTTGCCTGGTTGAAACCGGTCAGCGAGTCGGAAGTATTTTCCACGCCGGCCGTCTCGGACGATTGGATGCTGGTGGCGTCCCTGGATGGAATGCTGCATGCTCTGGACCGTACTACAGGAGAACCTCGCTGGCAGCATGAACTCGGAGGGGAACCCGGCTCACCGGTCATTGCCGGGGACAAGGTGGTCATTGTCTCCGAGGATACCTTGTTTCTTGTGTCGCTTCAGAGCGGGAAACGGCTCTGGGAAATGCGCATGGCCGGGTTCATCAGCGATCCCGCCGTGATACCCAATCTCATTGTTGTCGGGTGTGAAGATGGTACCGTGATTGCGCTGGGGCTGGATATCAGTCAAACCTGACCAGTTATGACGGCAATGGTTTAAGAACAAAAAAAATGATCGGAATTTCCTGTCATGAAAGAGCAACATCCACTGCTTGAACTCGCCGGGGTGGTCAAGGAATATCCTGCACGGCCCGCGCCCCTGCGCGTGCTGAACGGGATCGACTTCACGCTCAGGGCGGGGGAATCCGCCGCGATTGTGGGGCCGTCCGGTTGCGGCAAAAGCACGCTGCTCAATCTGATGGGCACGCTGGACCGACCGGACACGGGTGTGATACGTATCCTTGGACGGGATTGCGCGGCCATGGATGGGCGCACCCTGGCACGGCTCCGTAACGAGCGGATAGGGTTTGTGTTCCAACTGCATCATCTTCTGCCGCAATGCACCGTCTTTGAGAATATTCTGGTTCCTTCCCTGGTCCGTTCCCGCCGCCACCGCGAAGAAGCGGGTCAACGGGCCTCCGCCTTGTTGGCGCGCATGGGGCTTGGGGAACGGCGCGACCACCGCCCGGGTGAATTATCCGGCGGCGAGTGTCAGCGCACTGCCGTGGCGCGGGCGCTAATCAATGACCCCGCCCTGCTATTGGCGGATGAA
>JAKJCY010000324.1 GCA_022706235.1 Candidatus Hydrogenedentota bacterium | reverse complement strand
GCGACGACCTCGGTACTGCAGGTGTAGATGGTGAACGTAATGAGCGCGCCCCCGGCAACGATAAGCAGCATCTGGTCGATAAATGTAGTGCTGTAATGATGGAGCACCTCGCGATGGGTCCGGGCCTGGTCTTCCAGCAGGACGATTTCACCGCGCCGTTTCCCGAGCGTCAGGAATAGCGCCAGAAAAAGGGTGCACACAATCAGCCAATTGGAAAACACGACTTCAATGGCAACGGCGCCGGCGATGGCGCGAATGACAAAGCCCATGGAGACCGCAATGACGTCCACAATGAACACATTTTTAAGGACAAGGCTGTAACTCATGGTCAAGCCTATATAAACCATCAGTGCGATGAGAAATGCCGTATTCAGCCGCAGCCCGAGCCAGACCGATACCCATAGCAGCAAGGAGGCCAGGATGGCGGCCTCCGGACGGCTCACATCGCCCCGGGGAAGGGGTCGGTTCTTTTTTTCCGGGTGCTGCCGATCTTTTTGTATGTCCAGGATATCATTAAAGATGTAGGTTGCGCTGGCAGCACAGCAAAAGGCGGCCATGGCGAGAACGCTTCGCATTATCGCGTCGATGTCCGTCAATTGCTGCGCAAAGACGAGCGGCATCAGCACCAGTGCGTTCTTGGTCCATTGATAGACCCGCATCAGCCGGACCAGGGCCCGGATTTTGTTGAAGACAGGATTCATCAAACACTCATCTTCTTGAACTGCCGTTCGGGTATGCTCTTGATTATCCACATGATATAGCGCCAGAAAAAGGGTACGTATACCGAATCCTTGCCGCGGGTAATTTTATCGACCATGGCCTTCGCGGCGGCCTCAGGTGATGCGACAAGGGGACCCGGCAGGCTCATGCCGTAGGTCATGGGCGTATCCATGAAACCGGGCTTGATGGTTGTCACCCGGACGCCGGAGGCATGCAACCGGTTTCGCAATCCCTGCAGATACGCGGTCAGCCCGGCTTTAGCGGCGCCATAAATATAGTTCATTTTACGCCCGCGGTCGCCGGCCACGGAAGTTAGTGCGGCGATAAACCCGTTTCCGCGGGCTTCATAGGCGGCGGCGAAGCGTTCCAGAATGGAAATGGCGCCGGTTAAATTGGTATCGATGGTGCGCCGGGCCACCTCGAAATCCTTCTGAGCCAGGGCCTGGTCCGCCATATAGCCGAAACATAGCACGACGCCACCCGGCAGTTCGCCGAGTACTTGCGCGCACTGGTCAAGAAAGTCAGCATGCGTTTCGAAAGCGGTGGCATCGAAGGGCAGTATGGCACACGCTACGGCGCACCGCGCGCGCACATCCGCAGCCAGAATTTCCAGTTCTTCCCGGTCGCGCCCGGCCAGTCCCACTGTGTATCCCAACGCGCCGAAACGGCGCGCAACAGAACGCGCCACCCCGGAAGTAGCGCCCAGTATGACAACGGATTTGCCGGAGGAAGCATTCACGGTTGTGGTCCTTTCATTTATCCAGGCGCAGCCTGCGGGACATGGTTGAACGCAAGATGTTTTCCGGGTCCAGGGAGCGGCGCATTTCGCGGAACGCGTCAAGATTGGGATACATTTCCGCAAAGGTTTCCGGGGCGGTCAGGGCATCTTTGGCAAGATACAGGCGGCCGCCATGGTCCAGCAGGATGCGATCCAGTTCCCGGGTGAAATCTTCCAGCCCCGGGCGGTTGGGAATGTCCAGCGCCAGCGTGTAGCCGGGCATGGGATAGGACAACATGCCGGAGCCCGCCTCACCGAAACATTTCAATACGACGAGGAAGGAGGCGCATTTTGCCTGCGCCAGGTGTTCCAGCATTTTCACCAGGCCTGCGCGTTCTGAAAAGGGGAACGTCGCCTGATATTGAATAAAACCCTTCTTCCCATACATGCGGTTCCATCGCAGAATACCGTCCAGTGGGTAGAAGTACTTGTCGTAATCCACAATTTTGTCCCGGGTATCTTTATTTGTGGCATAGAACAGGGTATTGAAGGCACGAATGCTCCAACTGTTCAGGGCGAACCCGGGGAAATCCACCGGCACCGCCAGGGTGGGGCGCCTTGGAAGGCGGTAGGGAGTCCCGGACAATTTTCCGGGGAGTTCCGACACGCGTGCATGGTTGCCGCGCATCAGCACGGACCTGCCGAGTGACTCTTTGGAAGCCAGGCAGTCGACCCAGGCTACGGAATAGAGATAATCCTTGTCTGAGGCCGCCATCGCCTCCAGGGCGGCATCCAGATGATTGCAGCGCTGGTAATCGACTTTCACATAGGCTGATTCCACCCGGCGAAGGCGCAGCCGTACCTTGAGAATGACGCCGGTAAGCCCCGCACCGCCCACCGTTACCTGGAAGATATCGCTATTCTCCGAGTCGGAGCATGTTAAAATACCCCGTGTGGGGGTCCACAGTTCGAAGGATTCCACAAACCGTGAAAACGAGCCGTCACAATGATGATTTTTTCCATGTACATCATTGGCGATGGCGCCGGCTACAGTCACAAACTTCGTGCCGGGGGTTACCGGCAGAAAATAGCCGCGGCCGACAAATGCTTCCAGAATTTCGGCGAGGCTTACCCCACCTTCACACTCCAGCAGCCCTGTTTCCGGGTCAAACCGGATCATGTTGTTCTGGCGGGTCATATCGATGACGCCGCCTTCAGGATTTACCGCGGCATCCCCGTAACTTCTGCCCAGCCCCCTCGGAATAAAGGGACGCGGTGCCCCGGAATCCAACAGGGAAAACAACTCGGAACGCCGCTCCGGCCTGTAGACGGCGCATTCTTGCGGTTTGTAGCGGCCCCAACCGGACAAGGATTGTTTTGCAACAGTGAAAGACAAGGCACGTTCCTCGTTTGTTAAGCGATCCCTCGCGTTTAAAGGCGTAACTACCCATGCACCGGGCGAAAGGCGCTTATTTTTCTCCACCTGCTTCACGCAACAATATCCTTTGTATTCTAGCCCAATTTGAACGTTCCCTACAACTTAACGACTAGATCCCGTTGCGGGGAGGGCGGCGCGGGCGGTCCCATCTTCACGGCCGGCAGCACCCGGCACGGGCAAATTTGTTTGCGCAGTACCGTTCATTGTATGGTGGATGTGTGCTTAGCCACGTCTGTGATCCTCGGGCAAAATTATTGTTCCTGCACTGGCCCGGCCCTTAAATGCAACCAAGGAAGGATAGAATCATGATAACCGCCGCCATTCTTTGTCTAAGCTTGCTACAGGCGCCGGATGCTCTTGCGCCGCGTATCGAGACATTGCGTTTTCATGTGGAACGTCTGGAGGCGGTTACCGTTCCCGAATCCCTGCTCCCGGAAAAGGAATTGCGCATCGCAGAATTGAAGCGCATGCTGGACGGTGCAATTGTGGATGAACAAGCGTTCAACGCCTGCTATGATGCCATTGACGGCGTCCGTCAATGGCTATGGGCCTCGGCCGTGGACCGTCCCGCCAAGCCGCAGAACACGTTCGAGGAGACCTCCGGCGCGTGGCTGGTGCGCAATGACGTCTTGGCCTTGTCTCTGTCCCGGGATACGCTGACGCTAAACGTGCGCACACCGGAGCATCAATGGCAGTTTGCTCCGAGTGACGGGCAGGACCTGGTATTCGAGGGGGTCAGTGCCAGCCTGGCCTCGGCGGCATCCATCACGGCGGAAGCTTTCAATACGGGCTGCAGTACCGGCATGGCCGTAACCTTTAAGGACTTTTCCGGCCTGCCCGGTGTGGAGTTGCGCATTACCTGCAGGCTCTTCGGGCCGGAACTGGTGGTGGACATCGCTGCCCGGGACGGCGGCCAGACCTTGCTGCTGCTCAATTGGCCCAAGGCCCTGGTGCTGGACAACGCCCCGGACACCCTGTCCGTCATTCCTCGCATGCAGGGCATGCTGGTACCCGGAGACTGGCCCCAGCACATCGAAGCGGCGGACCTGGTCAATTCCCGCTCCTTTTATATGGGCTGGTGGGGGCATATCCAG
>JAKJCY010000323.1 GCA_022706235.1 Candidatus Hydrogenedentota bacterium | reverse complement strand
CACTGAACTATCGGGGCGCGCAAAAGCAAATGATCTCGATGGTTTATACCGCCGTGACTTGGTATCCTAAATAATTCTCGAAAGCGTCTTTTACCGGCGCCATAACGCATCCGGGGGTTACGGCTGTATGGTGACGGTGTCCTTCAAGGCCGATGGTCAGTAAGGTCTGTTGCAAGTCTGGAAATTCCGCCACCCCGGCGCAACCGAAGAAGTCAGCGGGGATTTTGTCTTTTGTAAACTTGCCTTCGCCCAGGTAAAACTTGAGTTTGCCGCTATCCGTAATGAGATTGCCGAAGGTAAAGGGTCCCGGTTTAATCCGGCCCTCGTTACATCCAAACGAACAGCCCTTGCCGACGGTATTGGCGAGGATCGCATGCTCGGAAATCTCACCGGTACAGGTCATCATATCCTGGGGTACGGGACCGCAGTGGAAGAGAATACACTTGTTGTCGTCATTGCCGTAGTTGTTGTTCCAATCAAGGCAGGTGGCGACGCTGCCGGACGCAATGCGCAGGGCGCACATCGTGACCGCGCTGCCGACATCCACCTCGCAAGCCACGGGGAAACATCGGTTGTTCATTTCACTGAGCAATATACAGGGGGAAACGCCATATTGCTGCTGTAATTCAATCCAGCAGCGCACGGCCATGGCGTCAAGCCGCAGCTCCTCGGCGATAGAATCCAGGACAACGCCCAGTTTTGTCAGGGTTTCGAAGGCGTATTTTGGGGTTTCGCCCCAGTTGGTGTATTTCTGAAGGATTTTGGCCTTCTTCACCACGGGGCTGTCGGTCAATTTAAGGGCGTTCATGCGCGCGAAGACATCAGACATATCGAGCGTTTCCATGGTGATTCCATGGCGCTGCAACGCAATTTCGTCAATGCGTACCGTCTTGAAAGCCGTAGTGCGCGCGCCGACAGCGCCAATCGTCATGGAACGCATTTTTTTGACCACGCGGCATAGGCGGTCGAAATAGTCAATATTGTCCGCAAAGCGCCGGTCGGTTGGGTGTACAGTATGCGGTTTTAGGGCAGTGAACTTCAGCCCATACTGGCAAAAAACATCCATGATGGAGAACTTGCCGCAGAAGGAATCGCGGCGCACTTCCGGGGCCATCTTGTCCAACTCATCCGGATACGCTTGAATGAGGATGGGAACGCCGGCATCTTTCAGTGCCGCAATGGCGCCCGTCTCATCTCCGAAGTTGGGCAGGCAGAGAATAACGCCGTCATAGTTGCCCGCATTCTCGCGCAGAAAATTCGCATATACTGCACCTTCCAGCGGCGTTTCAATTGCGCCATGACGGGTAGCTTTGGTATCCAGTGTGAGCACCTTGTGGCCAAGATTCTTGAGTTCCGCGGTCATTTCCTTGCGCGCACCCGCCTGGAGGGACGCCGGAAAAAAGCCGCGATTCCCGAAGAATACCGCGAAACTGCTCTTATCGCTTTTCATCTTAGTCTCCTTTGTTGTCAGAAGCAATCCTGTGTATCGCCAATGTGAATTAGGTCGGCCGTATTACTCAACTCAAGATCCTTTTCTATTACATCACGGGTAGCCCGGTATACCGCTTCCAGAGCGCGCTCAGGTTCCGAATCCATTAATGCCTCGTAAGGCTGCCTGATGGCGGTTGCCACATTTATTTTAGCGATACCATGCTGTATCCCGTCAAGTACGCAGGCCTTTCGGATGCCCGTGCCCCCGTGCAGCACCAGGGGAATGCCGACAACGTTGCGAATCTGGTCAAGTCTTTCTATACTTAGACGCGCTTCCAATTTTTTTTCACGCCGGGTTGCTGCGGCGATGGCCCCGTGCACGCTGCCTACGGCAACGGACAACCAGTCCACTCCTGTTTCTTTCACAAATATTCGCGCCTGATCCGGATCCGTAAATCCACAGCCGGTGGCAAAAACCTCTTCATAAGGCGGTAACGGTCCGGATTCATGGCCCAGCACAGCACCAAGTTCGGCCTCCACGGGCACGTTGGACGCATGGGCCATATCAACAATGGCTCTGGTCGCCGCGATGTTCTCGGAAAAAGAAAGCCGCGATCCATCCACCATGACGGAATCATAGCCTATTTCTACCGCTTCACGGAGTATTGTATCATATTCCACGGGGAGCTGATCTTCATCGATGACCGGCACATGGTCCAGATGCAGGCGCGTATATCGTTCATCTTTGACCGCCTGGTAGGCATCGAAGATCTGCCGCAATCCGCCTGCGGCAAACTTAGTCCATTCAAGGCGTGCCACCATGATAAGTCCAAAACATCGTGTATCCCGCAAGGCATTTACAACGGGCACCATCATGGGAAGATAAGGAATATTAAATCCCGGAATGGCTGTGTGGTTGGCAGCAGCACGCAGCATCAGTTTTTGAAGTTTCATTAGGTGAGGGACCATGTGCGCTCCTGTGACAGGCTGGAAGAAAGGGGGGCATTCGATACGATTCAGCAGCGGAGAGTAAGATACCATGAGGCGGGGTCGTGGCACAACCCTGAAGAGTATCTAACATTCTGAAACATTTTGTCACACAAAATTATCGTTATCAGGTAAAATGTTGCCAATGTAACCAGGAAACCAGCCCCGGCTATGATTATCGCTGCGTGCTAAAGGTCAAGGGGATTTCAGTATAACATACACAGAAAGGAGTACAGGATGGATACGTTCGACAAGGTAGGTAAAATTGGAGGCAAGAAAGCGTTTTCATTTCTCAGTGAGTTCAAGGATTTCGCTTTCAAAGGCAATTTGATCGACATGGCTGTGGGTGTGATTATCGGTGGTGCATTCGGAAAACTGCTGGATTCTTTTGTAAAGAACGTGATTATGCCCGCTGTGAGCCTGGTCATGCCCGGGGAACAGGGGTATGTGGACTGGAAGCTTACCGTTGGGGAAAAAACGATTCCCTATGGCCTCTTCCTGGGCGAGATCGTCAGTTTCCTGCTGATTGCCCTGGTTCTGTTTATTTTCATGGTGAAGATTGTTGGCCTGTTTACCCGCACCAAGGTGGAAGAAGAAGCGGCGCCAGCGTCCTTGACCAGGGATCAGGAGCTCTTGTCAGAAATTCGTGACCTCCTGAGCAAACAATCACGCCCGACCGCATAAGTAGCGTCACTTTTTCATAAGCATATTTTTAAAGAAAATCTGGATGCGCAATTTTAACTCGAAAGAGGATAAAATAAGAGCATCTGGTTATTCGATTTCGCCTCCTGAAATGCGGTGGAAGGTTTTTGCGGTACCTGCCAACCAGTATGAGATCGCGGACAACGCAGTCGTGCGGCTTCATCTAATTTAACTATGGAAAGGTTTACTTATGATTGCGCAAAATCGTATTTCAGTAGTAGTGCTTGTCTTTAACGCGCTACTTATGCTCCTTCCTGTAATGTTACATGCAGGGACAACCGTGGACATCTGCGGTGAAAGCATCGTGCTGGCAACTGAAACGCCGGGCAATTTGTGTTTTAACCAGATTGTTCCGGGGACCGTGGTCGTGCGAAATGCTTATGACCCTGAAAAAGAAGGAATGGTGATCTACGAATCGGAACGAGATTATGTGGTGGATTGTGTGGCGGGAACCATTGTACGGACGCCCGGGTCGCGCATTCCGGATTTCAGCGCTAACCTATTGTATGGAAAAAAAGAGTTTGACCATAACAACTTCCCCGGTTTCGGAAACACTGCTTTCTTCGTTTATGTGGACTATACGACAAACAATGGCGCCACCCTGTATACAGAAACGGACCAAAGCGGTACATTAAAGCAAACCCGGGACAGACTGCAGAAAGGCGGGCCTTTTAAGGTCATTGCTTTTGGCGACAGTATTGCCTGCGGAGGCGACGCGACGGAAGAGCGTCTTCAGTTTACCCGGAGGTATGCCCAATGGATTCAGGAACAGTTCCCCGAGGCAAAGGTCGCCTTTGAAAACGGCGCGACCGGTGGGGACAGTACCGTGTCTGGATTGGCCAGGCTCGAGGAAAAGGTACTGACGCGGGCACCGGACTTGGTGTTGCTGGGATTTGGCATGAATGATCACAATACAGGAGGCCCG
>JAKJCY010000322.1 GCA_022706235.1 Candidatus Hydrogenedentota bacterium | reverse complement strand
AAGAGTCCGCGGGGGGTATACGACTCCGTGCTGACCAGTCCTGAGGTCGCGCCGCCGATGGCGACGGTACCGATGACCATCACCAGCACCTGCACGATAAAGAGTTCCGGGGCGACGTCTTTGCGGTAAAGGCCGCTCTGCTGCCCCATGCGCAGATAATCGCCGATAAGTCGTGTCCAGGGGCTGAACTGTTCACTCAACAGGGCAAACGTCTCTTCCGGCCGGTCAAGCAGTTCGCGTACCACGAGACGCGCGCGATTGAGGTCCTCCACAAAAAAATTGATCAGGGAAGTCATGGTCGACACGAGACGGTCGGATCTGCTGTCCGCAGGCGTCAGAATTCTCGGCAGTTCATTCTTCCAGTAAGCGACCAGCGACTCAAGGACGTGCCGCCTCAGATCCTCTTTGGAGGGAAAGTGATAGATCAGGGAGGGCTTCTGAATGCCGACGGCATCGGCTATCGATTGCAGGGAGGCACCTTCGAATCCCCGTTCGGAGAACAGATACAGCGCTTCTTTCAGGATCCGTTCTTTTACGGTTCCATGTTCATTATCCAAGTCTGTTTCTTTCATCAGGAACTCCCGACCCGCCCGCACGGATATTGTCTCTATTTTACACGGGGAATGACCGAAGTAAAAAAAAGGACCACCCCGCTTGTTCACAGGATATCTTTTTGACGGCTTCTACCGAATGTGTTATTATTGTCTACCAAATGGTAGTTATTATAGCAATCCCACCTGGGGAAAGGAAAAAACGGCCATGAAAATTGCGGTGCTGGTCAAACGCGTCCCGGATACGGCATCCGTGTTTACCATCCGGGAAGATGGCAAAACAGTGGATCTATCCGGCCTTACTTTTGTGATGAACCCCTATGATGAACATGCGGTGGAAGAAGCGATACGATTGCGGGACGAGGTCGGCGGCGAAGTGGTTATTATCAGCGCAGGGCCGTCGGAGTGCAAAGACACGATACGGTCGGGCCTCGCCATGGGCGCGGATTCGGGCATGCACATCACCGGCGTGGAAGGGTTGACCGCCAGGGCGCTCGCCGAAGTGATGGCCGCCGGATTGAAACGCCTTGCTCCGGAGCTGGTGTTCGCGGGCAAGCAGGCGGTGGATTGTGATGGTTCCCAGGTGCCTGAGCGGGTCGCCGAATTGCTGGGGATGTCGCACGCGTCCTGCATCACGAAGTTTGTTTTGGAAGCAGGCAAGGCCCTTGTGGAGCGCGAGGTGGAGGGGGGATGCTATCGCCTTTGCTTTGAACTGCCGGCGCTGTTTACCGCGCAGAAAGGTTTGAATACGCCCCGCTATCCTACGCTGCCCAATATCATGAAAGCGAAACGCAAGCCGATAGAGGAGTTGGCTGCCTCGGATTTGGCGCTGGATGCGGCATCGCCGGCGCCCGGCATGGCGGTTGAACGCCTGTCGCTGCCCCGCCAGAATCGCCGGTGCCAGATACTCACGGGAGAAGCGGCAGAACAGGTGCAATTGCTGGTTCGTGCCCTTCATGAAGAAGAAAAAGTGCTTTAACAGGAGGTGGTTATGTGTATTCTTGTTATCCTTGAACAGCGCGGGGCAGTGCGGTCGTGTAGCCTGGAGGCGGCAAGTACGGCAAAAAAAGTATCCGAGGCATCCGGCATGCCCCTTCACGGGCTCTATATCGGTGCATCGGTGGATGCGGTCCTGCCGTCCCTCGCAGGTATCGGCATAGAAACGCTATATGCCTGTGAGCACGAAGAACTCCGTCACTATTCTAATGAACAGTATGTGCCGATCCTCTGCGGCCTGGCGCAAGACCTGGGGGCGAAAGTGATTATCGGTCCTGCCAGCGCGCTCGGCAAGGAACTTTGTGCCTCCGCCGCGGCGCGGCTCCGGGCGGAATTGATTCAGGACGCTGTCGGGTTGCATTGGGAAAACGGTTTGAAGGCGGAAAAGCCGATTTACGCCGGCAAGGTAATGTCAGAAGTGATGCTGACCGCTACGCCGGCGGTTGTTTCTCTGCGGCCCAATGTGACGCCAATCGAACGAAACGGCGAAGCGTTGCCGCAGGTCGTTAAACGCGATAGGCCCCAGGCAACCTTACGTTCGGTAATCCAGGAGGTGGTTTCGGAACTCGTCGGCACCATCGAACTTACCGAAGCAAAAATCGTAGTATCGGGTGGCAGGGGTATCAGGGGCCCGGAGCACTGGCCGGTGCTCCAGGAGTTGTGCGATGCTTTGGGCGCCGCTCTTGGCGCCAGCCGTGCCGCCGTGGATGCGGGATGGATCCCCGCATCCCATCAGGTCGGCCAGACCGGAAAGGTGGTTTGTCCTGATCTCTATATTGCCTGCGGTATCTCCGGCGCCATTCAGCATCTGGCCGGAATGCGCACGGCGAAAACGGTAGTAGCCATCAACAACGATCCCGAAGCGCCCATATTCAAAAATTGCGATTATGGCATTGTCGGCGATCTGTTTGAAGTTGTTCCCATATTGATAGGAGAGGTCAGGAAAATCCGGAACGGAAACTGACATCCGGTCAAGATAGTAACCCTCAGAAGTCTGTTCCGGCATCATCTGAAATGGTGAAAGCGCGTTTGTGAGTATCCACGAATATCGATAGTAACCCAGGGAGAGGATTCTTTCTTGCTTACGCTTATTGAGAAACTGATCTTCGGAATGGTGCTGGCAGCCTTTGTCACCTACTGTATCAAACGTATATCCCTGCTGGCACGGTTGATTCGTGCGGGAAAACCCGATCCGGACCATCGTACGAAAAACCTGTTTTCAAATATCGCCAACATGATACTGGACGTGTCCCTGCAGCGTCGCGTACTGCGCAAGCCCGTCACGGGAGCGCTGCATCTCCTGATTGTCTGGGGATTCTTCGTGTTTGCCGTCAATACGGTGAATCACTTTACGGGGGCGTTTATCCCCGGATTTCATCTCCTCGGTAATACACGATTCGCCGAGTACTATACCGCGCTCGCCGACGTATTCGCGCTGCTGATTCTGGTCGGCGTGGTTGGGCTGGCGGTTCGGCGCTATCTCTTTCGTCCGGAAAGCCTGACACCACGGTCCGCGGAGTCCGCGATTGTATTTTTCTTTATAGGGGGCGCCATGGCGGCGTATTTGTTTGCCAATGCGACCGGGATTGCCCTCGGTGCCGAAAAAGAAGGGGAGTACCATATCGTTGCCAGTCGGCTCGCGGTGCTTTTTATGGATATGGAACCGTTTCCCCTGCTGGTAATCGCCCATATCGCATGGTGGTGCGATGCTCTCATGCACCTCATGCTCATTGTCTTGTTGGTTATTCCCACCAAACACCTGCACTTGGTGGCAGGTCCGTTGAATCTTGTTTTCAGGCGTACCCGCCCGGTGGGGCAAATGCGGAAACTGGATATGGAAGAGGAAGGGGCGGAAACGTTCGGCGTTTCGAAAATCGAGGAATTCACCTGGAAACAGAACCTGGATTTGTATGCCTGTATTGAATGCGGTCGTTGCCGCGACTACTGCCCCACGGCCAGTTCCGGCAAGGCCCTGAACCCCAAAGAACTTATTGTCGACCTCAAAGCGCATCTGCTGAAGGTGGGGCCGAAATTCCTTTTGTCCGGCCGTGAGGATAAAGGGGACGAAGCCGCCGAGCGTCCGGCGCTTATCGGCAGCGCTGTCGCAAAGGACGCTATCTGGGCCTGTACAACCTGCGGCAGTTGCGTGCAGCACTGCCCCATGTCCATAGAACATGTGGATAAACTCACCGATATGCGGACTTACTTGACGCTGGTGGAAGCCGATTTTCCCCGGGAGGCCGCCGTTACTTTCCGCAATATGGAGGTGGCCGGAAATCCCTGGGGCTTTGCCCAGGCCGAACGGGCGAAGTGGGCTGAAGGGCTTGATGTTCCCCTCATGGCGGATAAAAAAAAGGCGGATATCCTGTGGTGGGTGGGCTGCAGCGGTTCATACGATGACCGGAGCCGAAAAGTTTCCGTTGCTGTTGCCCGGATTCTGCATACTGCCGGTGTGGATTTCGCCATCCTCGGTAATGAAGAACGCTGCACCTGCGAAAGTGCCCGGCG
>JAKJCY010000321.1 GCA_022706235.1 Candidatus Hydrogenedentota bacterium | reverse complement strand
GCTAGCGAAAGCGATCGCGCTCAGAAAGCTGGGCCGCTATGAGGAGTCCACGGTTATCAACCGGCAAATCTACGAACCCGATCCCTTGAACTTCATGGCTATGTATGAACAGTTTCTGTTGGGCGAAATTATGACCGGGAGCCCGTTCACGGAAACGCGGCACTATTTTGTCGCCCATTTGCGCGAGGAACCCTACAATTACATCGAAACCGCCACCCGGTACGCGGCCTTCGGCTTGTACGAGGACGCAGCGGCGGTCATGGCCCTGGCTGCGGAATCGGACCTGCCGGCGCTAAATGCCTATCCGATGGTGTACTATCACCTGGGCATGTACCTGGCGTTGTCCGGGCAGGAGGAGAAAGCACAGGAAGCGTTGGACAAGGCGTCCGGTCTTCCCACCGAACTGTGTTTTCCCTATGGGGATGAATCAGTGAAGGTGCTTCGATATGCCGTGGAAAGAAAGCCAGATGATGCAACTGCCTGGTACCTGCTCGGAAACGCCCTGGCGGACTACCAGCACGAGGCCGCCGTTACCTGTTGGGAAAGGGCCGTTCAATATAGAAGCGATGCCATAATCTACAGGAACATGGCCTATCTCCAGGCGAACCATCTGCACCGGATGCCGGAAGCCCTGAAGAATATCATTAAAGCCATTTCTCTGGACGCGTCCGAGCCGCGTTATTTCTCCGAGGCGCAGTTGTACATGTCCTATGCGAGCCTGACCCCGGAGCAGTTGTCCACGTTCCTTGCCGAATACGGGGAGATGGGCAAGGACGTGACAGATATCCAGTTGATGCGTATCAAACTGAACCTTTACAACGGGGACTATGATACGGCCATCGGCCTGCTGGAACAATTGCAGTATCACATCAAGGAAGGGGCCACCTTCAATCCCCATGTGTATTGGGTGGATGCTCACCTGCAGAAGGGCCGGGCATTGATGGACCGGGCGGAATACGCCGGGGCGGAACAGGCCTTCCTGCGGGCCATGGAGTTCCCCGTCAACCTGGAGGCCGAACGGGACAGCAAGACGGGTATCGCTCACTATTACCTGGGGCTTAACAGTAAACTGGCAGGCAACGAAGAAGCGGCTAAGGAGCATTTCAAGGCAATGGTGGAATATGCGCCCGCAAGCGGGTGGGGCGCCGGGGATTTCCCGGAATTAGGGTATTTCAAAGCGCTGGCATCGCTCGAACTCGGGGGGGACAAGACGGAAGCGGAAAAAGGGTTCCGGGAACTGATTGCCGAGGGGGAGAACCGGCTGGGTACGGTGAAGGACGGCAGGCATATCACCGTGTCCGTAGAGGAGTCCCATACTGCCCGAAAATTCCTGTTGGAACATGAACTGGGACGGAAAGACCGGCGGGTTTCCTCCTATTATATTCAGGGCCTCGGATGCCTGGGCCTGGGCGACCGGGACAAGGCGCGCGAATATTTTACAAAGGCCATGGAAATCGACCCAATGAGCATCGACGCTAAGTATATGCTGGAATCACTGTCATGAAGTTATACTTGATATCCTTATGGGGATGGTATATCGCAACCTTCCCTGTAGCGTGTATGGTTTCGTTTATGGCGTTTGCTTGTGTTCCCGGTGCCGTTACAGCCGATGAGGGCGACGATGCGCGGCCTGCCCGTGCCGTAGTTGGCGCCATACGCTGGGATGCCTGGCACGGGGACGCTTCCAAGGTGGGATTGACGGTGGAGAAAACGCTTGCTCCGTCGCACTGGCACTATCGCCTGCCTTTCTACGGCAGGGTCGTCGGGGAGAATGCGGTCGAGGTGCGCGGCAATACCCCGAAAATTATGGACCGGGAAATCGACTATGCCCATGCCGCGGGGCTGGAGTATTGGGCCTTTGTGATCTATCCCGAAGATAACGCGCTGAGCCAGGGGCTTCATTTGTATCTTGCAAGCGAGAAGAAATCCAGCATTAAGTTTTGCATGAACCTGCAGGGTGGCTGGGAGGCGGGCGGCGGTCCGGATGCCTGGCCGGCGAAGGTCGCCCGTTATATCAGGTATTTCAAGGAGCCCACCTATCAGACCGTCTTGAACGGGCGGCCATTGGTCTTCCTGTATAGCGTGGACGGACTGGTGGGCCCGGGCAAATTTGAGGATTGGGCTGCGGCACGGACGGCTTTTGACGCACTGCGCGCGGCGGCGGTCGCGGCGGGAATACCCTCGCCCTATATCGTGGCCCAGGGCTGGTCGCCCGATACACTTAAGGAACAGGCCGCAACGCTGGGTCTTGATGCTATCGGCGCTTACGCGTCTTCCGCCGGCGCAAAAGCCGGTTCCTACGCCGACCTTGCCCGGCATACGGAAGAATGGTGGGATACTTTTAAATCTGTCGGGAAGCCTGTTGTCCCGCTGGTTACAGCGGGCTGGGATATGCGGCCACGGGTGGAAACACCGGTTCCCTGGGTCAAAGGCGGTGATATTGAACAGTATTATGAAGCGCCCAAACCAGCGGAATTGGCGACGCATCTTGAACATGCCATCACGTGGTGCCATAAAAACCCCGAAGCGGCGGAAGCCCAGGCGATACTGATATACGCCTGGAATGAATTTGATGAAGGAGGCTGGCTGTGCCCTACACTGAAGGAAGGTGCGGCGCGACTGGAGGCCATAGGCAATATAGTGAAGCCTGGTAGTGCCGAATAGACCGTGCTTCCCGGTTTGCATGGAAATAAACGTTTCTCAAGGAGTCTTGTCATGAACACCGTCAAAACAGTTCTTTTGCTTATCCTTGTTTCACTTGTCCTGCCTGTTACTGCCTTCGCTGCGCTTTCAGTAGTCCCCGTTGAGGGTATGCGCGACTTGGGCACTACCAAGGAAATTCGCGACGGGGACAGGACTGTTTTCAAGGAAACGAGCGTGGCCGGGTCGCTGGA
Organism: Candidatus Hydrogenedentota bacterium; assembly: GCA_022706235.1. Lineage (GTDB taxonomy): Bacteria > Hydrogenedentota > Hydrogenedentia > Hydrogenedentales > CAITNO01 > JAAYBJ01. The sequence continues at coordinate 1,260 of JAKJCY010000321.1, read as the reverse complement.
GGTGGTTCTTGCGACTGCTGAAGGGCCTGCGGAACGGCAGATCATGTACCGCGAGGCCAAGCCAATGGAGGACGACGGTCTGGAACTTTCAGGCGCGGAAACGGCCGGGCTTTCATTTCAGGAATCCTTTCGCAATCTTGGGCCGGACTTGATCGAACGTACGGTAACCGTGACTGCGGAAACCGATGCGCGGTATTATCTCAACCTGGGATGGCGTCCCGCCGTGGAGGGTGACTTCTATTCGTTCACGGGAAAAGAAATGCAATCTGCGAAATACAGCCCGGGCTGTTCCGGTCCGGAATTCGGCGGCGGTAACCTGCAGACCTTTCCATTCCTTGGGTGTCTCGCCGGCGACCGCCTTTACGGGATCATCGGCGACACACCGGGCCGCTGGGGCAACCTGTCCTTCATGGAATTCGATCCGGAAATACGTGAACTTTCCCTGTGCAACGGCGACGGCAGTCCGCGCCGGGTCATTTCCATTCCCCGCGATGTGGACGCCACCTCGGTATACCGGGCCCATTTCGACGGATGGCAGCATATTGAAGCGGGAGAGACACAGACCTGGACGACCTGGATATTCGCCTCTCCGGCCCGGTCCCTGTACGATGTGCAACTGGCGGCGCACCTGGCGCTGGCCAATGCCAAGGGGTTTAACCAGTCCGGCCTGGAAGCCATCTTGCGTAATACCTCGTACCTGTTGTTGCGCCGCAACCTGTTACGGCCCGAAAGCGACTATATTTTCATTTCCGGCGTGGGTTACGGCTGGAAGCAGTGGGTGTCGGACGGATTCTGGATGAGCCGGGGCCTGGACGACCCCGTCTATGATGCTTCCGCCCAGGCGGCGGTATTTTATGAGCGCCTTGATTATGAGGACAATGCCCAGTACTACCTGATCTGGGCGGGGTTGGTGAAACGGGCCGGTGGCGACCTGGACATGCGCACTGTGGACCGCGCCTACCGCTTCATGCGTGCCCACGAGGTGGACGGCTTGTTCGTGCCGCCCCGTCTCAAGCCGGACTTGGCCTGTTTCAAAACCTATCACGATCAGCTGCCTTATGATGACGATGATGCCCCTTCCTCCAACCAGGGTTTCCACTGTGGCGCCTTATTCGCGGCCCGCGAACTGGGATATCCCGTCACCGATGAAGAGATACAAAAGGTGAAGGATGGGTATGCGCGCATGTTCAACGCCGAAGGCGGCTACATGGCCACCAGCCTGAAACAGCAGGAGCATATCGGCCAGGATGCCCTGTATGG
>JAKJCY010000320.1 GCA_022706235.1 Candidatus Hydrogenedentota bacterium | reverse complement strand
ATTGTTGATATTGCCGCTTGTGCCGTTGGACATCATGGCAAGGAACGGTTTTCCACTCGCAGCGGGGGCCATCAGCGCGGCAAGTTTGTCGGCAAAAAAGCCGTAATAATCCGCGGATAATACCGCGGCTTCCGTATCGCCCACATAATGCAGCGAATAGTTGGCCAGAATCGCCAACGGTGTACCATCCGGTCTTCGCAGCGCAAGAATGGACACGGTCGGGTCCGTGGGCCCGGAAGGCTCGACAAGGTTCTCGCTGGCGCGGGGCGGATTCATCTGGACCTTATCCGTGGTGCCACCGAAAGGATTTGGAGGAATTGTGCCGTCTTTCATATACCAGCGGCGGTTGAACACTTCCCCGGGCACGGCCCCGGAACCCCAGGCGATTTGTGCGGGTTCCAGCGCTTCAACCGCGGCATCCACGGCCTCGGCGATGCGTTCCGCCAGGAAATCGGCATAGCCCGGGACCGGGTCGCTTTGAAATACGGAAGTGACAGTCACGCCCGTGTGGGTATGGGTCGCCGCAGCCAACACCCGGTCCGGAGACAACCCCGTCCGGTCCTGAATACGTTTCTTAGCGGCCTCAAAAACCGGACGCTGAATCAGGCAATTGTCTACCATGACCAAGGCCAACTGTGCTTCTCCATTATCGAGGACAATGCAACGCGCATGAAGGGGATCGTGTACCCCGGTGGCCGTCCGATCACGAAATCCACCGACCATGGAAACCGGCAATTCGGGCGTAATATCCACGCAGGCAATGCCGGCCCGGAAAGGGGTAACATCGCCCCGAGCCATGACGGCCGGCATACTGAGAGCCGTTCCAAGGGCCGTCCCTCCGCAATATCTAAGAAACGAACGACGGGATACAGTGGCAGCGTTGATTTTCATAAAGAGTCTCCTTTCATTGGATAGTAGTATACGGTGTTCCCCCCGTTTCAGCCAACCTGTCGCAGAAGCCTCTGTTATTCGCCCCAGCGGGCTTTATGGGACTGTTGCGCCAGCCAGCGGGACTGGTAATCCAGAATCGCCATCCATTGACGCGGCGTATAACCCGCCACTCGTCCGCCCTGTTGAGGGAGTTGGTAAGAAACGGTGGTAATGTGCTTTACACCAACGGCATAGTAAAGCGCTACTTTTTCGGCGTAGGAAAGGGTGCGATGTATTTCATAGGCGTTCAAAAGAACGTTGGTCCTATACAGTAGTTTTTCACCGCTAACGGATGTGCGGATGCAAAGGTTGGAGACGGCGTAAGCGATATCCTCAAGGTAACAACCATCCCCGGCGAATTCCATATCAATGATGCCATTGAGCTTTTCCCCAACAAACAGCAGATTGCCGCCGTGCCAGTCTCCGTGAATTACGCCCGTTTCAAAGGCATACCGTTTGTCAATGTCCAGCATGGTCTTGGCGTCCTTCAGAAACTTTACGATATTATTGCAGTGGGCATGAACCTCTTGGTCATTGCGCTCCCTGACAGCATGTTCATAAAAGGTTCTGAAGGTCTGACGCGGCACTTCACTGAACCGCCACTTCCGTGCATCCCGGGGCGGCGCCGGCATATCCTGGCAAACGTGGTGAAAACGCCCCAGCGCCTCGCCCGAGATCGTGAGCGTATTTTCCGTGACAGGCATTTGCCCCCCCTCGATAAACGCCTGCAATTCGAGCGCCCAGGTATCCATGGTGACAAAGGTATGACCGTCCCGCGTCTTTTGTATTCTTGCCACTGGCAGACCATTATTGACAAGATGACCGACAAGATTATGTTGAAAATAAAGCGCATCCAGCGTTACCGGGTCATTTTTATAGGTCTTGGCCAGAAATTTGCCCGCATCGGATTCCACCACCATTTTGCGATGGCGGCGCTGATGGGTTGTCGCCAATTGATACGGCATGGCCATCTCGCCTAGATCATAATGTTCACGGATAATCTGGGCGATTATATCCATGCCCTCTATTCTAGTACGCGATGTCATTGCTACCTTACCGACAACTGGACCTTGTCACGGACACCCTGTTTATGATGGCGATACGCACACTGTTTACCAGAGAGAAACCAAAACTGGATGTAACCTTCCTAAAAGAACCGACAGATTGACCGCACGATTCTATCACTTCTGTCAACAATATTCTACTTTCACTGCATACACTGGCACCAAGACACCCAACCGCAGTCATGCCTCCACTCGCCAGCAGAACGGGCTATCTTCCGACAGAGCAGGCATAGATGAACGCCGTAGGTTCTGATAACCCTGCACAGCGACCTATACGTATTATACACACCGCAGACAGGACTTTGGCAACCTCCGTACCGCAATCCACGTTACGCCTGAAATCTTTGGAGCATTTGACCTCTGTCCAGGGGATGCACGTTCTGCACGATATCACATCGCATTCTTTTTCCGGCTTCCGTATCCTGTGGATAAGACAGAAAATCCAGGCAAATCCCCAGTCGTTCCGCGACACGGGAAGCGATAAGCGGCCACACGACCCCGATATCACCAATGATGGGAATACTGCCTTCATGCCTTGCAAAACCTGACATTTCCATACGGAAGGGCACTTTGAACAGTTTGGTCTTGGGCAGGCCTTCCACGATAGCGCGCTGCACCTCTCCCCCGCCCTGTTCCGCGTTCCATACTTTCTCCAGCGCAGGATCGAGGTCGATACGCACCAGGGTCTTACCCTCAAGCGAATACGTATGATGACCCATCCATGCGGACCACAACCCGTGCCCGGTATAACGTTCCAGGGGACCGTCGTGTATCTCCTGTGTCAAAGCCACTGCGGATTCTATAATGACATCTGCTCTTTCAAGCATGCGTGCCAGGCGTGCCGCACGTTCGCGCAAAGTGATGGTATCTCCTATATACAACCCCACAATACCTCCGCCAACCAGTTGCGGTATGGTCACCAGAACCGGCAGTTTTTTCCGGGCACCCATGCCGATCATGGTGCGTTCATCGGCGCCCAAGCCCGCCACCTCCTCGAAGGAAAGGCCCTTGGAACAGGCCAACGTACTTATTTCCGCAGCCAGTCGCTCCAGGTACAATCCCAGGGGATACCCCAGGTTTCCGGCCGCCTTGATGATGGTCTTGCCTTCCGAAGCCCGAAGTTTGGCAATGAGTTCTCTGTCCAGGGGCATATACCGTTCGATGGCATCGAGAATTTCACCGCTCACCAGCGATAATTCAAACTCGCCACCCCGGGGCAATAACGACGGGTCTATTCCCAAAGGCCGCCCCGGGCACCGCTTGACTTCATCGAGAGTTCCTCCCATTTCATGGGCTACCACAGCGGAACTGGTGGAAACGCCATCCACAATGCCGGCACGCATCAATTCCGCAATGAGCGTGGTAACGCCTTCATGCACATTCGGACCACTGCCGGTGACTACGGCCACCTTGCCGCCCCGTTCCTTGGCTGTAACGATGCGGTCTACCGCTGCATTTACCCGGGCAAGACCTGTTTCATCCATCCGGGATTCTACTTCCTTTAGCGATTCCGGTTGCACAGGCATGGATTATCTCCTTCGTTATTCGCGTTCATGCAACATTTGTTCCGCCCGTTTGACATCTTCCCGGGTATCGACACTGAAACCATGATACTCTTTATCTTGCACGGTGGACTCGGTAACCTGGATGCGCAAGCCATGCTCGAGCCATCGCAACTGTTCGAGCGACTCCACTTTTTCCAAGGTGGTCGCAGGTAACCGTGTCAGCCGTAGCAGTGTCTCTTTTCGGTAGACATACAAGCCCACATGCTCGAAAACATTATGGGGGACCGGTTCGCGCGGATACGGGACCAGGGACCGGGAAAAGTAAAGGGCCTTTCCGGTCAAATCCGTGACAACCTTCACCACTCCGGGATCACACAAATCGTCTTGATTTACAATTGGAAACATGAGGGTAGACACATCGACGGCGGTATCGTTCACCAAGATTATATCCGCCTCTATCTTTTGCGCAGCCTCGGCCACGCGGTCCGTACCGCTGGGATGGTCTGGCCGGGTCATAACCACACGGCCGCCAAAACGCTCCACAGCGTCGGCAATACGCTCGTCATCCGTGGCTACACATACCGATTGAAGCACCATAGAGGCGAGACAGCGTTCATACACCCGCTGAATCATAGGTTTCCCGGCAATCGATGCCAAAGGTTTACCCGGCAACCGGCTTGAAGCGTAAC
>JAKJCY010000031.1:9543-31801 GCA_022706235.1 Candidatus Hydrogenedentota bacterium | reverse complement strand
GAGACAGGCGATAACATGCATCTGCCCGTCGCCGAGGATTACCAATATGTATCAAATGTAGTACTATACATGATAGTAGCCGTTTCTGTCAACAGAAATTTTAGGGAAGCGGCCATTTTTTTTGAGGGTATGTATCCTTCTTGTTCACGAAAAAACAACACGCATCACGTCGCTCTTTCAGGGTGCCTGCACGTGCCCTGTAATTTGTCTGCCTTCCCGGCTGTTCGGCCTTTCTCAAGTTCTGTTCCGGCGATGCTTTACCTGACGTCCCAGCTGTTCCATGAATTCCGGGTTTCCCAGCGTTTCCATATAGGCGGCCCGTTTCTCCGCACGGTGTTTGCGCCAAATCATGAAAAAATCATTGACAGCCCATGCGCCGACCACCCAGAAGAAAACCAGGATAAGGGTCAGCGTCAAGGTAAAACGGCGGGGTGAAACGGGCGCCTGAAAGACGCGTGCGCCCAGCAGGAGCACCACGGGAATCAACAGGAGAAAATAAAAACTGGGCGGCCTGCGCCGATGGGCGGCCACAAATCCAGCCTTCAGATGTTCCCACAGTGTGGGGGAACGTTTCATTTGGGAACCGTTGTCATTCACGCGTAATCATCCCGTGCGCCCGGCGCATTTCAGGACATACACCCCGGTCTGGAGGGGCAGCCCTCCCCGCCCGCCATGGAACACTTGGAACAGCACGGCTGCGGGGTCGATTTGCTGCGGGGGGTTATACGGCTCATTTGACGTTCCATTCGTTTAGAACCGCATGACGGACACGCAACATGTTCATTAGATTGTACCAGCAGTTCCACCTGAGCGTTACACTTGTTACAAATATATGCAAATAAGGGCATCCGGTTCATTCCTTGCCTGTATTCACCGACACTGGGCGGCATAAAAACAATTCACCTGCCCTGTGGATTTTACCATTCCGGGGCACAGCGCTTCATGTTTTAAACGGGGCAGGACCTGTTGGTTTAAATTTATCTGTGGTCCCGGGGTTATCCTGCCCGCTCCGCGTAGGCGAGAAACGCGCGAACATTATCACGGGGTGTGTCTCGGGTGACTTCGCACCCCGCGGCGAGGATGTAGTTTTCCCCCGCTTCCGCGTGGCAGTGCTGCAGAACGCCGGTAACCGTGTTCACGTCCCCATCGCGCAACACGCTTACAGGGTCCATATTGCCTGCCAGCACCTGGCCCGGCCCCATGGCGGCACGCGCGTCGCGTACGGGCACCATCCAGTCGAGGTCCACCATCTCGCAGCCGAGCCGGCCCATGGCGGCCAGGAGCGGGCGGGTGTTGCCGCAGATATGCAGGCGCACCCTGCCGCCCATCGCCTGAATGCCCGCCACAAGCCGCTTCTCCCAGGGCCAGACATACTGTTCGTAAATCACCGGCCCCACGAGGGACGCGGCCGCGTCGCCCAGTCCTATGATATCCACGCCGGCCTCGAGTTGCGCGCGGGCAAAGGCCAGCTCCATCTCGAGCACAAAGGAGAACAGGTCTTCCACAAACACAGGGTCCTCGATAAAATCCATCATGAGCGTGTTGATGCCGCGCAGGTCGGCCCCCTCCGCACAGGGCCCCTCGACCCATCCTTCAACAAACCTGTCGTTGCCCGCTTTCTCTTTGAACAGCGCCGCGGCCTTTACCCGATCATGCATACGCCCGCCGCCCAGGGGGGAAGGAACCTTCAGCCCGGCGAGTTTTGTTTTATCCGCCAGCAGCGCGCAATCCTCGCGCAGGGCAGGCGGCTGGTTGTCGTAAAACGCGACGGACGCGCCGCAGTCAGCCGCTTCACGGGCGGGGTCGGAAATGCAGGAGACGTGGTCAAAACCGAACTCCTCAGCCACCCGCAGCTGGCCTTCCACCAGAACGCGGTAGTCGGCGGCATACTGGCCATAGGGCTGGCCGATGTAATCTGCGGCAAACATCATGGTGATGGGCATGACGGGACGCCGGTCCACGGCCTTGCCGCCCAGCAGGTTCAACACGCGTTCGCGACTGTTCATGCTCCGTAACTCCCGCCACTGGCAGTGGCTTATTTCTCCAGGGCGTCCCACGAGGCCGTGTCTTTCGGCAGGTACCGTTCCAGGCTTACCGAGCGGCTGATCACGGCGCGCATGGCGGCCAGGCCGTCCAGCGCGCTCGCGGCCATGGCCTGCACGCCGATGTTGCCCAGGGCCGTCGCCTCGACAGGGCCCGCCACCACTTCGATGCCGCAGGCGTCCGCGGTCATCTGGCACAGCAGTTTATTCTGCACGCCGCCTCCAATAATATGGAGACGCTCCGTCTTTCGCCCGAGGATGTCGTCCAGATTGCGGAGGGTCGTGCGGTATTTCATGGCGAGGCTTTCCAGGGCGCAGCGGACAATGGCGCCACGACTTTCCGGCGCGTCATAGCCCGCCTCCCGGCACATGGCCTGTATCAGGGACGGCATGTCATCGGGCGCCATCAGCCGCCCGTCATCAAGATTGATAATCGCCCGGAAGGCAGGCGCCCGTTCCGCCTCGGCGGTCAGCGTGCCGTAATCCAGCGCGGCGCCGTCGGCGCGTTCCCAGGAGCGTCGGCATTCCTGGACCAGCCACAATCCGAAAATATTTTTCAAAAACCGGATCTTGCCGCCCACGCCGCCCTCATTGGTGAAATCCTGAGCAAGGCTTTGTTCACTGATATGAGGGGCGTCCAGTTCCGCGCCCAGCAGCGACCAGGTGCCGCTGGATAAGTACGCGTAGGGCTTATCGTCTTCCATCACGGGCACGGCGGCCACCGCCGAGGCGGTGTCGTGAGTCCCCGGCGCAATAACGGGCACGCCGGGGCGCAGGCCGGTCTGTGCGCAAATCTCCTCGCGCACAGGACCGAGCACCGTTCCCGGCGACACCGGGTCCAGCAGGAGACGCCGCGGCAGCCCGAGTTTGCGGATTAGCGCATCATCCCATGTGCGCGTATGGGGGTTAAGCATCTGCGAGGTGGAAGCGTTCGTGTATTCGCAGGCCTTTTTGCCCGACAACAGGTACCCGAACAAATCGCCCATGAGCAAGAGCGATTCCGCCGCATCCAGCAAAGGCGAACCCGCCTTTTTCAGGCTGAGCAGCTGGTACACCGAATTGAACGGCAGGAACTGGATACCCGTGGCCTTGTATACCTCCGTGCGGGGCATCATGGTGAACGCATATTCCTGCATGCCTTCATTGCGCTTGTCCCGGTAATGGCGGGGGTTGGCGAGCAGGGCGCCGTCGGAGGCGACCAGGCCAAAATCCACGCCCCAGGTGTCCACGCCAATGCCGTCGAGATCGGGACCATGCAGACGAACACATTGGGCCAGGCCTTCGCACAGTTCCTCATAAATTCGCGCCACGTCCCACTGGCGCACGCCGAGCATGGTAAGGCCTTCGGTGCGAAACCGGTGCACCACCTCCAGTGAGAGCTGGTTCGCTTCAAGTACGCCGAGAACCGCACGCCCACTTTCCGCACCAAGATCAAAAGCCAGAAAACGATAGGGTCTGCTCATCCGGATATCCTCCAAAAGTATTAACCACAAGTTCCCATACAATAAAGGTTTTTCGACTTCCGGAGCAAACTCCCCTTTCAGGAACCGTAACGAAACATGCTATACTGGGTCATGGTTTTGAAACCTTACTCCTCTGAAACCGATCATGCGACAACAGCGTCCCGAATGCCGTTGCCGCCCTGGTTGCGCGTTGCCTGGCCGCGGCCCGGCGCCGTGGACCGGGTGCGCGACGTGTTGGCAGACCTGTCGCTGAACACGGTCTGCCGCAGCGCGCAGTGTCCCAACCAGGGCGAATGCTGGAGCCGGGGCACGGCCACCTTCATGGTCCTCGGCAATAGGTGCAGCCGGAATTGCGCCTTTTGCGGCGTGGATACTGGCATTCCCGATCCGGTTGAGGCGGACGAACCCGGCCGCGTCGCCGAGGCGGCACGTTTACTGAAACTGCGGCACGCCGTGGTCACCTCGGTGACCCGGGACGATTTGCCCGATGGCGGCGCCGCCCATTTCGCGGAGGTCATCCGCGCTCTTCGCGCAGGCTGTCCGCAAATTTCCATCGAGGTATTGACGCCTGATTTCGGCGGCCAGCGGGACCGTGTAGCGCGCGTCGCGGAAGCGCGGCCCGACGTATTCGCCCATAACGTGGAAACGATTCCGCGCCTGCACCGTCTGCTGCGTGATCCCCGGGCCTCGTACACGCGTTCTCTTGAGGTGTTACGGATGGCACGGGAACTGCTCCCGGAAACGTGCCATGTCAAATCCGGGCTCATGGCGGGCTGCGGCGAAACCGAATCTGAAGTCATGGACACCCTGGCTGACCTATACGCGGCAGGCTGTGATGCGGTTACCATCGGCCAATATCTCAAGCCGCGTGGCGGCCGCGCGAAAGTGACGGACTATGTGACACCGGAACAATTCGCCCGGTATGCAAAAAAAGCCCGTGAACTGGGATTCTCTTTTGTAATGGCCGGCCCGCTGGTGCGCAGTTCCTATCATGCCGAAACGCTGGTTCACCATGCGTGTGAATGCGCCGTTACACCCGCCGGGGACAATATTTCACTGCCGCCCGCCGATTTGGCATAATACCCCGTAAGGGTGCTGAATAATATGGTTTTCAGCGCAGAGTTTATGCGCTTATTTCTCGGCGCGAAAGGTGCCCGGTTCATGGGAAATTTGGTTGAAATTATACTGCCCGATTTCGGCGGCGGCACAGCAGAGACACTCGAGGCGATCGTGTCCTGGTGGCCGGTCGAGGTCGGCGACGGTTTAAACACGGGTGACGACCTGCTGGAAATCGCCACGGACAAGGCCAACTTTGTGGTGCCGTGCCCCTGCGCGGGTGTTCTGATGGAAAAGCGCGTAAACGAGGAAGACCGCGTGCGGGTCGGGGATGTGGTCGCGGTCCTGGAAACGCAGGAATTCTAGGAGAGCGCCGGGCTTCGCCCGCGCTCTCGAAAAGACAGAGAGGAAATGTACCTATATGAAAACGGGTGTAGGCGTCATCGGCGCAGGCACGGTAGGCGGCGGCGTCATTGAAATTTTAACGGCCAATACGGATGTCATCCAGGATAAAACCGGCGCGCAGGTGACGCTGCGGCACGTGGCGGAACTTAAACAAGAATTGCTGAAGGATATCCCCCTGGACGGGGTGACCGTCAGCAGCGACGCCGCGGCGCTGATTCACGACCCGGAGGTCCAGGTGGTTTGCGAACTGATCGGCGGCGTCGAACCGGCCAAACGCTTCATCCTCGAAGCGCTGAACGCCGGCAAGCACGTGGTCACGGCGAACAAGATGCTGCTGGCCAAGGCTGGTCCGGAACTGGCGGCAGCGGCGGTAAAGAACGGGGTGCAACTGCGCTTCGAGGCGGCCGTAGCCGGCGCGGTGCCCATCATTAAAGCATTGCGTGAAGGCCTTGCCGCGAACCATATCCACAGCATCCACGGCATCCTGAACGGTACCTGCAATTATATTCTGAGCCGCATGACCTACGAAGGACTGGAGTTTGAGGAAACCCTGCAGCAGGCGATAGCCAAAGGCTTTGCGGAAACGCCCCCGGACCTCGACATCCTTGGGCATGACACCGCCCACAAGTGCCAGATACTTGCCTCGCTTGCCTACAGCACCAAAGTCAACCTGAACGAGATTCCGGTGGAGGGCATCACTAAGATCACCCATCTGGATGTGGCCTATGCCCGCGAGATGGGCTATATCATCAAACTGCTTGCCATTATCCGCAAGGTGGAAGGTGAAATCGAGGCGTGCGTTTACCCGACCCTGGTGCCTGAAACACACCTGCTGGCCTCGGTGCGCAACGAATTCAACGGCATCTACGTGCAAAGTGACTGCGCGGACGCCACCCTCTATTACGGACGCGGTGCGGGCCGCATGCCCACGGCCAGCGCCGTGGTCGCGGACATCGTCGATATCACCCTGCGCGGCAATACCGCTCCCGTACCACCGTTCAACTATACCCATGACATCGCCCTGCGCGACATCGGCCTGCTGGAAGGATGCTATTATGTGCGGCTGACGACGGAGGACCATCCCGGGGTACTGGGGCAGGTCTGCACCATCCTGGGCCGACACGGCGTCAGCATCGCCTCGTGCATCCAGAAAAACCAGGAGGAGGGCGCGCCGGTGCATATCGTATTGATGACTCATGAAACCGTGGAATCGGCCATCTCAGCGGCCCTGACGGAGATCAACCAGTTGGACTGCATCACCGAACCCGCGCAACTGTTGCGGACCCTCTAAGGGGAAAGGTTTTCCACCCATGCATAACCCCGGCCTTATCGCACGCTATCGCGAGCATATGCCCGTATCGGAGACCACGCGCATCATCACCCTGAACGAAGGTTCCACCCCCCTGGTGGCGGCGCCTGCGTTGAGCGAGGCGCTGCACCCGAAACTGGAGGTATACCTGAAATACGAGGGCTTGAACCCCACGGGATCCTTCAAGGACCGCGGCATGACCATGGCCATCACCAAAGCCGTGGAAGAGGGGTTCGAGGTGGTCATGTGCGCCTCCACAGGCAACACGTCAGCCTCCGCCGCGGCCTATGCCGCCCGCGCCGGCATCAAGTGCGCCGTGCTGATTCCCCAGGGGAAGATCGCCCTCGGGAAACTGTCCCAGGCCATGGTGCATGGCGCGCAGGTCATCCAGATACTGGGGAACTTCGACGACGCCCTGACGCTGGTCCGCCATATCTGCGACACGTTCCCCGTCGCCCTGGTGAATTCCGTCAATCCCTACCGGATCGAAGGGCAAAAAACCGGCGCCTTTGAAATTCTGGATGATTTCGGCGGCGTTGCCCCTGACTTTCAATGCATGCCGGTGGGCAATGCCGGCAATATCACCGCGTACTGGAAAGGCTACCGCGAGTATCACCGCATGGGGAAAAGCGACGGGCTGCCGCGCATGCTGGGATTCCAGGCGGCGGGATCGGCGCCCATCGTGCTCGGTCATCCCGTCAAAGAACCGCACACGTTCGCAACCGCCATCCGCATCGGCAACCCCGCCAGTTGGAAATTCGCGGAAGAGGCCCGCGACCAGTCCGGCGGATTGATTGACATGGTGACCGACGATGAGATTCGTGATGCCTACAAACTGGTCGCCCGAACGGAAGGTATCTTCTGTGAACCCGCCAGCGCCGCCAGCATAGCCGGGCTGGTCAAATTATCCGGGCAGGGCTTTTTCGACACGGTACAACCCCGGCAGGGAAACACCATTCGGGTGGTGTGCATCCTCACCGGACACGGACTCAAAGACCCGGACAACGCCATCGCCGCCGCGTCGGAACCCTATACCGTCGAAGCGGAGGAAGAGCCCATACTCGAACTGCTTGGATTTTCTACCGCACTTGTTTAAACACACGCGCTCTCAAACGAAAGATAAATCCTCCGGAGCGGGGCAAAACACACCCTAAAAGGAATAAGCTTTTTCAGTTGCCCTGCCAACTGAAAAACTTCGTTGGACTAAACGCAAACAAGAAAACAGAGCAAAACAGGGACTGACTGCCAAATAGCCCACGACTGCGGCATATAAGCCCTTTGGAGGATACTGCTATTTGGTCGTCTGTCCCTGTTTTGCGGGCACATGAGTAAATATCCACGGCGAAGCCGTTTAGTCCAACGCAACCGTTGTATCGTTGCAGGACAAGTCTCAACCGTCTGTACCGTCCTCCCCTTCCGATTCCTCTTCCTCTTCTTCCATAAGATTCTGGGTAATCGAGGTGGTTTCAAGAATAAGGCTGATCTTTTTATAACGGAAGAGTAACAAGGGAACATTCTTGATGGTAAGCAACTCTTTACCGCCGGACGCGCTGCGGACATGCAACGTGCCGGAAGCACAAATCAACAGTTCAAGAACATCCGGATAGGAAACGGTAACCCCCTTTGCGCCGCGTCCTAAGGAACTGTCTTTATGGCCGAAAGTGCGATGCTCGATTTCATTGTGCGTGAAACGCCACCGATCATTAAAAAAGGCCATCCCCATCATCACTATGTAGATAATGGCCAGAATAATGCTGATGGTAACCATTGTTGTGGATGATATACTGAGATCAAGACCTTCTATTAATTCGGCCAACTTCGCAAAAAACATGATATTCTTGGCCGCCTGAAGCCACAGGATAAAAAACCAGCTGCCCACAAATAAGACGAGACAAAAGATACTGGAATTGCGGCCCAAATCCACCCCCATGGCCACCATTACCAAGCCTAGAATGGCAACATAGGTCCAAGCAACAACGTTTGGCCCGAGCCAGCCCAGACTTTGAAGCCCCGCAAGCAAAAATCCGAAGACAATGAGGGGCCAGGAAAATACAAATTGCGGATAGGAGTAAATCACGACGGAATCGGGGGTGGATTTGGATTTCATGATCTTCATTCCCTTCTTTAAGTAACCCTATACACTTACGGAACTTTTTGATACTCAGGAAAAGATTACCACTTTTAAGCCCGTAACTGCCAACTTTTATCCGCAATACCCCCGGCCAACCAGGAAAGGCACAAAAACAGCAAAAGCAAATATCGGGGAGGCGACACAGGTCCGGGACACTTTACGGTTCCATATGCCGTGGGCGCCGGGAATCCCAGTCGCAGTCGCGACAGATCCACATGGGCCTGCCGGACAGTTTGCACAAACCCAGTGTAAGCATGTTTACCACCCATTCCAACAAAAGGTGTTCAGGAATTCGTACAATATTTTCCGAGCCGCACAGGGGACATCGGCGCAGTTCCTCGTCAAAAGTCCAGTCTTGTTCACAGACTTTGTTCAGCGCTTCCAAGGCTTCCTCATCCACCTTGGGCGGATTCATAAGCAGTTTCCGCGCCCGGGCGGCGTCCTTCGGGTCCACGCGCAACACAGGTCCCCGTGATAACATGGAATACCGGCCGGTCCACGCGCCCATTTTCTCCGCGCTGTTCTCCACGCGGATACCGTTTTCTTGAAGATAATTCGCAAGAAACGCCGCCTCGGCATAATCGGCACATTGTTTGATGGAAATGTATTTTGTCACCATGGCGGCAACACTCCGGAAAATAAGAACGCTCTTGCCTTAACAGCCAACAAAGAAAATCTTTAACTATAATAAAATCAGCACCATAAAAATAACAGTCATTGCGAACGAAGTGAAGCAATCTCGTTTGCAGCAAGCGTGTTTTAGGCTGAGATCGCTTCGCTGCGCTCGCGATGACGGGGTAACGAGATTGCCTTTCTTCAACGAATCGCCACCGCAGGAGGGGTGAAACTCCAATGACGATGACGCGAAAGGTTGCTTTCTTCCGCAAATCGCCGAACTCGCAAAGGCATCGGGAACTTAACCGAAACAGACCTTAGAAGCCACACACCCTTCACGCAGGTAACGCAGGAGCACATCCCTTTGGATGACCGTTAAAACGGCACGTATACCACCGCGAGGATACGCGCGCTGTGTTCTCCCGAAGCACGCACTTCGTGGGGCACCACGGAATCATAGTAGATGCTGTCTCCCGCTTGCAGGATATGGGTATCCCGGCCGTACACCACCTCCACAGCGCCCTGAAGAACGTACAGGAACTCTTCCCCTTCATGGGAAGAAAGTTCGGGCGCACTTTCCTTTCCGGCATGTACCTCCACGATGAAGGGTTCCATGTGCCGGTCCTTCTTCTGGGAAGCGAGGGAATAGAAATCGAGTTCCCCCGTATTCTCCAGCCCTGAACCGGAAAAGCGCACCACTGATTCCGCATGGCCGCCGCGCACCACGACCGGACCGCCCTGCTCCTTATCGTCCAGAAAGGTGCCAAGACGCACGCCCAGCGCGCGGGCGATTTTCATCAGCGGCGCCAGGGACGGCAATAACTGCCCGGTCTCAATATGCTCGAGCATCTCTGCGTTAAGCTGGCATTTACCTGCCAATTCCGCCAGGCTGATGCCGTTTTCTTCCCGAATTTGTCGGATAGTTTCTCCAAGATGACGTTCTTCAGTCATTCGATTCTTTCCATCATGAGTGTTTTGGCCCGCAACAAAAACCGGGGGCACCCCGGCAGGACGCCAAGTATAGCGGATATCTGTTCGAAAATTCACACATTGTATCTCGGTGCGGCGACGGGCTACCTTTGTCTGAACTCCTCGTGGGAACAAAAATACCTCTGTCCCGTGTTAAAAACGTGGGATTAATGTTTAAATTTTAAGTTCTATACCTGTTATCCTTCAAAGGTTGTAGGGAAACTCTATATCTTAACAACAGGCAAGGAAGGGAACGACCATGCAAAAAGTCCGATTGATATACGTCAGCGTAATGACGGAGGAATGTGACACCGAGGCATTGCAGGATATTTTATGCACCTCTCAGAAAAATAACCAAGAGTGCGGCATATCAGGTGTGCTGTGTTATGATCCTGCTTTCTTCATGCAGGTTTTGGAGGGTCCCCGCGATACGGTCAATGAAGTCTATGCGCGCATTGCCGCGGATACACGCCACAAAAGTCTCACCCTTCTTGAATACACGGAGATTGAAAAGCCCTTATTCGGCGACTGGACCATGGCCTTTTTAAGGCCTGATATTCTGGATGAAGAAACCCGGGGAAAATTCAGTCACCAGGGCAAACTAAATCCCTTCCTGTTAAACGCAGACCAGGCCCGTGATTTTCTGCTGGCACTGGTGGAAGCGCGCCGCAGGCTTGTGTAGAGGAACGCCCTGCTGGTCAGTCAAGGCGCTGGCGCAGGATAAATGTCAGGTCGCCCTCGTTAATCACGTCAGACGCGAGCCCTCCGTCATCTACGCCATTGGTACCGATGGAATACACGACATACCCCTCTTCATCGCGCCGATAGCGCAAGGGTTGAAGGTCAATCGGATCCTCCGGCACAGCGGCCAGATACTCCGGCACCAGCGCCTGCAGTGTCTCCGGAAATTGACCCTCTGCGAGTCGGTAGCGCCCAAGGGCCATCGCGGTCGCTCCCAGCGACGCGCGGGCCTGGTCGCGTGCCTTGGCCTGTGGAAGCCGGGTAAAACCGTATAGCCCTTTGCTCAGTTCCGGCAGGGGTGGGCGGTGATGGCGGCGGCGGCGGGAACGTTCCGGAGGATTCCGGATCAGCCGCCGGTCCACAAGGCGATCACAGACCGCCTGCGCCTCGGGATAAGGCAAGCGTATCCCCGCGATCAGTTCTTCCATGGCGGAGAAGTAATGGTCCCATTCCCTATTGTAGAGCCCCAGGGCGGAAGCGGCCGAAACAATTGGCACGGCGTATTCTTCCTTTGCCCAGTCTTCATCCGCGGTGGCCAGCATTGCCGGATTTTCAAAGGCCATAATCCCGAAAACACGCTCCCCAATCAAGGCGTAGTAAAACTCGTCCGGAATATGAACGTCACTAAACCACTGTTGCAACCAGGCCAGTTGGCTATCATCAAAGGCCACCTGCGCCAGTACTTCACGCGTCGTATCAAAAATAATCCCGACACAGGCGCAACGCACCAGTTGTACTATGAGCACCGGTTCAGCGCCCAGGATGCGCACGACCGCCATGGCAGCGACCAGCGCTTCGTATGCCCGGACGGGGTCCCGCTGAAATGCGGCGTGGATGGCGTCCATACGCAGTATCTGCACATTCGTGCGGAAACCGGCCAGGTGCGGTAACGCCACCATATGGCCCTGGGTATAGTCCAAAACGACCCGGCCAGGAGACCTTGTCGCAGCGCGGTAAAGCAGAGCCAAGGGTTCCTTGTTCGCAGCCAGGTTCGCACCCAGTTCCTCGATATCCGTTTCCTCAAAACAGCCCTCCTCCTCGAACTGTCGCGTGAGCTCTTCCATCCGGTTCAGCGTTGGTTGATTGTAAAGCCGCCGAAGCATTCCGGCAGCTTCAATATAGAGGTCCACGGCTGTTTCGTCCGCTTCATCAGCGGGGAACAATGAGGTAATCTTGTCTTCCGGTACAACCGTTTCGCGCCACCGTTCCAGTTCCGTTGCGGACACCGGCAACCCATCGGCCTGTATCGCTTCCACATAGCCCGCAAATTTCCGTTCGGATACAGCACGGGCGACAACGAAAATAACGCAGGGGAAAACAAGCGTAATCAACACTGCCGCCATCAGAATACGCCTTCTTCGCACCCAGGGCGGCGTCTTCCGCGGTTGAGGGTACGGCCGCATAGTATCATGGTTCATAGGGTTACTCCTGTAACCGGCATTATAAAGGATATCAAAGGATACTTTTAAATCACGCCGCCCCATGACCTCTGATAGCACCAGCACTTTGCGCTTACGACCACAAGGCGACGTATGAGCGTTTTTCCCCCGAAAACGGGAATCACTGGACATCTGTCCCATCCTCGACCCCAAATCCGCACGTAAGAAACCGAGTTGTTGGCGTTAAGCCAATAAGGACGAGTAACGTAGATGCGGCAGGATGCCACTTCCACGATCTCGCCATTCCTTACGTGCGAATTTAGGTCGACCCATCTAGGTTGACTTTTCCCTCCTGTAAACGGTACACTATACCGATTGTGGGGAATAGGGTGGGTAGACTGCGGCTCAGCGAAAATAACCGGAGGTATGTGTGTCCTATATGTCTGCTTGTCAATAGTTTAGTGCCCCGGTAAATCGCTTTTCCCTTATATTATTTGGTATCCAGTATAACGTTAATAGAGGAGAGTATCGTGAAAAGGACTTTTCAACCGTCAAATACAAAACGTGTGCGGACCCACGGTTTCCGGGCGCGTATGGCGACTGTGGGAGGCCGCAAAGTAATTGCGGCACGTCGGCGCCGTGGCCGCCGCAGCCTGACCGTATCGGATTCAATATCAACGAGATAAAAGACGCTCTTGTGCCGGAACGGTATCCATTTCCTAATAAAGTGCGCATTTTAACCGCAGCGGAATATCGGCGCGTGTTTTCACAGGGCGCGAAGGTTAGTGGAAGATATTTCACAGGGTTCGTAGTGATAGATACCGCTCAGGAAAGTCGGCTTGGCCTTGTGGTATCACGCAAGGTAGGGTCCGCGGTGGTCCGCAATCATGTTAAACGTCTTATCCGGGAGTATTACCGGCGCAACAGGTTTCGTTTCCCGCGAGGCATGCAACTGGTGGTCCTTGCACAGGCCGCCAGCGCCTTGCTGGACGGTCCCTCTTGCGATGGAGAACTTGAACGCCTGCTTGGCCGGTGGCTGCGTGATGCGTAGGGTGCTTATCGCCGCCATCCGCCTGTATCAGCGGTTTCTGTCGCCCCTGCTCGGCAATCACTGCAGATTTGAGCCGTCCTGTTCCCGATACGCGGTCGAAGCCCTGGAAGTTCATGGCGTGATTAAAGGCGGCCTGTACGCCTGCTGGCGCCTCTTGCGCTGCCAGCCATTTTGCAAAGGAGGCTATGATCCTGTACCGCAACGACATGGCCGCGAGAAATAGGAATTCAAGCCTCCCCGCAAATCCCAGGCACACATAACTGCCCTGAAACGGGGCGGGAGAATATTGCGATTGTTTGATGGAAACGATGATAAGGCGCTCCAGCGCAATCAACTGATTGCCATAGTGTTGATGGTGGTTCTGGTAGTGGCGTGGACCCATTTTTTCATGCCCGCCCCGGCCAAACATCCCCCGGCGCAGAATCCGGCTGCTGACGCAACAGAAGGCGAATCGGTGCCGACAAACCCTTTTTCCCGCCTTGATCGCACGGATGCGCCCCGGGGAGATTCCACAGCCTCCCCATCACCGACACAGCCCATTCCCGGCGCCGTGGTCTTACCGCCCGTGGCTGAAGCGTCACAAACGCCTGCGGAAGATGAAATTCCACTCGAAAACCCCAACCTTGAACTGGTGTTTACACGGGTAGGCGCCCGGCTCAAAAAAGCCACCGTGCGGTTGGGCGAAAACGGCGCGGATTCCATTCAATTGATTCCCCAGAACACGCTTCTCAGCGATACGGAAGCATTGTACCCACTGGGACTGTTGTTTGGAGATTCCAATCTGGCCGATGCGTTGAATTTTCGCCGGTGGGAACGTGTCGAGACAACCGTGGCGCGTGAAGTGGCATTTGAGATTGAGGTTCCCGGCTATGCCCTGCTCCGGAAGACTTTCACCCTCGCGGAGGAAACGCACGTAATGAACGTGCGGATAGCCTACACCAACCTGGGCGGAGAGAAACGGTTGCTGGGACTTGACCGGGATATACCGGCCTTTTCGCTATGCTGGGAGCCGAACGTGGCCAGCGGTGACCTGCAAAAAGGAGCACAGCAAAATGTCGTTTGGCGCAAGGACGGATCGAACCTGTACCATGCCACGTCCAAATTTGAATTACCGGGCGGTGAAGCCTGGTACAATGAGCGCGTTCTTGACCCCGAGTGGGCTGCCGTGTGCAGCGCTTATTTTACCGTGGCGCTCAGGCCGGATTTTGAGGATGCGGACGCCTGGTACCACGGCACGCCTTCCGTCTTTCGTCTGGGGGTGGGCGCGCCCCGGACCGACGTCGGCGCGGGGGAAACCGTCGAATACGCTTACCAGGCCTATGTAGGGCCCCGCGGAACCCAACCGCTGCGCGCCGCGTGGCCGACACTGGACACTGCGCTGGCCTTCTTCACTTCCGTCACCATCATGGACCAGTTCGCGAAACTGCTGCTGACCGTTCTCGTCTGGTTCCATGACAACATCGTGGCGAATTATGGCCTGGCCATCATCTTCCTGACCGTGCTGGTGCGCATGGTCATGTTTCCCCTGACCTGGAAAAGCATGCTGAGCATGCGGAAGATGTCTCTGTTGGCGCCGGAGATGGAGAAAATCAAGCAGGAATGCAAGGAAGATCAGCAGGAGATGACAAAGCGGGTCACGGCGATGTACCGTGAGCGGGGCGTAAGCCCCCTGGGCGGCTGTTTGCCCATGCTGCTGCAGATGCCCGTGTTTATCGCCCTGTACCGGATGCTGTGGAGCGCTTACGAATTACGGCGCGCTCCCTTTATTTTCTGGATGCAGGATTTGAGCGAGCCGGACCGTTTCCTGACCCTGCCCTTTTCCATTCCCATTCCGTTTTCCAGCACGCCGTTGGAAACCTTGAATCTGCTGCCCGTCCTGATGGCACTGGCCATGGTGGTCAGTCAGAAACTGATGCCCATGTCGGGCCCGGCGCAAACTTCCCAGCAGAAAACAATGATGACCATCATGCCCGTCTTCTTCTCGGTCATCACGTACAACATGGCTTCCGGATTGAACCTGTACATTCTGGTCAGCACCATTCTGGGCATTGCCCAGAACTATTTTATTCGGAACATCCCCATGGATGCCGACGCAGTACAACCCAAAAAGAAGCCCGCAAGACCTCGCCATTTTTACGATGCCGTCCGCGCGAAACAACGCGAGATAAATAAAGAAGTGCGCAAGCGCAAACAGCGCGAACGCCGTCGTAAAGATCCAAAGGACTCCAAGTAGGCGCGGTTTACGCGGGCTTTCAATCTCTTAACGACAGCACGCCGCCCGGACGGGCGGCCAGGAGTGAACGAACTATGAAAGCGATTGAAAGTTCAGGGGCGACCCGTGAGGAAGCGATTCAGAACGGGTTGAAAGAGCTCGGGGTACATTTAGAAGAAATAGAGCGTATCGATGTGATTGACGAGGGAAGCAAGGGATTTTTGGGGTTGGGTAAACGCCCGGTGCGGGTGCGCCTCTCTCTGGAACACGTCGCCCCCCGTGAGCGCAAAGGGCGCGAGCGGGGCGGTCCCGACCAGGAACGGCGGCCATCCGGGCAACAAAGCCAAAACCGGGACAAGCCAGGGGAACACAGGCCACAGGAGAAGGCACACGGGAAGGAACAGCCCAGGAGACACGACCGCAACAAAGGCTCCGCCCGCGAAACGGACGCTTCACGGGGAAAACGGGGCGGGGAAGAACGGGGACGTGACAGCCGGGGAAGCGGCAAAAGGGACCATCATCAGGACCAGGGACACAATCGCGACAGGCATCACCCGAACAAGGGGAACGCGCCGCGCCAGGCCGAAGCTCCCAAAGGGGAGGTCCATTCCGGGCACCGCAAAGCCATGCCGATCACGGGCAAAGGACCGTCAACGATTGTAGAAGAATCCATGGAGGCGCAGCGCCTGGCCGACCAGTTCGAAACCATCGACATGCAAGCCGTCGCAGCGGCCCCACCCACATTGCCAGCCAATGCCCATGAAGAAGAAAATATCGACCCCATTACGGATGAACAGGGGAACGAAGCGGCCGCCCTGCTGCAGGAAATCATCAACCGCATGGACCTGTCGTCCAAAGTCGCCTTTATCCGCGTGAAAGATGGCAGCGCGCGCCTGGCAGTGGAAAGCAGCGAGGAAGGCGGTATTCTCATCGGGAAGCGCGGCGTGACCCTGGAAGCGCTCCAATATCTGATTAACCGCATGGTTCCCCAGAGCGGCGCCAACGAGAATACGGAGCGGGTGGTGGTGGATGTGGGCGACTATGTGGACCGGCGGCATTCCATGCTTCGCGACATGGCGCTTTCCATGGCGGAAAAGGCAAAATCCAGCGGGCGCAACGTGCGCCTGAAACCGCTCAGCCCACAGGAACGGCGCATCATACACCTTGCCCTCGAAAAAGATCCGCACGTGCGCACCTACAGTACGGGGGATTCCCTTTTCAGAAGTATCATCATCAACCCCGTAGACGAGAGACGTTCCGGCAACCATCGGCGCGGCGGCGCCGGGCGGAAGCAGTCCAACCGTGCGGATTCCGCATCTCCCGGGGAATAATGCGGTACGCATCCACGGAGGATACCATTGCCGCCATCTCCACGCCACGTGGTGAGGGGGGCATCGGGATCGTCCGCTTGAGCGGGACTTCCTCCCTGCAAATCGCCTCGAAAATGTTTATTTCGTCACGGGGACGCAACATTCTGAAGGACACGCGCCGGGTATTCCACGGTCATGTGTCCGATGCCTCTGGTCAGCGGATAGACGAGGTGCTGCTTCATATCATGCGGGCGCCGCATAGTTACACCGCGGAAGACGTGGCGGAAATCAACGCCCATGGCGGCATGGCGCCCCTGCAAGCCATCCTGGAAGAGGCGCTCCGGCTTGGAGCGCGTCTGGCCCAGCCCGGCGAGTTCACCCAGCGCGCCTTTATCAACGGGCGGTTGGACCTGACACGCGCTGAGGCAGTCATGGACCTGATCGGCGCAAAAACACGCACCGCCCTGAATGCCGCGAATGCCGCAGCAGGCGGTGTACTGGCCCGCGCCCTGGCCGGACTGCGCGAAACGCTGGCGGACGCCCTGGCCCGCATCGAGGCAGCCGTGGATTTTCCTGAAGACGATTTGCCCGAGCTGGTGGATGCGGCGCTTATACACCGCCTTGAACGGGCGCAGGAAGAGATGAAGCGCCTGATAGCAAGCGCGGACGCGGGGCTGCGCATACGCGAAGGCGTCGCCGTCGCCATTGTGGGCAGACCCAACGTGGGCAAGTCAAGCCTGTTTAACACGTTGCTTCGGGACACGCGCGCCATTGTATCCCCGGAACCGGGAACCACACGCGACCGTATTGAAGAAACAGTTGCGCTGGGCGGCATCCCGGTGCGGCTTATGGATACCGCCGGTATGCGCGACACCCCCCACTCCGTGGAATTCATGGGCGTGACACTAGCCCGCCGCGCCGCCCAACAGGCGGATTATATCCTGTTTGTTGTGGATGCGTCCGAGCCCTCCACCGAGGCGGATACAGCCCTGGCGGCGGAACTGACCCGGCTGGAAACCCCCATTGTGCTGGTTCGCAACAAGATAGATCTGGCTGAAACGCGTTTTACGCCTCCAGACGCACCGTTCAAGGCACTATGTGATATTTCAGCCCTGACCGGCGCCGGGCTTGAGCGATTTGAGGAACAACTGACGGAACTTCTGCAGGGTGACGCTGTGATGGAAACGAACTCTCCCATGCTCTCCCGTACGCACCAAAAAGACAGCATGCGCCGGGCAGCCGCCTGCCTCGACCGCCTGCTTGCCAATACAGCGGCTTCCCCGGAACTCTCCGCCCTGGAATTGCGCGATGCACTGCAGGCTTTGGGCGAAATCACCGGCGAAACCACGCCGGAACATTTGCTGGACCGTATTTTCGCTTCTTTTTGCATTGGTAAATAGAATATTCAAGTATCCCCGGTTCCTGCTGCTATACTATCCGGCAGGACCCATGACAAGGTGACAGGTCTGACATGATCATCGGCACCCATACCGTGCTGCGCTTTTCAGAGCCAGAAGACGCCCATTTTTACAGGGAGCTCTATCTTCAGGGGGGGGCGAAGGCTGCCTTGCTGGACAACCGCCGGGAATTTGGCGCACCCACCCTGCAGGAGATACGGGAACTCCTTAAAAAAAGTGAATCCACCCGGGCATTTTTGTTCACCGTGGAAGATCCCGAAGGGCGGCTTCGGGGATGGTGCGGGTTGCGCGCGTTGAATATCGAGGCGGCCTTCTGCGAACTGTTCGTGGTTTTTGACGCCCCGGAAGAATATGCCGGACCCATGGCCGATGAAACGCTGGATGCGCTGCTTGACCGCGCTTTTAACCGGCTGGGGCTGCAAAAGGTCCTGGCAACCTGCCTGGATTCTGAAGAAACCCTGCATGCCTGCCTGCTGCGCCACGGGTTCCAATCCTGCGGCGTACAGCGTGACGTGTTATACGGCAAGGAAGGCTGGCGCAGCCTGGATACCCTTGCCTTGGACCGCGCCACCCATACATCCAATCCTGCAACAGGCCCCGGGCCGGGAGCGACAGCGCCATGAGTTTTACCACCAGCACGTACCTGAGACGCGCGGACCGGGATGACCTCGATACCATCCTGTCCTGGATGGAGGACCCGGATTTCCAGCGTTTTCTTTACGGCGATGCAGCACAATCGCCCCGCCAAATCCGGGAAAGAGTCATACAAATGCTGGGGCGTTCACCGGGAAACATAATGCCATCCGCCGTATATCTCCTCATCGAATCCAAAGAGAACGGACCGCTCGGCATGATTTCCTTTCAGAACATTTCCTGGCGGAACCGTTCCTGCAGCATTGACGTCTATATCGGAGACAAGATACGCCGTAATTCCATGCTGGTCACTATTTCGGTATTCCGCGCCTTGGAATACGCCTTTGATGAATTGAACCTGCACCGCATCAGCGCCCTTATCTACGCCTTCAACCGGGCGTCCTGGCGCATATTTGAGATGGCGGGGGCAAAACGGGAGCTGGTATTGCCGCGCCATGTCATACGTGAAGGGGAACTTTACGATGCTTACGGCTACGGCCTGCTACGTCACGAGTTCAATGCGATACGGGAAAAACACGGCGCCGTTTCAGAGCGATTCTGCCTTGAGAGCATGATTGCTTTCCTGTCACAGAACCTGGAGGAGTCGCCTTGAACGCCGCTTTTCTGCTCCTTTGGGGTGCTTACACTCTGTATGCCCTGTACAGAAATATACACGGCCGTGACGGTTTCTCCTTCCCGGTCCAACTCATGCAAACCCTTTTGACGGGGTTTGCCCTCTATTGGATGTTCACCAACGGAAAACTGACCAGAACACTGTGGTCACCCCCGGATGTGGGTGCCGGGTTGCTGGCGGGGCACCTCCTGTTTATCCTGGCACTTTCCATCACCCACCAACATCCGGGCGATGTGGCCCGGCACGCGCTGGACCTGCGCGGCATGGCAGCGTACCTGTTTCATGCACCCGAAACCGCCCTTCGATTTCTGGGGGTGGCCGCGATTGAAGAGCTGGTTTTCCGCGGCACGGCGCAGGAAATGCTCCTGGCGCTGTGGGGCCGCCCGGTACCGGCGATAAGCCTCACCGCCCTGTGCTTCTGCCTGCTGCATGGTCACTTCTTTAGAAAGGGCTTTGTCAGCGCCCTGGAATTTGCCCTGTTTTCACTGTTGATTGGAATCGTGTATTATTATACTTCCAGCCTGACACTTGTAATCCTGGCGCACACGGTACGAAACGTGGAAAGCGTCTACCTGGAAAATTTGGTATCCGTGGAAGATACCGCAACAAAACCGGAAAGCGGCACATGCCAGATGTGTCCCCCGCCGCTCCGGTAGTGGAGTTTCTATGTCGGAAGAAGTACTCGTCGAACTGCGCCACGTCCATAAGAAATTTACCACGCGCCACGTGCTGCCTGTGGATGAAGAAACGCGCAAACGCCGGCTCTTCAAGAAGCGCGATGTGCATGCCGCGAAAGACATCAGCTTCACAATCCGGCGAGGCGAGATATTCGGCCTGCTCGGCCCGAACGGCGCCGGAAAAACCACCGCCGTCAAAATGATCTCGGGGTTGGTGCGCCCGGATTCCGGGAACGTGTTCGTTAACGGCCTTGATGTGGAGAAAAAGCGGCGCCGGATATTGCGGATGGTGGGGGTGGTTCTGGAAGGCACGCGCACCAGCCTTTGGCCTCTGACGCCTCTTGAAAATCTGATTTATTACGGCACCCTGAAAGATGTGCCCGGCGCCCTGCTGCGCCCGCGCGCCCACGATCTGCTCGATTTTATCGGCCTGAAAGATAAAAAAAATATCCAGGTCAGGCGGCTGTCTCGGGGACAGAAACAAAAGCTCGCCATCTGCATCGCCCTTATCGCCGACCCTCAGGTGTTGTTGCTGGATGAACCGACCACCGGCCTGGATGTGCTGAGTGGCCGCGCCATCAAGGACAAGGTCATGGAAATGACCCGTGAACAAGGGCGCAGTGTGCTGGTCACCACGCATGACATGCACGTGGCGCAGGAATTATGCGACCGCATCGCTATCATTAACAACGGCGAGATGATCGCCTGCAGGCGAACCGATGAACTGCTCGATTTGTTTTCAGAACAAGTGTTCGTATTCAAACTGAATCAACCCATCGACCCGTCGGAATTCAGCCTTATCCCGGGCATCGTCTCCGCGAAGATGGAGGAAGGCTCCGAAGGGCCGGCGCTCGTGGTACAGGTCGTCCGCGAGCCGGAAACATTGCGCTCGGAAGCCTTGTATGCCGTTCCCGCGCGGTTGCGGCAATCGGGCTGCCTGCTGCATGCCGTCTCGCAGCGGCAGCAGAATCTTGAAAGCGTGTTTTTGCATCTTACCGACAGCGCCGTAACGCGCTGAACTTCCACGAAAGGATCCGCATGTCTTTTTTTCGGGTAATGAAAGCGGAAGTGGTGCGATCGTTTATCATCATGCGACGCTACTGGTTCCGTACGTTGACCGGCATGGTCATCGGCTACGGGATGCTCATGGTGCTTATTGCGGGTTTCATTTACAGCAAGGGCGGTGCGGGCGACAAGATCAGCCAGTTTGACAATCCGGCCGCAGCCACAAATTTTGTGCTGGGGTTTATCATCGGCATGTTCGCCTTCGGGGTGGTAGGCATGTTCACCCAGGGCCTGCAGAGTATGGCCACCACGGGGGTGCTTGAACAGCTATGTATGAGCCCCCATGGCCTGGCCGTCAACTTCATGGCCCAAACCATGGTCGGAGCGGTCAGCACCATCATCTCGTCGGGCATCCTGGTCTACGCGGTCACCTGGAGCGTGGGCGGCATGCTGCACTGGGACATGTTTCCCATCCTGGTATTGTTGACCCTGACCTTTTTTAACCTTGTCGGATTTGGTTTTATGGTCGGCGGTCTTGTACTGGTATTCAAACAGGTCGGACAAATTGCCATTATCGTGCGCATGGTCCTCTTCGCCCTGGCTGTTTTCGCCCGCGAAGAAATACTGAACCAGCCCTGGCCATTACGCCTCTTTCTGCACATGCTCCCCATCACCGACGCAACCATTTCCATCAAGTATGTCTTGAGCGGGGGCCAGATGGTGGAAAAGATAACCGCAAGCGGAGAAACAATACAGGAATTCAGTTCCGTATTCACCCATCCCTCTTTCTATTGGCTGATAGCCAGTTGCATTGTGTGGACCGTTGTCGGTCTGACCGTATTCCGTATTCTTGAGGATTACAGCCGCTCCAAAGGCACTTTGGGAAGTTATTGATGCTGGCGCCGCATTTACACAGATTTGAAAGGGACGACCGGTGTTATGTCATAGACACCCATACCTGCTTCTGTTTTGAATGCGACCGCATATCCTGGGATGTGCTCGAGTATTATCCCCGCGAACCTGTCAACCGCATCTATCACCTGCTCCGGGACAGGCATCCGCAAAAAGAATTGGAAGAAGTCGTGGGCGAACTCGAGTGGCTGCGGGTCACCAAAGCCATTTTGGCGCCCCTGGATGATGAGGCCTTTTTCAAGAAGGCAGTTTATGCCGGCGGCCTGAAAAAACTGACGCTTGCCGCAGCCTCTCTC
>JAKJCY010000031.1:0-9444 GCA_022706235.1 Candidatus Hydrogenedentota bacterium | reverse complement strand
CAGGAGGCCCTGTCCTGGCTGAACCGGGCCGGCCTCCTGTTGCTGGCGCGTTCCCGTGAAGAAAAAGACATTACCCTGTCCCTGCGCCTCGACACCTTGAACGCGGCGGATTGGGGACAGGCAACGGTGGTATTGGCCGAAATCGGTGCCGCGGCGCGCCTCGCAGGAAAACACTTCCGTCTTGAACTGGACATTCCGTTCTCGCCGTTCCCCGAAACCATAATGAAAAAAGCCGGCTGCACCTTTCGTTACCGGTTGATTTTGTCCGAAGCGTCCTTCCTGGAAAATCTCGTAGGCGGGCTGACCTCGCTGAATGGGAAAAAGCCGGCAGGCGCATTCAAAACACTGCTGGAAAACGGCGCTGTAGAATCCATTCGGGTCGGGGTCCGGCCTGATTCTGAAACCTTTCACTCTGTGGTCGAAGATCTTCACAAGGCCGGGTACGGGAACATTGTCTTCGACCTGCCCGGCGTTTGGAGGGCACATCCCTGTCTCGCTCCTGAGGCAGTTGTGGATTCTTTAGAGGCCAATATCCTGTATTACGTGGACCAGCTGCTGCATAACGCGCCGTTCCGGGTGGAACCCTTCGCCCTTCTCTTCAAGGCCATACACAACGGCGCCCCCATGTACCGCGCGGACCCCAGCGGCATCGAAACGCTCGTTGCTGACGGGGAAGGCGCTCTCTATCCTTCCCTTCCCTTTTTGGGAAACCCCCGATTTATCCTGGGAAATCTGACGGAAGGAGTCTTGGATGAAACCCGTTGCGAAGCCTTTCTGTTGTCCGGGGCATTGCAGACGCCCGAATGCCTGCGCTGCTGGGCGCGAGGACTATGCGGCGGCGGCCATGTCGCCATCCATTATGCGCGCTCGGGAGACATACGCCATCCTGATGCGGCATGGTGTGATGCCCAGCGCCGCTGGACGGGCGCTGTGGTGGCTGCCTTCAACCGAATCGCCTCCGTCGGCATCAACTTCGATCATCTGGCCGCCTCCATGGGGCCTCGCACCAGGCGCTTTTCCCTGCTGGGCGCCGCAAAGGCCCTTTTCAAGGGCCAGCTGGGGTTGCGCCCTTTACTGGAAGGGGACGCGACAGTACTGGTCCAATGGGAAAACTGGAACCGGTCCGCCTATTTCTTATGCAACGAAACCGGTGCACTGACCGCCACCCGTTACGATCGTGAAATGGATGCCCTCCATCCCCCACCTTATCGCCGGGAATGGATACTCACCCGGATGAACGGCACGCCGTGCGGGCTCCTTAAATTACAGCCCGTACCGGAAAAACAGATGGCCCGGGCATGGCTCTATCTGCACGATGAGGAATTGTACGCCAAATCCGCACTTCAGCATACCCTCCAAACCCTCTTGTCGGAGCTATGCAGGGAAGGGCAGTTACGCCATATCCTGACCCCGGTAACCGCAAATGAAACAAAACTCGCCGCGGCCCTTACGGCTGCGGGTTTTGTCCACGCGGGCACCCAACGGGAAGCCCTCTACCGGCAGGGCACCTACCAGGACGTGGATATTTACACGTACTCCGCAGAAGATTAAAGAAAGCATGACAGCCTATGGTGCCATGAATTAACATCAATAAAATAGGAGTCAACGTGTCATGGCAAACAGCATAGATATTGTCATGTTGCAGTAATACTTTTTCCAAAAAAACAAACGGTCTACAAGAATCAAAATAAATGCGCTTTGCGAAATGGTGCAGCAGACTTAAATTTATTCTTGTCTATTCGTGTTCATTCGCGGCTCTTCTTAAATTCACCGGCGCTTCACAAATAGCCTCAGAGTTCCTGGTCTCGTCGGGGTTATTCAATGATTACTCGGAATCCGGTTTGGCACTTTTTTGAAGCCTGTTCGTATAGGACCGCAAGAAAGGGACAGGCAACGAAATAGCCAATGGCAGCAAAGTACCTGTATCTTTGCGTTACTAACGGCTATTTCGTCATCAGTCCCTTTTTGCTCCGTCTTTTTGTTTGTTTACGAGCGCCATACGCAATTCCGACGAGGTCAGGAAGTCTGAAACTGGAACAGCATTCGTGGTGTCGAAAGGAAATCCCATGAAACGTGTATTGATCACCGGTGTTGCCGGATTTATCGGGTCTCACCTGGCCGAAGCCCTGTGCGGCCGGGGCGACAGGGTAACAGGACTGGACTCCTTTAACGATTATTATGATCCGGCCATCAAGCGCCGTAACCTCGCTGGACTGTGCGGTTGTGAGACGTTTCACCTGCATGAACGGGATATCTGCGATGAAGCCGCCCTGCGCCTCGTCTTTGAAGAAGCGCGGCCTGATGTCGTGGTGCATCTTGCGGCGCGCGCCGGTGTACGCCCGTCCCTGCGCGACCCGAATCTGTATCACCGCGTCAATGTGATCGGCAGCCAGCATATCCTGGACGTCTGCCGCGATTTCAAACCGTCCCATCTGGTCTTTGCCTCCAGTTCCTCCGTTTACGGGGGCAGCACCGACGTTCCATTTCGGGAGACAGACCCGGTAATGCGTCCCATCAGTCCCTACGCCGCCACCAAGCGTATGAACGAACTGCAGGCCCATGTTTATCATCATGTATATGGGCTGCGCGTAACCCTGCTTCGTTTCTTCACCGTCTATGGCCCCAGGCAGCGTCCTGATATGGCCATCCACAAATTTACCAAGCATATCCTGGAGGGCAGTCCGATTCCCATGTTCGGAGATGGGACCACGCGCCGGGATTACACTTACATAGAAGATATCATCCAGGGCATGCTGTCCTGCGTGGACACCCCTTTCGGTTATGAAATCTTCAACCTGGGCGAAAACCACACCACCAGCCTTGCCGAGCTGATTGGGCTCATTGAAAAACACACAGGGAAAACGGCTCTGATTGAAAAGCACCCGTCACAACCCGGTGACGTCACTATCACCCATGCCGACATTACCCATGCGCGCACGTTGTTGGGCTATGCCCCATGCTTTTCCATGGATGAGGGCATTGCACGTTTTGTGGAATGGTATAAGGACGCGCAGTCAAACACAGGTACTTCTGAATCGCAAAACTGTTGTTGAGACTATCAGAGGGTTTCAGCGTGCGCGGATGGCGCATCCGCGCTTCACGGTGTTGCTGCACAATCCTGTCAATCTGCATTGCACATGCCCGAACACCAGAAAGCGTCCTGGTGCCCTTAGATTTAGTGGACCAACAATTAAAAACAGGGCCGCCTGTTTCAAGAGATGTCACATATGATATTATTCCGGCATCTAGTTCCCCTTTACACCCTTGGAAACCCTGATGAAAACACTGCATCTACTCTGTAACGCCCATTTGGATCCCTGCTGGCTTTGGGAATGGGAAGAAGGCGCGGCGGAAGCCGTATCCACGTTCCGCGTGGCCGCTGATTTCTGCGAAGCCTATGACGGCTTCATCTTTAATCATAACGAAGCTATCCTGTACAAATGGATCGAGGAATATGAACCGGCCCTCTTTGCGCGTATACAACGACTGGTACAGGAGGGCAAGTGGCACATCATGGGCGGGTGGTACCTGCAGCCGGACTGTAATATGCCCAGTGGCGAATCCTTTGTCCGTCAGATTCTGAGCGGCAGGGCTTATTTTATGGAAAAGTTCGGCGTCAAACCGACAACGGCCATCAATCTTGATCCCTTCGGACATACGCGCGGCCTGGTGCAGATCCTGGCGAAGTCGGGATATGACTCCTATCTTCATTGCCGCCCGGACAATAATGATTGCCCGCTGCCCGACGCGGATTATATCTGGGTCGGCTATGACGGGTCGGAAGTGGCGGGCCATCGCACACTCTTATGGTATGGCACCCCCGGGCGCGGCATGATAAAACACTCTATGGAACACTACCTGGAGAACTACGGTGAACGCGAAGTGGGCCTGGCAACCTGGGGCGTAGGCAACCACGGCGGCGGTCCCTCACGGGAAGATCTACAGGATCTCACGGCCATCATCCGGCGGAATGAAGCCTTTCCGATCAAGCATTCCACACCCGAAGCGTATTTTGCCGAGATTAAAGAACGGGGTATTGCCCGACCGAGGGTTGAACGCGACCTCAATCCCTGGGGCGCGGGATGCTACACCTCCCAGGTCCGGCTGAAACAAAAACACCGCCTCCTCGAAAATGAGCTCTATATGGTGGAAAAAATGTGCGCCAACGCCGCCTTGGCAGGCTTGCTCGATTATCCCCGCGACAGGTTATACGAGGCGCAGTGCGACCTGATGGAAGCCGAATTTCACGATATACTTCCGGGCTCTTCCATTCAGGCCGTGGAAGATGCGGGCCTGCGCCTGATGGACCACGGACTGGAACTGTTGTCGCGCCTCAAAGCGCGGGCATTTTTTGCCCATGCAGCAGGACAACCCAAGGCGGAGGGGGATACGATTCCCGTGCTGGTCTATAATCCCCACCCCTACCCCGTGGATACGGTAGTCTCGTGCGAATTCAATCTTCCGGACCGTCACGATGAAGCGGTATTCATCGATTTTAACGCCGCTATGAACGGGGTTCCGGTTCTCTGCCAGGTGGAAAAAGAGGCTGGCAACATCCCGCTTGAATGGCGCAAGCGATGCGTATTCCGGGCAACCCTGGCGCCCTCTCAAATTAGCCGTATCGACTGTACCCCCCGGCAACAGACCGAAAAGCCCGTACCCAGGTTGAAATCGGTGGGAAAAAGTCTGCACTTCAAAACAGCGGCACTTGAAGTGTTGATCAATACGGAAACTGGCCTGGTGGACCGGTTCTGTGTAAACGGCAGGGAAGTACTCAAACCCAACGCTTTTACACCGCTGGTCATGCGCGACAATGAAGACCCCTGGAGTATGCTAGAAAAGCACTACCGCGAGGTAACAGGCCGTTTCACCTTGATGACGCCGGAAGCGGGTACATCCTTTTCGGGGTTGAAACTGCACACGCCCTTGCCGTCGTTGCGGGTTATCGAAGACGGTCCGGTCCGTACGGTCGTTGAAGCGATTATGGCGTATAACCGTTCCTTCCTGGTGCTCACCTATCGCCTGCCCAAGGAAGGCTCGGAAGTGGAAGTGCATGTCCGGGTACATTGGAACGAGAAGGACAAGGCGCTGAAACTTGCCCTGCCGACTGTTTTCAGCGGGTGTGAATACCGGGGCCAGGTCGCCTATGGCCGCGACAACCTTCCAGGCAAGGAGCGCGAGGTGGTGGCGCAGAAGTGGGTGGCCGCCGTCTCCAAAGCCCGGGACATGGCGCTGACCTGCATCAACGACGGCCTTTATGGCTCCGACTGTCCCAATAATGAAATCCGGTTGACCTTGCTGCGTTCACCCGCCTATTCAGCCCATCCCTTCGGCAACCGCAAGACCTTGCCTCAGGACCGGTACATGCCTCGCATCGACCAGGGAGAACGTCAATTCACCTTCTGGATAAACGCCGGGCCCGTTGAAGACCGCATGAACCGTGTGGAGCGGGAAGCCCTTTCCCACAATGAGAAACCTATGGCATTGTCGTTCTATCCCCCCGGCATCGGCGCCATGTCCCCGCCCGGCGTTGTCCTCTCTGATAACACCATTTTGATGACCGCGTTCAAGGGCGCCGAAAACGGGGAAGGATTTGTGGTGCGTTTGTTCGAGCCCACGGGTACGGCCCGGTCGGCTACGCTTTATGTTCCAGCTCTGGGCGTGGAACAATCCGTTTCCTTGAAACCCTTTGAAATCAAGAGCCTGCGGCTCTTATCCGGAGAGAATTTCTTACGGGAAGTGGATTTGCTGGAGCAAGAAACCCCGTAATTACCCAGGGGGGCCTGTAAGGTTTTGTTACGGCCTCACAGGCCCCGTGGTGGTCAATACGGCGTTTCTCTTGGAGACGCTTTATAAAGGCCGATCTGCTCGATGGCGGGAGGGGCGAATGCGTCCGTAATGTGGACGCGAATACGCCTCGCCTTCACCTCGGGCAGCCGGTGAATGCGCTTGTAACCGATGGTGGTTCCCGTGGCGATGGTTTTCCAGTCATTCCCGACAAAGGCCTGAATTTCATGGGCCTTGACACGCTGTCCCAAAGGCAGGTGTTCCTGCAGCACAATACGGTCAAACACCCGGTCCTCTCCGAAAAGCAATTGGAGCCAGGCTTCATGGATACCGTCGTTTGTGGCCCAGTAAGTGTCCTCTAATCCGTCTGTCGCATTGGCCGGCGCAAAAGCCTTACTGTTTCCGCGGATGTTGCTGGCCGAGGTCAGCGCGCGCGCGGCAAGGTTATTGTTGAAGGTGTCCCGGATAACCTCTCCAAATTCAAGCAGCCGCTGGGTATCCGCCTGCGGCAATTGTCCACGCCGGTCGGGTGACACATTCAACAGCAGCGCTGCGCCCAGTCCCACGCTCCGGTAGTAGATTTCCAGCAGTTCCTCCAGACTGCGCAGGTTTGCCGCGCCGTCGGTGTGATAGAACCACTGTCCTTTGCGTATGGGCACATCGCATTCACTGGGATACCAGCGTTTTTCCCCACCGCTTTCCGCCCCCGGAATCGGCAGTGTTACTTCCTGCACGTTCCAGAGCGTGTCCGGGGCAAGCCCATCCTCGTTACCGATCCAGCGGATATCGGGGCCGCAGATGGCGATAAGCGCGTCCGGCGCCAGTTCCCGAATCAAGGAATAGTACCCGTTCCAATCATAGACATGCCCCTTGGACCCGGCACCGTCAAACCAGACTTCACCGACCGGCGCATACCAGGTTAGCAATTCCGTCAGCATGGCCTTGAAGCGTTCGTCATACACGGGCGGATCGTCATAGAGCGGATCGTGACGGTCCCAGGGGGACAGGTACACACCCAACATAAGCCCGAGCTCATGGCAGGCATCCGCCACCTCCCTCAGTGCATCTCCTTTACCGTCGCGCCACGGGCTGGCCTTTACATTATAGTCACCATGCTCCGTCGGGTAGATGGAAAAACCATCGTGATGTTTTGCCGTAACAATGAGGTACTGCATGCCGACTTTTTTCGCCGTTTCCACCCACTGACGCCCGTTGAACTCGGTAGGTAAAAAGGTTTTCGGGTCTTTCGTTCCGTCAGTCCACTCCTCGTCAAAAAATGTATTAATGCCGAAATGACAGAACATGCCGTATTCCATGCGCTGCCAGGCCAGCTGTTGCGGGGAAGGCACGGGCCCGTAAATCTCAGGAGGGGCCACAGTCGCCGTAAGCAGGGCCCCTGTGAGCAATCCCATCACCATAAACATGAACGTACTCCTTGTTTCCTTCCCGGTATTATTTCTAAAACTGCCAGCGCACGGTGAACGAAAGGGCCCAGCCGTTATACTCGGTGCTGTGATTGGGCCCATTAAACAGATAAATGAAGACAGGATTAAGGCTGGTATTTTTGCCTATGGGCATCGTAAGACCAACGCGGGGGCTCACGGTATACATGTAATGGTTTTCCGACTGCTCCTGGCGGAAGAGGGTTCCCAGCGCGGGTGCCTTGAATTTGACGTCCGCTTCGGCTTTGACAAAAGTGAAACCCGTTACAAGTGAAAGATAAGGCTTGGCGTTCGCCAAGGCGGCGCGGACGCGCTGAAGACCATGCGTTCCGTCAATACTGCCATAGTCAACCTTGCCCAGGGGATAGTAAAACAACTCCGGCGCGAGGAAAAGAGAGGAGCGCTTGAAATTAATTTTGGTGGAAATAAGCCCGTAACGCTCCCGACTCGTCATTGACCCCGCAGCACTGCCAAACCATAGCATCCAGTTTGTCTTCGGCGTCAGGTCTCTGCCGAAGCCCGCTACAAAATCCCACAGCATAAAATCATCCCGCCAATCCGCGAAGGTGGTCGGTTTCTTCCAGCGCGGCATCCAGTCGAAAAGGCCGTTCAGTTCACGCTGTATCTGACCTTCGGATTCTCGGAGCCGGGGATGATAGTTGGTGCCGCCCACCCCAAAGTACCAGTGTTTATCATAGGCCGCCTGTTCCTGAGCCGGGTCTTCCAGGGACAGTGTCAACTGGTCAGATACAGTGGACTTTTCTTCATCCGATGCCCAGGCGCATGCCAGACCAAGTGACATACAGACAAAGACCCACGAAAGTATTTTCATGAAGCAACTCCCAATCCGTTGAAACCGTATGCATACTATAAGGTAATCTTGATATAAAATCCAAGCCCAGAGAAACAATTGGACTGTTCCCACCGCAAATCATGTGGGAGCGTTTGTTGATATAAGCGCATTGATATATGGTTCGGACTTTGGGTTTGCGCATAGCCAGGCGGCGGGGACTGTACCATATTTTTCCGCTCCCCTACGTCATGCCCGCAAAAACTCCGGGACAGCCCCCGGCACGTTTCAGGATTAGCTGCAACGCACATGGTTTTACATGCGCCGGAAGAAGTCCTGTTTTTTGCTCCAACACCCCTGCCAACAGGGATGACGGTGCTTCCGGTGTTTTCCCGTACGGGTGCTTGACGTCGCGGTGATTTGTTATCATGAACCCTGTTCTTGACGTATATGAATTTGCGTGGTTTTTTAATGGACGGGAGGTATCCTGATGCAACGTGTATTCCCCTTGATGGTATTATTTGTCGCCTGGAGCACCGCCTGGGCAACATTGCCGGAAGCAGCGCCGCTCAATCCCGTGCTCATGGGAGCGGACCCGCACGTCATGTTGGTCGGAGACACGGTCTGGCTGTACGCTACAGGATACAAGCAGCCAAAGGTCTTGTACGCCCATTCCTCCACCACGCTGCAGGATTGGGAACGGCACGGGCCCATTCTGGAGAGGGATAAAATCGCCTGGATAAAAGAGGACGGTGCACCCCGCCACGCCTTATGGGCGCCCTGTATCGCGGAAAAGGACGGCCGCTGGTACCTGTACTTTTCCGTGGGGCCCCAAAACCCGACCCCATCGCGCATCGGCGTAGCGGTCGGGGACGGACCTGCCGGGCCCTTCACCGATTCGGGCGCACCCCTGCTGACCGGCGGCGACGGTTTCGAGGCGATTGACCCCATGGTCTTTACCGATCCTAAGTCCGGGACCACATATTTGTATGCGGGGGGCAGCGCAGGCGCGAAACTGCGCGTGTTTGAACTGAGCCAGGATATGACACACCTCGGCAAAGAGGTCCCTGTCGAAACGCCGCAGCACTTCACCGAAGGTGCTTATATGCACGAGCGCGCCGGGCGGTATTACCTGTCCTATAGCAGCGGATCAATGATGAACGCGTCCTATTCGGTCCAGTATGCCATGTCAGAAACGCCTGTCGGCCCCTGGACCTATGAAGGCACCATTCTAAAAAGCGACAAGGACCACAAAGGGCCGGGCCACCATTCGTTTCTGCATGCCCCGGAAGGGGGCGCTGATTTTATCGTCTATCATCGCTGGAACCATCAACGCGGGGGCGGGCCTTTCAATGCTGCGCGCCAGATTGCTATAGACCGGCTGGACTATGATGCCGAGGGCCGCATTCTGCCCGTGGTCATGAC
>JAKJCY010000319.1 GCA_022706235.1 Candidatus Hydrogenedentota bacterium | reverse complement strand
GTGCCATACAGAATATACAGGCCGCGGCGAAAGCATTTCGCAAAGCCCTGGACGCCGCCCGCGCCATGGCCGGCGAGCGGATTGTGTCGGTGTATTGCGGCATTCAGGGCGATACTGTGAAATCAAACCTCTTTGAGGGAAAAGTACAAGTCGAAAATGGTCTTGTAAAACCGGAACATCTTATTCAGGCGCGAAAAAATGCCGAACTGGGTTCCGTTGCATCCGGATCCCGGTCCATCGGCTGTATTGTCTCGGAAGAATGGTTGCTCGACAACATGCCCGTTATGAACCCCCTGAATATGCGGGGGAATGTATTGACAGGACGTCTCCGCTACACACAACTCAGCGCCTTTCTTGAAAACAACCTCAGGCAGTGCATTGAAAATGAGGGACTGACGGTCGCCGATTTTGTCTTTACACCTCTCGCGGCCGCCTATGGCTGCCTGCTTCCTGAAGACAAGAAGTCGGGCGCCGCCGTAGTGAATCTCGGCGCAACCTGTTCCGGCATTGTGGTGTATCAAAACGGAAAAGTCATCGAAGCGGGCGCCTATAAATGGGGGTGCGGCGATATTATTAACGATGTCGCCTCCGTGTTGCGGATTTCCTTTGCGGAAGCGACGGAACTCGTCATGGATTACGGCATCAACCTGGATTTATACGCGGATGAAAATACGCCGTCATCCCAGGCCTCCCCTTCCGCCAATGATGTGACGATAAAACTCTCCCACACCGTCACGGGAGCCCCTACCACCATCAAGAAAAGCGTCCTCGATGAAATCGTTTTTCTGCGCGCCAATGAATTGACGGACCAGATTTGCGGCACACTTAACGAAAAACGGCTTCTCTATGCGTTGCCGCGCGGGCTGGTGATTACCGGAGGCGGCGCCAACATTAACAACCTGGACCGTATCATTTACCTTAAAAGCGGCGTGGAAACAAGAATCGGCACGCCGTTGGGCTTCCAGGAGATTCCCGACGCTATTGACGCGCCGGAGTGGACCGCCGTAACCGGCATCCTCACTTATGGTTTTGCGCACCGGCAGGCCACGGGCGGCGCGCCTGAAACCGCCAACTCGCTATGGGCGGCGATTTGGCATTTTATCAAAGAATATATCGCCTGAGCAGTTTATGGGGTAACATACGCCATGTTTGCATCACTGCGCGGCCGCGTTCTGTTTAGCGGCCCCAACCGCATCGTTTTGGACGTAAACGGCATCGGTTTCGATGTATGGGTGCCCGATGTGGTCCAACGTAAACTGACGCGGGATCACGAGACCTCGCTGCTGACCTATTGCCATATCCGCGAAGACAGCTTTCAAATCTTTGGATTCTTGACCGAACAGGAAAAAACGCTGTTCACCATGTGCCTCGACATTAACGGCGTAGGCCCAAAGGCCGCTCTCGGATTGCTGTCCGTGCTGAGCGTGGATGCCTTTGCCCGGGCGATTCAGGAGCAGGATGTCGCTGCGGTAAGCCGCGCGCCAGGCGTTGGTAAAAAACTGGCCCAGCGCATTATATTGGAAATGAAAACAAAAATGGGCGGGGTGCCGGAACTCAGCGCGCTGCTCGGTGCGCCCGATGCGGCTGCCAATACGGAAGGGGACGATGTATACGAAGCCCTGATGAGTTTGGGCTGTTCCCCGGCCGAAGCGAGAAAAGCGGCGGTCCATGCCCGTGAAACCCTGGGAACCGACGCTTCCGACGAGGAGTTGGTGCGCGCCGCGTTGCGCTCCCTGGCGAAGGTGAATCATGCCCAAAGATAATATCATGGCGCCGAAGCCCCTGGAAGACGATGCTTCCTACGATGACCAGATACGCCCCAGGCGCCTGGAGGATTTTCCGGGGCAAGAGCCCATCAAGGACAAACTGCGTATCGCCATCCAGGCGGCGCGGCAGCGGGGAGAACCGTTGGACCACCTGCTCCTTTGCGGTCCGCCCGGACTGGGCAAAACCACCCTGGCGCGCATTATCGCCAACGAAATGAACGTGGATATCAAGCAAAGCGCCGGGCCGGTGATCGAACGCCAGGCCGACCTGTCCGCCATCCTGACCAGCCTCGACGAATTCGACATCCTGTTCATTGACGAAATCCACCGCCTGAACCATGCAGTGGAAGAAACCCTCTATTCCGCCATGGAAGATTTCGAGGTGGACATCATGCTCGGCAAGGGGCCCACGGCCCGGTCCATGAAAATCGGGCTGCGGCCCTTCACCCTGATCGGCGCCACCACCCGCGCGGGCCTGCTCACTCCCCCGCTCCGCGCACGATTCGGCGACACCTGCCGCTTCGACCTCTACAGCCCGGAAGAACTGGAATGCATCGTTACCCGTTCCGCGCGCATCCTCAACGTGCCCATCGAACCCGACGGCGCACTCGAAATCGCGTCCCGTTCCCGGGGCACGGCCCGCATCGCCAACCGCCTGCTCCGCCGCGTACGCGACTTCGCCCAGGTCAAGGGAGACGGCGTCATCACCCTTGAACTGGCGGATGCTGCTTTGAAACTCTTGCGCATAGACGATTTGGGACTCGATGATATGGATCGCCAGATATTATGTGTACTGATGGACAAATTCGGTGGCGGGCCGGTCGGCGCCGCCTCGCTCGCCGTGGCCGTGGGCGAAGAACGCCAGACCCTCGAAGAAGTGCACGAACCCTACCTTATCCAGATCGGTTTCCTGAAACGTACCCCCCAGGGCCGCGTCGCTACCCCCCACGCCTTCAAGCACCTCGGTAAGCCCCTGACGACCGGAACTGACCAACCCCGCCTCCTGTAATGACGCTATGCCGTTTCGCTGGACTTTGTTTTTCTATACCACGTTGATGTCCGCTTTTTCTGTCTCTGTTGTTCTATAACTTTCTTTCCCCCGAACTTATCAATGCAAGTATAATTAGTGCCACGCCAACGAGGAACCAATCCCCCATCAAGTCTTTCAGTGTATGGATGCAGGCGTCCTTTTCTGAACAATGGCAGCCGTCGCACCAACAGCACGGTTCACCCTCGCCTTCACCCTCACCCTCACCCTCACCTTCGCCTTCCCCTTCACCCTCGCCCTCACCTTCCCCCTCAATAGAGCCTGCAACAACGGTCACTTCTTGACATGCCTTAGTCCACCAACAAGGCTCAAAACATACAGTATAAATTCCTGGCGCTGCGTAGCGATGGGTTGGTTCAAAATCGTAAAACGTCGTACCATCGCCAAAATCCCAATTACCGGAAACGGGCCCACCAGGCCCGCAATTCCAAGAATATTCTGACAGATTTGTAAACGCCATCTCGCAGTTACCAACGTTCACCCAACTAAAATCAGCCCAACAACCTTCCTCGCAATAATCAAAATCTAGTACTTTGCAATAAGAATCACTGCCAAAAGCATTAGATACACTCAGACAGACTTCAATGGGACCTCCCTGAATATAGGTGTGGGTAGGGCTCCATTCATCATCACTCGTAGTACCATCCCCAAAGCCCCAATGCCAGCTCTCAGCATTTTTAGACAGGTTCGTGAATGTCGTGGTAACCGGCGGCACACCGTCACTCGGGTCTGCCAGGAAATATGCTATAGGCAACGCGCTTTCACCTGGACCGGGAATATTTCCGATCAGGTATGGATAACCATTATTTATTTTGTGATCGGTATCTGCCATCCATACTGCCGCAAAATCCCAGTCCTCGTAGGTATTTGCCGCATAAGGATAAGTCATATCATCCGTTGTACGTCCTGCACCTTCATCGCTTTCAGTTCGACCGGTAGTTTCTGTATCCCAATAATTCGAAACAAACGGTTGAGACGCTTCCTTGGATTCACGTATGCCCTGCTCCCCAAACTTTTTGCATTCGTATCCTTCAATAACCGTCCCCACTAATCCACCTGCCTTTTCGGGAGCCATAACCGTACCGCTGGCATAGCATGACGAAATAGCAATAACCGATTCACGGATGTAAGACTCACAGTCAATTAATCCAATTTTAAATTGAAATCCCACCAGACCGCCAACGTTTGAATCACCAATAACCTTGTTTGTGGAGTAGGACATACCTATAAAGTGACCTGAACCATTAGCCCAACTATGCGTGCTATTTCCTACCAAGCCACCGACGCTATCGAATCCCAGGGTTTTTCCCGAGGAATAACATAAATTAATTGCATAATTATTGTCTCCCACCAGACCACCAATAGCATTGCCTCCGGAAACGGTACCTACGGCGGAACACAAGGTA
>JAKJCY010000318.1 GCA_022706235.1 Candidatus Hydrogenedentota bacterium | reverse complement strand
GGCTGCCCGGAACCTCCAGCGCATTGCCCGCAACCATGATAACCGCCATGGTTTCACCCAGGGCGCGGCCCATGCCCAGGATAATTGCCGCCACAATACCGGAACGGGCCGCTTTTAACATAATCATGTGGGTGGTCTGCCATTTCGTGGCACCCATGGCCACGGAACCTTCCCAATAGGAACGGGGAACGGCCTGTAACGCATCCACAGAAATACTGGTAACAGTAGGAAGCACCATAATGCCCAGCACGATGGAAGCCGCCAGAACCGATAGCCCCGGCCCACCGAGATACGTGCGGATAAGCGGGACCAGTGTGACCACCCCCATAAATCCATACACCACGGAAGGAATACCCGCCAGCAGTTCAACGACAGGCTTGATTATGGCCGCCAATTTCGCGGGACAGAACTGCGTAAGCACAATAGCAAGGCTCAATCCGAAAACCCCACCTAGCGCCATGGCGCCCAACGTCACAATAAGTGAGCCGACAATCATCGAAAGAATGCCAAAGCGCCCCGCCGCCGGGTCCCAGTCCGAAGAAAGAAAAAAACCGCGAAGCCCCGCATCCACTATAATGGGAACGCCTTCCTTAAAAATGAAAACGGTTATAACAGCCAGGCCGGTAACGGCCGAAAGCGCCACCGTCATTAATGCAAGCGCTATAAGTTTATCCTGATTCATCGGACGCGCACGAGCCCTTCCCGTTCCAGCGTATCCTGACCTTCCTCCGACATTACAAAATCAAAGAAATGTGTGGCCTCCGCGCTTATTTCGCCCTTAGTCACAAAAAGAAAGGGCCGCGCAAGATTGTAGGTTCCCGCAAGCACATTATCGGCCGTAGGTTCAATGCCCTCAATCCGGACCGTCTTGAGCTCCATACCGACCATGCCGAGTGACATATATCCGATGGCGCCCGGATCGCCCTTGACCAGTTCGCGCACGGCACCGTTCGATTCCTGGGTCAGCGCCCGGCGCGTAATGTGCGAATCACCCATAACCAGATGCACAAAACTGTCCCGGGTACCGGAGCCTTCTTCGCGGGTAATGGGACGCACCGGACCGGCCACACCGCCCACATCCTGCCAGTTTGCGATGGCGCCGCTGAACAAATCGCACAATTGCGATAAGCTCAGGTTACCGACCGGGTTGGAAGGATTCACCACAATGGCGAGGCCATCCCGGGCGATCAAGGTCCCCTTGAATTCACCGGATTCTTCGGGCGTCAACGTTCGGGAACACATGCCAATGTGAGCCAGCCCAGTCCGCACGGCCTGCAATCCTGCCGTGGACCCCCCGCCCTGTACTTCCACATTCCGTGTGGGATTCTTTGCGAGGTACTCTTCCGCCAGAAGTTCGGCAAAAGGCTGTACCGATGTGGACCCCACCACAT
This sequence comes from Candidatus Hydrogenedentota bacterium, assembly GCA_022706235.1. Classification (GTDB taxonomy): domain Bacteria; phylum Hydrogenedentota; class Hydrogenedentia; order Hydrogenedentales; family CAITNO01; genus JAAYBJ01. Next base: position 2,854 of record JAKJCY010000318.1, on the reverse strand, counting down.
TCACCGTACCGCCGCGACCGTGGCCGCTACACCCGGCAATAGAAAAAATGCCGACAACCAGCAGCAAGAAGATTGAAGATTTCTCTCCCCGAAATATGCAAAATCCTGTCACACGATTTTCCTCGACTCAGGTAGTAGTGAAGGCCCGTATTCTACTTCATTTTTGCCCGGGGAACCAAAAAAAATATGCCGATGCGAGGTCAAGGTAAAACTGTATCCGTCTTCACGGCCGACACAGTTCGTCAGACTGAAAAGAAATGGAAAACTACCTGGTCGGTACAGATTTCACAGCATCATGACATCCGGTGGACTGAGGCCTTTTTTTTATATCAAAATACAAATTTCTTGTATACCGTAATATAACTATTTAGAGGCGCGGCGGGAAAACAAAAAACTCAATCCCTTGTACCAATCGGAATGTTATCTGCGACTTATGTTGTCCCCGACCATGTGTATTTCTTATACTGACTGACAGCCGAAAGAAATTCGGCCTTGGCCGTGCCGGGTTCATCGGTGTATGACGCCCCGCGGGAATGTACCGTTTCTATCGGCCTTGTAAACGATACCGAACCGAGTTGCGTTTTAAGACATAAACAGAAATGTAAACTGGGCGAGAACGCACCAGGGGTCAAGTTGTACGGTTGTATCCAGTGGTTTTGTTTGGTTATTTGGGCCACAGGCCTTCTTGGAAGTGGCTTCTTAGTGTAACAAGAACAGTTTGGACCTAATTCCGCACGAAAGGAATGGCGAAGGCGCAGAAGCGGCATCCTGCCGCTTCCATTGTAACTTAGGCCAGCATGGGCTTCTTGATGTAGAGCGGCAAGATGCCGCTTCCACTATCCTTGTGCCCATTGGCTTCATTCCAACAATTCGGTTTCTTGGATGCGGATTCGGGTTGGACAGGAGAGGCCTTATGCTGCTAAACACCTGTTTTGTTATCGTCGCCTTTTTGGCGGCCGAACCTATAGCCCCGACAGCGCGCACCCGCTATCCGTACTGGCAAATGGTGGAAGACGTGGTTAAACAGATTGAATCTCAGCCGGCGCGTCCGCTGAGTATTAACGATGCCCTGCGAACCCCGGGCCAGGAATATCCCTTTGAGTCTTTCCGGCATCTGCGCACCATTGACCTGCTGCGCGCGGCCAGAGAGGGAGCGGAAGTGGCGAGACAACAGGAAGCCCTGGGAAAATCACAAGCGGAAGTGGACCAGCTTGTCCTGAAGAATATTGTCACTGCCTTGGAATATATGCCGCTAATAATCAAAGAAAATGTCGACAGCACTCCTGCGCCCAGCTCGGCACTTCATGCAAACGATTCACTGCCCTCCAAGGGAGATATGGACGATGTTCTCATCGTTATTAAGGATAGAAATGATGACCCGGTGCTGCGCCGTTTTTTGCTTGAACGCAGCGTACCGGGTTTGGCGCAGCCAAGTTTGCTGACCATTTCGCTTCCCATGTATTTCAAATCACGGGACATGGAATTTCGGGACATTTTGTGCGCAGTCGCCTCCCATCCCGGGGAAGACCCTGTCCTGCAGATATGTGCCATAGATGTTTTTATGAAATACGTGCTGGATCAATATGAAGCAGTCTTCAAGAGTGACCCGAAAATCAAAGCACTGCTGGAATCAGGCCAGTCCGTCTCCTACACGTCAGCAACGGACCCGGATTCGCTGGGCTTGTCTTCAGAAACCGTCACCGGCCTGCGGCGCTTTGGCTCACGCATGAACGAGTTCGCCGAGTTCATCGCCGGACATATCGGAGAAGGCAGCATACGCGATGAACGGGTAAAAGCGCGCACAAAAGAGACCCTGGAGTTCATGCGTGACACCGTTTTTGGCGTGGATAAAACCGCCCTGGCTGAATACCTTGCCGGCAACGCGCCTGAGCCCAAGAATATGTTCCCCATGGCCCCCTTGCCGACAGAACCCACCCTGGAAGCACCTTCGCAGGACAAGTTGATACCCGTGGAACTACCCGCCGATGGCGGACCGCCAAAGTTTTAGGAAATGTAGTCTCCCCCCCCCCCCCGGAAATGCCGGCACAAAACCATTTCCCGGCAACGACGGCAATGGCCATCATGAAGCGGGTAAGGCCTGTCCGGACGGCGCCTGCTTTCTGAACAGGTCATAGATACCGCCAAAGGCGCCGTTGCTCATAATCAGGACGACATCACGGTTTCCGCCAGTGGCAATCAAGGTTTCCGCCAGTGTGCCGACATCCTTAAAAGCGCGGGCAGGTATTCCTTTTTCCATCAGGGCTTTTGTCAGCACTGCGGTGTCGAGACGTTGCGATTCGGGAATGGCATCCGCCCGGTGTACGGGCCCGATAAACACTTCGTCCGCGGCGCTGAACGCCTCTTCCATCGCTCCCTGAAAACGGTTGGTTACCGTAGTGTTCGACCTGGGTTCGAATACGGCCCGGATGCGGCGATCCGGCCAGCGTAGACGGGCTGCGGCGATGGTTTCGCGAATGGCGGTCGGATGATGGGCAAAATCATCCACAAAAATGGTGTTCTCCGTTTCGAGGAAGACTTCCATGCGGCGGTGCACACCCGGGAAATCTCGGATGGCCGCAGTAATATCCGGAGCGGACATGCCCAGCGTGGCGGCCACGGCTACCGAGACAAGGGCATTCTGCAGGTTGTGCCGGCCGTACAGAGAAGGAGTTATCCTGCCCCACGCCGTCTCCCTGTGCCATATTTCGAGAGAAGCCGCCCCGTCGGAAGCCGTGGATATCTTTCCATGCCAGTCCGCGGGGACATCAATACCATAAGTCACCACATTTGAAAAGGCATAAGATGAAAGGGAAAGAGCATGGTTGTCCGCGCAGAGAAACACGCTCCCCTGCCG
>JAKJCY010000317.1 GCA_022706235.1 Candidatus Hydrogenedentota bacterium | reverse complement strand
TATGGGTTCCGCTGGCATATCGGTGCGGTGCCTGTACTGCTTTTTCTGTCCGTACCTCAATTGGCTGTCATGCGGAACAAGTATCAGTGGGCGCTTTTCATGGTTCTGTTTCTGGTCTCCGCCTGGTCGGCATGGGAGTGTATGCAAGCTCCTTGGGGTGCCAGTCATGAATGGACCTGCAGGTGGATATTCGGCCCGGTATTCTGAACAGGAACCGTGGCGGGATGTTCATGTTTCAAGGCGCCCGCACAACTCAAACTCATTGCAGGGACGCGCTGCGGGCGGGCGAAAAGGAAGCGTCGGGGGCGCATTTCTTTTTCGGAAGACGGGCTTACAGCGCAGTGTCTTCCATCCGGAATCCGCCAGGGCGAGGGAATCTTCCAGCAGGGTGCGGGGAACAACGCCTTGTACCCCGGGAACGCCGCCAAAGCGTATGACGAGGGTCGCTCCCGGGCGGCAGACTGAAGCGCACTGCCGCCAGACGCGGGCAAGGTCGCGGGCATAAGTTTCCGTATCGGTTTGATCCAACAGGCAGTCCGTACCTTTGGAATTTCCCAGAAACCAGTTTCTAAGCCATTGATCATGGATAAAACTGTTCAGCCCGAAATAGGGGGGGGAGGTGATAACCCGGTCAACTCCGCCAAGAGACCGATAAGGTGCCTGTTTACTGCTATCGCCCTGAATTACATGGCCGTTTACTTTGTTCAACGGTGTGGATAACAGATAATGCGCGCGCTTTTCAATGACTTCCAACACATTTATTTCCGGGGGCGAAAGACGGTTGGCTGTCCAATACGCCAGCAAGGCTTCCTGCGAGGGCGCATACGAGGCCGGCATCTTGTTGGATAAACAAGGCATGGAATCATTGGGCCCATGCAGTACGCCGAGCAGCAACGCACAAAGTACCTGGTCGGTTCCCGGTGTGATCGTTTTTGAAAAGTGGGTGCGGAACCTGCAGACGGCATGCAGCACTTCCGGTGAAAAGCAGTGTTGCCAGAAAGGGTCTTCCGGTAACTTTTCCCGGGCGTCTGAGGTCGCAAGCAACGCCGCCGCCCGGGCCATTACGGCTTCAGGGGTGGCCAGAGCGGCCTTTGCGCGCGCAATAGCGACGGCAACGGGGTTGGTTTCTATGCCGGCGCAGGACAAACCTTTCAGGCGTGCTGCAAGTAGTGAAGTGCCACAGCCGCAGAAGGGGTCAAAAAGGTATTCCCCGGGAACGGCATCTCGCAGGTATGTCATGGGAAAGGAGAGGGGGAATCTTGTGAAATAGGGGCATATTGCATCTAGTGGGGGAGCGCTTTCGACGTTCAAAGACAAGAAAGATTCCTCAACTTTAATATCGCTTCCAGAAGGATGGAATAAACAACACGCAGATGGCATAGAGTTCAAGGCGCCCCATGGCCATCAGGAATGAAAGAAGCAGTTTACCTGAGGCAGGCACGAGTCCGTAGTGTCCTGTCGCTCCCACCAGTTCAAGGCCGGGACCAACGTTATTGAGGCATGCGGCAACGGCGGTGAATGAGGTTACCAACGGCATATTCAGCCAGGCCAGGTACAGCGTTGACGCGGCTACAGACAAAACATAGATGGCAAAATACGTCAAAAGGGCATTTACATGTTCTTTGGGAAGAACAAGATTGTCCACCCTTACTATATGGATATTTTTGGGGTTGAAGGTATGTATAAAATGCTTATAGGCGAGATTGAACAGCAGGAATATCCGTACCACTTTTATTCCGCCACCCGTGGAACCCGAACAACCGCCTATAAACATGAGAATGACAAGAAGCGCCCTTGAGAATTCAGGCCACATATTAAAGTCCACGGTCGCGAATCCAGTGGTCGTCATGACGGATACCGTTTGAAAAATGGAAGCGCGCATATGATCCCAGATGTCCGGCGGTGGTTCAGCGGAAGCCCCGATCAAATTCGGAAGTGGACCGTCCGCAGTGTGGAGGTTAATAAAGATTAGTAGCGAGGAAACCGCGATAATGAATACGTAAAAGCGAAATTCAACGTTTCCAAGGACCTTCTTATAGTCTCCTTTTCCAAGACAAAATAACAGACTGAAACTGGTGCCGGCGATCATCATGAAAATGGTGATTATCGCTTCTATGAGCGGGCTGTTAAAAGCGGCGATGCTCTTGGTATGGGTGGAAAATCCTCCCGTAGCCAGACTTCCGAAGGTATGACACAGGGCATCAAACACATTCATGCCGGCGACCAGGAGCAGAATGGTTTGCGCAACAGTAAGAATCAAGTAAATTTTCAATAGAATAATGGCGGAGTCTTTGATTCTGGGACGCAGGCTGCTTTTATCCAGGCCGGGTATTTCAGAACGGTAAAGGAGCTTGCCGCCGGCGCCGAGGAAGGGAAGTACCACAATCAGCAGCAATATTATTCCCAGGCCTCCGAGCCAGTGGGTAAAGCTCCTCCAGAACAGCAGGCTTTTGGGCAGGACCTCCACATGGGCAAGTACAGTAGCCCCTGTAGTGGTGAATCCCGACATGGATTCGAAATAGGCATCCACAAAGGACATATGGCACGAAAGCAGGTAGGGAAGTGCTCCGTAAAACGCCGTTAACAGCCACCCGACACCAACCAGCGCCAGCGTTTCGCGATGATAGAGATGCCCATCGGCTTTGATACCCGCCAAATAAAGAAGTCCTCCCAGGAATAGCGCGGCAACGAGGCTCATAAGGAAAACGACCAGCATATGGAGTTCCCAATAGACCAGGGCGCATGCCATGGAAGGCAAAAACATGAGGGAAAGGGCAAGGCTGGCCAGCCCCAGATTTTTCATGAAAGAAAGACGATTCATAACTTGAATATTCCCCTCTTAATACCTGCGTTTATTTCGTCTTGCTTTCTAAAGATGGATATCGTGAAGAAGCCATAGTGTGCGGACCGTGTGCTTTTTACTGCAAGAGACAACAATAGACTCCCTTTCTACCGTTCTAAAGAGGCATAATAACACAGGGAGAGAGGCGGTATGAAAACCTGAGCCTCTGCGTGCTTTATGCACTTCACGGCATAGTATGCCATTTCTTTCTTAATGTTTTTGCCAGAAGGAAGGCAAAAACAAAACGCATACCGCGTACAGTTCAAGACGTCCCATCGCCATAACAAGTGAAAGAATTACTTTGCCAAAAGCAGATAGGGACCCATAATTACCGACAGCCCCGATTTGTTCGAGACCCGGGCCGACGCCATTAAAACAGGTGGCCACGGCGCTGATACTGGTAATCAAAGGCATATCAGAGGCGGTTAATGCCAATACAGCCATTCCAAAAACCAAAGAATACAGGGTGAAATAGGCAAGGATGCTGTTTTGAAGTCCTTTATCAACCACCAAATTATCGACATGAAAGCCGCGGATATCCTTGGGACGAAATGTCTGTACCAGGTGCCAATGGGCCATTTTGGCAAGAAGGAGCACACGAACGACCTTCAGCCCACCCGAAGTAGAACCCGAACATCCTCCGATTATCATGAGCATCAGCAACAACATTCGGGAAAAGTCGGGCCATTGATTAAAATCAGTGACGCAGAATCCTGTGCAGGTCATCGTGGAGATCGTTTGGAATGCGGTCAAACGAACAAGTCCGGTAAAACCCATATCCGTACCGGCCTCTTCTTGGCCAATGAGTCCGGGAATGCTTTGGTTCGAGGAAGACACATTCCAGGTAATCAGCACCACAGATGCGGCAAGAATCAAGAGATAGAGACGCCATTCCCCATTTTTATAAATGGTGCGGAACTCACCCACGGAAAAGCAGTAGATCAGGCTGAAACTCGTCCCGGCAATGATCATAAAAAGACTGATAATACACTCAATCAACGGGCTGTCATAATACGCGACACTTGCGTTGCGGGTTGAAAATCCCCCTGTGGCCAGTGTCCCAAACGTATGGCAAAGGGAGTCAAAGAGGTCCATGCCGGCCAGGAAAAGCGACAAGGTCATAATAAGCGTCAAGCCCATATAAATTTTGAAAAGAAAAATCGCGGAGTTTTTCACGCGAGGCTTGTAACTGCTCTTTTCAAGCCCGGGCATTTCAGAACGGTACAGTAATTTGCCGCCGGCGCCCAAAAAGGGAAGAACGATGATGAGCAGCAAAATAATACCCAGCCCCCCCAGCCAGTGAGTGAAACTGCGCCAGAACAGGAGACTTTTGGGAAGTGCCTCGATGTCGGATAAAACGGAGGCCCCGGTCGTACTGAATCCGGACATGGATTCGAAATAAGCGTC
>JAKJCY010000316.1 GCA_022706235.1 Candidatus Hydrogenedentota bacterium | reverse complement strand
CCGCATGCACGAGGCCGGCAACGAATCCAGGTCGTGGGTCACCCACAGCACGGTAAGCCCCCTTTCGCGGTTCAGTTCATCAATGACGCTGCAAATATCCGCGCGGGTGTGATCGTCCAAGGAGGCGGTGGGCTCGTCCAGCAGCAGGATATCCGGTTCCTGCACCAGCGCCCGCGCTATCATGACACGGCGCTGCTCCCCGCCGGAAAGATGGCCCAGCGGCCTGGCTGCCAGCGGCCGCAGCCCGAGGCGGTCCAGCGTGGCATTGACCGCAGCGTGGGCGGCCTCGGAGACCCTGCGCCGCCAACCCAGCCGGCCATATACCCCCGTCATTACCGATTCACGCACCGTGATGGGCATGCGCGGGTCGAACGCCCCGACTTGGGCAACATAGCCGATGCGGCGGCGCACTTCCAGAACCGTCCGCCCTGCGGGCGCCAGGCCGAAAACCCGAATGCTTCCCGCCAGGAGCGGGGTCAATCCATTTATCGCGGTAAGCAAGGTGGTCTTTCCCGCGCCGTTGGGTCCACGCAGAACAAGGCTCTCCCCCGCGCGCACCTGTAGCGACACCCCGTCGAGGGCGGCTGACCCGTTATACGAAACATAAGCCTCCTGCAGGTTTATGATGACATCATTCATGGCACGGGCGCCTCCACGGTCGCCTTGCGCAAGCGCCGGATATTCTCTTCGAACGCGGCCTGCCAGGTGGGTGTGTCCGGAAACCCGCCGGGGAAATTGGACAGCACCACGTACGCCGCGCCGATATCGCCCGCCAAGGTCATGCTCATGGCCAGCCCCCCGCTCTGCAGGTTATCCACGACGAGGCCGACAGGATGTTCCTGCCCCTTTTTCACCATAGCCTCCGCGTCCGCCACGCTCCAATCCTCGGGGCGATTAAAAGTCCCTACGACCGCGTATCCCGCCCATTTCAGGAACGGCGCCTGCATCTCATGGCAGAACACGGTGATCCCGGCCGCGGTTTCAGGGGGTAATGCCTCGCGCGCCGCCGCACCCGCCGCCTCGATGGACGCAACCCGCACTGCAGCCCGTTCCCGGAAAAGAGATGCCGATTGGGGGGCATATTCGGCCAGGATGTCCCTGGTCTTTTCCACCGCTTCTTTTTGTACCTCGGGAACCATCCAATTCCCCGTCACGTCAATAATACGCCGCTTATTTTCGGGGACTTGTGCCGCTTCCAGTGTCCGGCGGATGTTCGCGAGGTTCAATTGCCAGCCATGCAGCAGCACCAGTTCGGCCTGTTGCAGCTGCGTAATGTCATGGGGTTTCATATCGAACTGACTCGGACAGGAGGTGCTGGGAAGCAGCGTATACGCTTCCACCTTTAAATCAGATATGTCTTTTACAATATCCGTTATAAGCGTTGTTCCCGCGATGATTTCCGCGCCCGCAATCGGTGAGTGTTTTTCGCTGCACCCCGACAGCGCCACTATCACAAGGAGGCCGTACAATAAGTACCGCAAATCTCCAGTATGTTTTCTTAAGAATGTCATGGATACTCATTTTTCAGTTGTGAAGGATGACTGCACCTGGTGTTCCGCTATTTACATCCCCCGGCGCTTCGCGCCCTCCCCTTCGAAGGGGGATTTTAAAGAATGTATCCCGGTCAGTTTAAAACAAGATTAGGTTTTGTTGACGGCCCGGTTTCCTTTGGCGGATATGGACACCCGGTAACATTACAATGACTTCAATAGGTCCCCCTCGAAGGGGGTGGCGCGAAGCGCCGGGGGATGTTCTTATGCGATTTATCCTGCCTCTGCGTTTTTTAAGCCCTTTCCACAACGTTGTCGCTAATATAACCCAAAATGCCCGTTCTCACGCAATAGATTCGGGTCGTTCAGAATCGGGAATTGCTCCGGGAACAGCACGAATTCCACATGCCCGTCCATATAAAGCACATTACAGCCGCCCGGAATATGGTTAAACACAATCTCACCCGCCGTGGCGTCGCGAAAAGAACCGAAGGTATCCCACATCACCGGGATGGTACTCTGGGCCTGAATACTGGTGGTCGTCACATTCACGTCGGTAATAAAAAAACGTTCGGCGCCTTCGCGCAGGCGCAACACCTTTTCGCCGCCCGCGGCGCCGACGGCGGAAGTGGGCACCATGGTCGGCCACCCTGTGGTGGTTATCGTCAGGTCTTGTGTGAAGTCTTTCTGCCGTACCGGCGCGGCAAGTCCCGCAATGGAAAGTACTTCAAGAAAGGGCAGCGCGCCCATCGCGCCCCAGATGCCGTAATATTCTTCAACGTTAGTGGCAGCATATCCCTTATAGGCATAAGAGCGGCCCAGCTGCGCGGAAAGATAATACCGTTCCGAGATGCGGTCACCGGCATCCCGGGCCGCCTCGACCCAGGAATCGAAATCACCGGAATCCGGCAGGCGCGTGGCGACATACGTGCCTTTGCCGTCCGCCTGGCTGTCCGACGGACACTGTCCGATATTCAGGTCGGAGACATATTCGGGGTACACGGTAAACGCGTCCGGCGCGCTGAACAAGGTCATGCCGTTCAGGAAAGCATTGCCAAAAGGCGCGCAGGGAGGCCAAGAGTCCCTTTGCTCATCCGCATACAGTTTAAAAATAGTGCCCCATTGTTTCAGGTTGCTTTTGCACGATTTACGCCGCGCCGCCTCGCGCGCGCGGCTCAGCGCCGGCAGCAATATGGCGGCAAGAATGCCGATGATAGCAATAACCACCAGCAATTCAATCAACGTGAATCCTTTCTTGCTGCGCATCACAGTTCCTTTCTGTAAAGGGTCTACGTTTATTAGTAATACAAAACATACAAAAAGTATTACATATTGAGCGGGGCGGGTGCAACAGGCATGATCGACAGACCACAAAAGGAAAGGAAAGCATACGTTGGCAAATAGCGCAACGGGCATACCGGCAAAAACCCGAAGACACAACCCTAACAAAACGAATAAGCTTTTCAGTTGCCCTGCCAACTGAAAAACTTTGTTGGACTAAACGCAAGTAAGAAGACTGAGCAAAAAGGGGACTGACTGCCAAATAGCACATGATTGCTGCATAGAGGCTGCCAGTTCTTGCTGCTATTTGGTTGTCTGTCCCCTTTTTGCGGACACAGGAAAGAATATCCACGGCGAAGCCGTTTAGTCCAACGAACCCAAGAACGACGATTCAAAACACAACCCCAGCATCTTCCACCAACCCATGACTGTCATTCCGGTTTTTTCCGACCAGCAACTTGCGTGGAAGCACGGGACTGTAACAACGCGAAAAAGACCGGGATCCAGATGGAAGCGCCACAAGGAGTATAAAGCAGTCGGTCACACGTGTTGGCTCATCATTCAGCTTTTCTGCGTTGCCTCAAAGGCGCGGGCGGTCTTTCGGCAAAGCCTACCAGACTGCCCGGCCCCTGAACTACTTGTCCGGATACACCGGAACAGGATACCGGCCGGGTCATCACCGGCACGCGGCGCGCACATCCGTAAACATCCGCGATCTGGCGGCGCGATGAGCTGGAAAGGCGGAAGCCGATATTGTTGTTCGTATTCGTCGGGGTGTTGTTATTGCGATTGGCCGAACGACTGTTGTTGAAGTTGTTGTTCCAGCCGCCGCCCCGATTAACGCGGTTCGAGCCTCTTCGGTCGGTATCCTTAATGCGCGGCGAACCAGTATCGCCGCAACACCAGTATACATTAAAGACTGAGCAAAAAATGGGACTGCCTCCGGCGCGCGCGAAGACCATGAACATTGGCCGTGATCCTGAATCGCGCCGGAGGCTGTCCCAATTTTTTGGGGGCGCGGAGCCCAAGACCGAAAAAAGCGGGACAGTTCCCGCCGCGCGGGCGATTCGTCTTTCCCAGTCCAGATACTGTCTACGGTATTTGCGATCTATCGGGCCTTGGTGTACTCCGCGGCGGGAACAGTCCCATTTTTTCTAAACCATTGCCCGGAGCATTACGACTTATTTTAGCCTTCAGCCTTCATAATTCAGACTTCTGCAAACCTGTTTCCGATGCGCTTCATCTATTGGAGTTATCCGGAACCCGCATGCGGTACTTCAAGAAGCCGCCCCTGCACCGTTTCCAAAATGGAATCCCGCAAAAACATACTTGCCTTGAGGATTTCTATACCGATAATCCCGCCCTCCTCGTCAAGTTCCGCCGTGATATTGGGACTCACTTCAACACTGCCTGCTTCATGCGCATCCGATATGACAAGATGCAATATGTCTTCTTTTTCAAAATAGGACAAACGCGGGCTATTCATGGGTG
>JAKJCY010000315.1 GCA_022706235.1 Candidatus Hydrogenedentota bacterium | reverse complement strand
ATTTTGTCCCGGTTGATCTCGATGCGTCCTTTTTCCCCTTCATAAATACATCCGAGGCCGGGCCCGTTGTTGCCGTCCAAGTCAAAAAACACCTCCGTACCCTGGGCGTAGCGCATGCGCACTTTGGCCCGGGGACCGCTGGTGTTAGTCACCATGCCGTAGTAAGGCGCACCCGTTTCCTCTTCGGCGGGCTTGCGGCCCTTATCCGGACACGCGGGCCTGTGTGTTACCGGTTCTTCCAGAATGATTTCCACCGGTCCGGTCTCATCGGTTCCCAGGCCCCGCTGCATCTGGTCATAACTGTGGGTTCCCCAGCCGGTCACCCCGAAACTGATGCCGCCGCCGTCATAATCCAGCCACTGGGCCCAGCCATGGTGCAGATCCTTATGGTACGGCCTCAGTTCAGCCTGGTTGGTCCAGACGTCCCACCAGTCGGGCCGCCCGCCGTCCGGCATTTCCTGGCCTTCCTTCGGCTCCCACGGTATCGCGCCGACAAAATCGGGGGCATGCACCGCGGTAATCTTTCCGATGGCCCCGTTCTTGACCAGGTCGCTTGCCCAGTTGTTCAGAGGAATGGACCGCTGCTGGGTGCCGACCTGGGTAACCCGTTTATAGTGCCGCGCGCAGTTCACCATTTCCCGGCCTTCAGCGATGGTAAAGCTCATCGGCTTTTCGATGTATACATCCTTGCCCGCCGCCATGGCCATGCAGGACACCCACGCCCGGGCATGAGTCGTTGTTTCAGCCATGACCCCGTCAACGTTTTCCTTGTCCAGCATTTCCCGAAGGTCCAGGTAACCTTTGCACTCCACCCCCCGCTCGGCCAGGGCTTTGCGCGCCGCATCCACCCGGGGACCGAAACAATCGCACACGGCAACAATCCGCATCCCGGGAATTCCCAGCGCCGTGGCCACAATATCCCGCGACCGGCCGCCCAGGCCGACAATGGCAACATTGACGGTCTCGTTGGCGCCAGGACCGTTTTGGCCAAGCACTTTCGCGGACAACAACATCGGGGCAACGGCCATGGTGGATTTCAAAAAAGTTCTTCGATTCATGATGTTTTCTCTTTCCAAAAATGGTTTGTGTCAGTTATCAGACTTGTATGTCGCCTCTACCTTGTAATAAACATTTCCAGTATCCAGATTCGGTCGCCTACAGTATACAATATTTTATCTGCATCACTCCTGTTATCACCTTCTTTTCCGTGCACACTAATTTCTGAAAACGTGGTGGCCGCGCTTTATACGGAAGTTAAAAAAGCCTCCTTGATCCTTTCCATCAGCGCATTTTGGTCCCACGCCCAGAACTGGTTGGAAAAGATTTCCACTTCAACAAACCCGTTGAACCCCGTGGCTTCAACCCACTTGCGGATGCCGGGGATATCGATGCAGCCCTCGCCCATCATCCCCCGGTCATTCAGAATATCCCGTGTCGGGGTGCGCCAGTCGCAGACATGAAAGGAAAGAACGGAATTTCCGGCACGCTGTATGTCCGACTTCAGCATCGGGTCCCACCAGCAGTGATAGACGTCCACGGTCACCCCCACCCAGGGCGAATTCAAGGCGACCACCATATTGTTGGCTTGTTCCAGGGTGTTGACCGCACTGCGGTCACCCGCATACATGGGATGCAGGGGCTCAATGGACAATTTTACCCCGGCCGCCTCGGCGTGAGGCAACACGGCGGCAATACCGTCGAGGATGTGCTGGCGGGCGTCCGGCAAAGGGATTTCCGGGTGGGCGCCGCACACCAGCACTACCAGCGGGGCGCCGATGGCCGCCGCCTCATCTATGATGCGCCGGTTCTCCGTGCGGGCTTCTTCCCGGGCCGCGGCACCCGTGGCGGGGAAAAACCCGCCCCGGCAGAGACTGACGACCTTAAGCCCCGAATCGCGCAGCATCTTCCCCGCTTTCTCCGCACCATAGGGCTCGATATGATGACGCCACACGGTGATCCCGGGCACGCCGGCACGGGTATATCCATCAAGGATTTCCTCCAGGGACCAAGGCTTGGTGGTCATGGTGTGGATACAGAGTCGCGAAAAATCTTTCATGGTGTTGATGTGTCCCTTACAGATTAAGGCGGATGTTGCACGCGTTTTATCCCAAAAACGGCGGTTAACCCGGAAAAGCATATCAACAGAAACGACCGAAAGGACCCACGCTTCGTCCGGGACTTGGCCCGGAAGAAGAGGCGCCTTTGGCGCAACTATCCGGTTATTACACCACTGCGAACGCTGGCATCCTTGCCGGCAGGGATAACACCATAGTCTATCTTGCCCGCGCCAGCCGCCAAGGATGGCGGTGCTCCCAGTAGTTTCAAACTTATATTTGTCAGCAAGATGGCCTTACGCACTTGGTCTTCACGAATGCATGCGATATTCGCGCAGCGGGTTGATATGTTCCGGGTAGCCATGCTTGGCCCAGTGGGCCTCCACCCTTTCCCTGCGCTTTTTCTGCTCGACGCGCACCCTGGGCATCCAGGTACGCAATTCCCACGACTCCGGAAGCAATGACTCGAGGAAAGGCACCAGCAGCACATCAGAAAGGGCATCACAAAAAGAATCATACAATTGAACATGGTTCTTCAGGCGGCGCTCCTCATCGTGGGGCACATTCAGTTGCACGGCATCCAGATCAATCAGGAAAAACCGTACTCCGTCCCGGGTATAAATGTTTTTTCCGGACAGGTCGCCGTGATACGCGCCGCAGGCTTCCACGGCCTGAAGCGACTCGGCAAGATGCTGCAGGAACACTTCGAGGCTGAGACCGTCCACCCCGCGTTCAATCATACCGCTGACATAACTCTCCACATCCCGGCAATGGAGGAGGTTTTGAAATATGTGCCAGCTGCCTGTAATGGCGCCGGCAAAACTGCGTTCCACATAGGCCAGGGGTTCGGGCACACGAATACCATGGGCGCGAAGATAGTGTCCCGCCTGCCAGGCGCACCGGTGCCGCTTCCGGGTCTGGCCCGGGGATAGAATAGCGCGGCCCCGCCCGGAACGGCGGTGCTTGATAATCCAATGTTCCACCGCGCGCACCTGTACTTTGGGTGTTTCCTTGAGCGTTTCCGCGTCATGGGCCAGCAGCGTTTCCAGTTGCTGCGGGGTCACATCCTCCCGGTAATACGCCAGACTGCCGTTCACCCGCCCCTGGACAAATCCGGGCGGACACAACCAATGGCCCTCTCCGGGGCCTGTCATTTCCACTGCACTGGTCACACGCGCCTCCTGATGGTCATGATATCGGAAAAAATTCCCTTGATGGTATATAGCCCATTCAGCCACGGGCTGAATCCTGATAGTCCATACCCCCGTACCAGCCAGGCAAACGCCGCCCGGCCGTGCCCCCGCTTGTCAAAAGACCGGCGCAACCGCAACAGGTTGCGCTCCCTGCGCCACTTGCCAATATCTTTTTGTATCCGTGCGCGGTCAAAATCCAACAAGTACACCCGGCTGGCGCTGATAAAGACGTTTTTCACCTGCAAATCGCCGTGCAGAACGCCCCTATCATGCATCGTGCGAAGCAGTGCTCCGCATGCAAGCATCATGGACGTTACTGTGGTGGCATCACCTTGATTGGCACGTAACCAAGCATCGAGGTCCACTCCGGGCAGTTCCTCCGTTGCCAAGGCACCCGAATAGAAAGGTCCGCGCCGACACCAACAAACCCCGAGCAGGCCCGGCACAGGGAGGCCCCGTTCCTGGACACGTAAGTGTATTGTAAACTCTTTGAGGGGACGATTCACAAACAGGTAGTGGTCCCGCAACAGAAAACGCATCATGCCGCCCCGTTTACAACGGCGTTTCACCCCATAACGCCCCTCCGACCAGGAAAATCTGGATAGGACACCCCGGCCTGTCGCGGCAACACTTTCACACCCCGAATCACGCATCAGCGCCGCAGCTGTCTTTCCGCCGTCCTCAAGGCGCACAATAGCGGTGACATGCCCCTCTTGCACGTATTCAAAGCCACCGTACAAGCCTTCAACCGTTCTTTTCTTCAGGTTAAACAAAATATCTTCCCCGAAACAGGTTTTCAAGTTTAGACTTACTGATCCCGTGGGTTCTTTTCAATGATTCTTCGGAATTCCGTCAGACACTTTTTCAAAGACCTCTTCATGTAGGCCGCAATACATGGACAGGCAACGAAACAGCCACTTGCAGCAAAAGGTGTGGATTCTTCGTCACGGATGGCTATTTCGTCATCCCCAAATCCGCACGTAAGAAACCGAGTTGTTGGCGTAAAGCCAATAAGGACAAG
>JAKJCY010000314.1 GCA_022706235.1 Candidatus Hydrogenedentota bacterium | reverse complement strand
CAGGAACGGCTTGTCCAAAGCGCGGGCCGGCGTCGGAATAAACGCATCCACCGCATCCAGCAACTTGCTCACGTTCGCCTCTTCCGCAGGGTCACCTTCCATCGCCTTCAGCGCCGAGCCGCGGATAATCGGGGTATCATCCCCGGGAAATTCATATTTGTTCAACAGGTCGCGCAGGTCCATCTCGACCAGGTCGAGCATCTCGGGATCATCCACCATGTCAACCTTGTTCATCCATACCACGATGGCCGGCACGTTCACCTGGCGCGCCAGCAGGATGTGCTCGCGCGTCTGCGCCATGGCGCCGTCGTCCGCGGCCACCACCACAATCGCGCCGTCCATCTGCGCCGCGCCCGTGATCATGTTCTTGATATAGTCCGCGTGGCCCGGGCAGTCCACATGCGCGTAGTGGCGGCTGTCCGTCTCGTATTCCACGTGGGCAATCGAAATCGTGATACCCCGTTCCCGCTCTTCGGGAGCCTTGTCGATCATCCCGAATTCCATCAGTTTGGCTTTGCCCTTCTTCGCCTGCACACGGGTGATCGCGCTGGTAAGCGTCGTCTTGCCGTGGTCCACGTGACCAATCGTGCCAACGTTCACATGCGGTTTTGTGCGCTCAAATTTTTCCTTCGCCATGATGGCTGTCTCCTTCACACGGCGCCCGTCGAGCGCTCGTGGTTATGTCATGCCCGGGCGGTTTAAAACAGCCGCATGGCACAACACCAAGCATTGATGCCTAACCCAATATTTCCGGACAATGCGGTCCCGCTAGAACCGAAAACCATTACCCATTTTTTCCATAATCTCATTCGCCACCGGCGCCGGTACGGCGTCGTAGTGCGAGAATTCCATCGTAAAAGTTGCCCGGCCTTGCGTTCGTGAACGCAAGTCGTTGGCATATCCAAACATATCCGCCAGCGGCACCAGCGCGCGTATCATCTGCGTATTGCCTTCGCTTTCCATGCCTACCAGCCGACCGCGCCTGCGATCGCAGTCGCCTATCACTTCGCCCGTAAATTCGTCGGGCGTTATCACGTCCAGTTTCATTATCGGCTCCAAAAGCACTGGCGACGCCTTTGGCGCGGCCTCTTTCACGGCCATGGAGCCGGCGACTTGGAAGGCCATATCCGAAGAATCCACTTCATGAAAGGATCCGAAGGTCAGAGTAACCTTCACATCCACCATGGCGTACCCGGTGACGATGCCGCTTTCCACGGCCTCGCGACAGCCTTTTTCCACCGCCGGAATATATTCCCTGGGTATCACGCCGCCGACAACCTTGTCTTCAAACACAAAACCCGAGCCGGATTCACCGCCCTCGAGCGTCAGCACGACATGGGCATACTGACCGCGTCCGCCAGTCTGGCGCACAAAACGTTTTTCCACTTCGGCGCGGCCGCGAACGGTTTCCCGGTATGCGACCATGGGCCTCCCGACATTCGCTTCCACGCCAAACTCACGCTTCATACGGTCGACCAGAATCTCCAGATGTAATTCGCCCATGCCCGCCATAATGGTCTGTCCGGTTTCTTCATTCATGCGAACCCGGAACGTGGGGTCCTCATCGGTCAGTTTCGCCAGCGCGCGCGACAGTTTTTCCTGGTCCGCCTTGCTCTTGGCCTCTACGGCGATATGCACCACAGGTTCCGGAAAGTCCACGGACATCAGGGCCACAATCTTCTTCGGGTCGCACAGGGTATCGCCTGTCGTGGTGTCCTTGCAGCCGATAACGGCGCCTATGTCACCCGCGCGCAGTTCCGGCAAGTCGGTGCGCTCATCCGCATGCATTTCAATGAGGCGGCCGAGCCGCTCCTTCTTCTCCGTGCGTGCGTTGGTCACCTGCTGTCCCGCTTTAATCATGCCGCTGTAAACGCGCACAAAAGTCAGGCGCCCCACATGGGGGTCGGTGACGACCTTAAACGCCAGGGCGGCAAAGGGATCCGTGTCCAACGGGCGCCGCTGGACCACTCTTCCGGGTTGGCGTGGCTTGGTACCTTCATACACCCCCATATCCGAGGGGGAAGGCATAAAGTCCACCACCGCATCGAGCAGCAGTCGAGTTCCTCTGTTACGCAAAGCGGTCCCGGCAAAAACCGGGGTCAGCCTGGCGGCAAGGGTACAACGCCGAATCGCGGATTTCAGGTCCTGGACCGTAATTGACGCTTCATCAGTCAGGTATTGCTCCATCAGAATTTCATCCTCGGAAGCGACCGTCTCAATCAATTCGTGCCGATGGAGTTCCGCCTCCAAGGCATACGCCTCGGGTACCTCGGAAATAACCTGCGCATTGTCGACCCCATCCTTATCCCAGGCAATCATCCGCCATTCCACCAGATCAATAAGAGAACGGAACTGGTCTTCGGAACCTATTGGAAACTGCAGGGGAACAGGATTGGCGCCGAGGCGTTTCTTCATGCTGGCCACCGCCTTGTCGAAATCAGCGCCGACACGGTCCATTTTATTGATGAAGGCAATCCTGGGGATGCGGTACCGCTGCGCCTGACGCCAGACCGTCTCGGACTGGGGTTGAACACCCGCTACCGCGCAAAAGACCGCCACCGCACCGTCCAAGACACGCAAACTCCGCTCGACTTCAGCGGTAAAATCAATGTGTCCCGGGGTATCAATAATATTGATATGGTGCCCCTTCCACTCGCAGGCTGTGGCGGCAGAAGAAATGGTTATACCGCGCTCCCGCTCCTGCTCCATGAAGTCCATGGTAGCGGCGCCGTCATGGACTTCGCCCATGCGGTGCACCCGGCCGGAGTAGTACAAGAGCCGTTCTGTAACGGTAGTCTTGCCGGCATCAATATGAGCCATTATGCCGATGTTACGCATATTCTCGATGGGTACTGTACGGGACACGTTGTATACTTCCCTAAAGTTGAAGGGCGGACTGTTCATCCGCGATTCCTGACACAACCAATCGGCTGCCGCGTGGAAAGTCTTTTGGCGCGTCCGAAAACAGGTACACATCGTTTCGGAACTATGACCCTACACTCTGCCTGATTCAACTGTCCGAATGCATGACAGAGGCGGCGCGCCAACCACTCGCGGTGCAGCGCGTCACTCTCCGTCGTATGTGATAATCAATTCCTTCATTACTATTCGCATCAACCGCCGGTTTAAAACCGGAAATGGGCAAAGGCCTTGTTGGCTTCCGCCATGCGGTGCGTATCATCTTTACGCTTCATGGTGGCGCCCTGCCTGTTATAGCAGTCCAGCAATTCGGCGGCCATTCTCTGTTTCATAGTCTTTTCACCGCGCTTGCGCGAAAACTCTATAATCCAACGGAACGCGAGAGCGGTCCGCGTGGCGGGCGCGATTTCGACCGGCACCTGGTAAGTGGCGCCGCCGACGCGCCGCGACTTTACCTGCAACAGCGGTTTGGCGTTGTCAAGGGCGGTCTCAAACACGGTCAGCGGATTCTGATCGGGCACTTTCGTTTTCAAAATATCAAAGGCGCCGTAAACAATACCTTCTGCGATGCTTTTCTTACCGTTCTTCATAACGGTATTGATAAATTTCGCCACAGTGGTGCTGCCGTATACCGGGTCGGGCAACAATGCCCGCTTTACTATTTCACGCCGTCTCGCCATAATGCTTTATAGACCTTTTTATTTTACGCGGCGCCGGGCGCCGCACATCCTCAAGCCGCGTTATTTCTTCGGCTTTTTGACTCCATATTTGGAACGGCTCACCCAGCGGCCCACATGTTTTTTCTTGCCGCCTTCTTCCTTGACCGAGGCCGTGCCGCCCATATCGCCCGTGGCATCCAGAATGCCGCGGATGAGGTGGTAACGCACACCCGGAAGATCTTTCACACGGCCGCCGCGAATCATCACCTGGGAGTGTTCCTGCAGGTTGTGACCGACGCCCGGAATATATACGGTAACTTCCATGCCGTTTTTAAGGCGGACACGGGCCACTTTGCGCAAGGCCGAATTCGGCTTCTTAGGAGTCAGGGTGGAAACACGCGTGCACGTTCCGGAAGCCTGGGGACACGCCTTGAGTGCAGGCGATTTGGTCTTTCGTTCCATCTTCTTCCGGCAGTTACGGACTAATTGATTAATCGTAGGCAAAACACTATCTCCACACAACGGGTTTCTCGGGTAAATTTCAGGAACCCCCGCGCATCATTTTCTACGCGGAGAAAAGAATTGCGTATAGACGGATGCGTAGTATAGCAAAACTAAATCGCCGGTGTCAAGGAGACGAGCTGACTCATTAAAAATCTACTCGAACGTCTATCGTTGACTCATCCACAAAATCTACTCGAACGCCTATCGTC
>JAKJCY010000313.1 GCA_022706235.1 Candidatus Hydrogenedentota bacterium | reverse complement strand
TGCGCTGGGATGCGGCGGCGGAAACCATTGTGTAAGAGCGTGTATACAAGTTAGTCCGGTGTCTTCAAGCATAGTTGTTATGTCGAGAGTATTAATGAATCGAAGAACATTCCCCGGCGCTTCGCATTTTTAGAACCGACTACGTACCTTGGTTGGATCCGGTACTATAGTTTCATTGGTTGTATTTCCGTTTAACGTTTTTACAGGAAGGAATCCTTATGAACCTCAAAATGAACCGTCGTCACTTTATATCCGGAACGCTCGCCGCGGGCGCAGGCCTTGCCCTGCCCAACATTATCCCGGGGAGGGCCTTCGGCCAGGACGGCGCCGTGGCGCCCAGTAACCGTATAACACTCGGCTGCATCGGCGTGGGCGGGATGGGCACGGACAATATGAAGAACTTTTTGAAACTGCCTGATTGCCAGGTGGTGGCGGTGTGCGACGCTTACGCGGACCGGCGCCAGCGGGCCAAGGAGATTGTGGACGCCCAGTATGGGGACGCTGGTTGCGCCCTGTACGGTGATTTTCGCGAGGTGCTCGCCCGGGACGATATTGACGCGGTCATGATTGCCGCGCAGGACCATTGGCACGCCCTGATTGCCACGGCGGCGGCCAAGGCGGGCAAGGACATGTATTGTGAAAAACCGCTCGGCGTTTCCGTGGAACAGTCCCGGGCGATTGTCGACGCGGTACGGAAAAACAACCGTGTCTTTCAGACCGGAACCTGGCAGCGTTCCCTGGAACCGTTCCAGCGGGCCTGTACCCTGGCCCGCAACGGCTACGTGGGCCAGATTCATACCGTCGAGGTTGCCACGGAAGGCCCCCACTACCAGCCGAAGTACAAAGGCGGACTGGAGCCGCAGCCCGCGCCTGAAGGCTTTGACTGGGAGATGTGGCGCGGCCCTGCTCCGGCCGAACCCTATAACGAAGGCCGCGTGGCGTGGCCGGACTGGTATCTTATCTTCGACTACTGCACCGGCTTTATTTCCAACTGGGGCGTGCACCATCTCGATATCGCCAACTGGGGCTGCCCCTGGATTGGCGAAGAACCCTTCGACCTGGAATGCAAGGAGACGTTCCGCAAGGAGGGCTTCACCAACAATTCGGAAACCTGGGACGCCACATTCACGTACTCCGGTGGACGAAAAATGATCTTTAAAGACAAGGAGCAACTGAAGTCCGGCTGCAAGTTTATCGGCGACGAGGGGTGGGTGCACGTGGACCGGTCCGGCATCTGGGCGGAACCGGAATCGCTGCTGACGGTGGCATTCAACGATACGGATACGCGCCTGACCGACTCCACCAACCATGGCGGCAACCTGATCGAATGCGTTCAAACCCGCAAAGACCCGGTTTCGAATGTGAACGCCGCCCACACGGCCTCTTGCCTGGGCATGCTGGCCGATATCGCCGGCCGCCTGCAAACGAAACTCTCCTGGGACCCCAAGACGGAACGGTTCCAGGGTAACGATGAGGCCAATGCCATGCTCCATCGCGACATGCACAACGGGTGGTCCCTATGAACACGTTCACTTGCCGCCGCGTTACGGCATGCCTGGTGTTTGTTCTCCTCAGTGGCGCCTTTTCAGCGGAGGTGACTGCAGCCGAGCCTTTCGGCTGGCGCGTGGGACCGACCGCGTGGAGTTTTAAGGAGTTTACGTTTTTCGAGGCGATAGACAAGACCGCCTCGATCGGCATGTCCTGTATCGAGGCCTTTGAAGGCCAGCCTGTGATGCCTGATTCGGACGCCAAAATCACGCCGGACCTTCCCGATGACATCCACGCCCAGATTCGCGCGAAACTGGAACAGGCCAAGGTGGCGCTGACCAGCATCTATATCCACGATATCCCCGGCGACGAAGCGGGGTGCCGGCGCGTCTTTGAGTTTGTGAAAAAACTCGGCGCTGCCATTATTGTCTCGGAACCCGCCCCGGAAGCCCTGGACATGGTGGAACACTGCTGCAATGAATACGCCATCCGTGTCGCCCTCCATAACCACCCCGAGGGCCGTTCCCGGTATTGGCACCCCGATGAAGTGATGCGGGTCTGTGCAGGCCGGGGCCCGCGTATCGGCGCCTGCGGCGACACGGGCCACTGGATCCGTTCGGGACTGAACCCCGCTGAGATGTTCCGCATCCTCGGCAAACGCCTGCTGACGGTGCACCTCAAAGATCTGGACGCGCCTGCGATGGAGGCCCGTGACGTGCCTTGGGGCCAGGGTTGCGGCGATCTGGAAAGTGCGCTGCGGGTCCTGGTGGAACTGCGAATCACCCCCGCCCTGTTCGGCATTGAGTATGAAGCCGACTGGGAAAATAACCTGCTCCAAATCGAGGCCTGCGGTAAGTGGTTCACCGAAACCGCAACCAAACTGGCCGCGGAGGTGAACCGGGAAGACCCGTTGTTCGTGGGCTGGGCCGCCGCCGACATCACGCCGCCGCGGCCTGTGGCCCTGGTGGGCCAGTATGGCACGCGTATCTCCGAGGGAGCGCTCGACCCGCTCACCTTGACCGCGCTCGTACTGGAAACGCGGGGGCCGGAACAACAGCACGGACAGGCTGTTTTGATTTCGTGCGATTTGTGTTTCGTAGACCGGTCCATTGTGGACCGGTTGCGCGCGGTTCTCCGGGAGCGCCTCCCCGAACTGGATGCGCGCAACCTGGTCATCAGCGCCACCCATACCCACGACGGCCCCGGCCTGGACGATGCCACGTTCGAGGGCGTCTATGACACCAGCGGCGCACCCGATGTCATGAGCGCTTCCGAATACGGGGCGTTCTTCGTGGACAAGGCGGCGGGCGCCGTGGCGGAAGCGTGGGCCGGGCGCGCGCCCGCAGGCATGAGCTGGGCCCTCGGGCACGCCGTGGTCGGCATCAACCGGCGCGTCCAGTATTTTGACGGATCCACGGTCATGTACGGGGACACGAGTCGGCCGGACTTCAAAAGTTTCGAAGGCAGCGCGGACCCCGGCCTGCCCCTGCTGTTCTTCTGGACGCCGGAGAAAACGCTTACGGGTGTCGTAGTGAACCTGCCCTGTCCTTCCCAGGAAACGGAATCGCTCATGCAGCTCTCCGCTGATTTCTGGCATGAAACCCGCCAGGAACTGAAACGCCGGCTGGGCGATGATGTGTTTGTGCTTGCCCAGTGCGCCGCCGCCGGCGATATTTCGCCCCACCGCACCTTCCGCAAGGCGGCCGAAGAGGCCATGCTGCAGCGTAAGGGCGTCACCTGCCGCCAGGAAATTGCGCGGCGCATCGCCAATGCGGTGGACGAGGTGCTTCCGGGCGCGGAGGCGAATATTACCTATGCCCTGCCCCTGAGGCATGTGATCCTGGATCTTGACCTGCCGGAAAAAGAGCCGCCGTCGCCGCCCTTCGTGAAAACCGATTCCGTACATCCTGCGGAGTTTCACGCGTTGCGCATCGGCGACATCGCCATGGCTACCTTTCCCTTTGAATACTATCTTGACTACAGCCTGCGCATCCAGGCGCGGGCCCGCGCCATCCTGACCTTCACCGTGCAACTGGCCAACGGACAGAGCGGCTATCTGCCGACGGCAGAGGCGATTCAGGGCGGCGGTTACAGCGCTGAAAACTACCTGGTCACCCCGGAAGGCGGCCAGCAAATTGTTGATGAAACGGTGGCAACGCTGAACGCGCTGTGGCCGTGACACCCTATGGGAACTTGTCGGCTCATCGCCTCTATAAAAACAAGAAATTGAATCTGAATAGCCTGAAGGGCTTACCTATCAAAACCCCGGGTTGCGGGTAACGCCCGCGTTGATTTATTGCGCTCGTTCCCAAATGGAATTTGGGAACGAGTTACAAAGACATCAAGGACAAAGGAATGGAGTCCAGTCATGGAGAGTACCTTGTTCCCAATGTTGTGTTTCGGAGTGCTGGTGCCGGCGGCAGCCATGGGCGCGGCGGCATCTTCCGATGCGGGCCGCCTGGACTATCAGGAAACGGTCCTGGACAACGGCCTGAAAATCATTACGTTGGAGGACTTCTCCTGTCCCATCGTCACAGTGGATATCTGGTATCACGTGGGTTCCAAGGACGAGAACCCGGAACGCCAGGGCTTTGCCCACATGTTCGAGCACATGATGTTCCGGGGGACGGACCGTCTCGGGCCGACGGACCATTTTGATAACATTCGGCGCATCGGCGGCACGTGCAACGGTTACACGTCCTTCGACCAGACCGTATACGTACAGACGGTGCCGGCAAACCAGTTGGAACTGGTACTGTGGCTCGAAGCGGAACGGATGAGTTTCCTCAAGATTGACCAGGCGGCTTTTGACACGGAACGGAAAGTGGTGGAA
>JAKJCY010000312.1 GCA_022706235.1 Candidatus Hydrogenedentota bacterium | reverse complement strand
GCGCGACCTGCTGGAGGCAGCTTGCGCCAAGCATGAAACGGCCGTGGCACACAACGACGGGACAGCATCTATCCTGAACGATTTCGGATACTGCTTGGTGAAACTTGCGGGGCTACAGGATGACCCGGCTAGTAAACGGATGCTGTTGGAAAAGGCGGCCCTGCAATTTGAGAAGGCGGGAAAAGGGGACGCGAAGACGACAAGCACCGCGATGCACTACCTGGGCTGGGCGCTGGCCAAGCAGGCAGAATTGGAAAGTGACCCGGAAAGGAAACGGACCCTGTTGGAACAAGCCCGCGACCGGCATGAGAAAGCGGCTGCCGCCGATTCGGATAACAAGGATATCCTGCGGGGTTGCGGGTGGGTATTGATAGAACTTGCCGATTTGGAAAAGGATGAGACCCGGCGACGCGAGTTGTTGTCAACAAGTCTTAAACAGTACCGCGAACTTTTGAAAAAAGAACCTGCGGACGTGGACAGTTTTTTATCTGTTGGTTGGATCTTACGAAAAACAGCTGCCATTGAAGGGGACCCGGAGGCGAAACGGGCAGTATTGCAGGAAGCCTGCGACCAATACCGGGAAGCCTCCATCCGGGACAGGTCAAACGTCTGTTTATGGTATAACTGGGGCCTGGCGTTGTTTGAAAGGGCACGGTTAACCGACGATACCGGGGAACGCCGTTCCCTGTTGGAGGACGCATGCGCTAAATTACAGGAAGCCGCCCGGCGGGAGGATGCCCCTAAGTTGACCTGGGGTCAGTGGAGCAATGCCCTTGGATATCTGGCAGAGGTACAGGACTCGGAGGAAGAACGGCGCCACTGCCTGGAACAAGCCCTGGAAAAAGCCGAGCACGCAGTCTCCCTCAACCTTAAGCAGGCGGCGTACGATTGCGCCTGTTATGCCGCCCTGCTCGGGAAGGAGGAAGAATGCCGGCACTGGCTCGCCCGGGCGGAAGCGGAGCGTTCCTTACCGCCCCTGGAACATATGCAAACGGATACGGATTTGGACGGGGTGCGGGAAACAGTGTGGTTCAGGGATCTGGTAGCCCGCCGGCAATACAAGGAAGATGTTTCGTGATCCGGTTTGGCCCTATAATACAACAAAAGGAAAATACCTCATGACCAACTTATCAATGACCGCAATACTCCTTCTATGTATCGGCGCCGCAACGGCGGAGTCGGCAGGCGCGCCCCCTCCATCGCGGCCGGTGCCGCTGATTTTTGACACGGACATCGGCAACGACGTGGATGATGTTCTGGCACTGGGCGTGATCCATGCCCTGCAAAGCCGGGGCGAATGCGAACTGCTGGCGGTTACTATCACCAAAGACCACGAACTTTGCGGCCCGTTCGTGGACGCGGTGAACACCTTTTACGGTCGGGGCAGTGTCCCGATCGGAGTGGTCAAAGGCGGTGTCACCCCGGAACAGGGCAAATTCATCGGCCTCGCCGCGCAAGAAGACAACGGCGCGTTGCGGTATCCCCACGACCTGAACAGCGGGAACGACGCCCCGGACGCCACCGCCCTGTTGCGGCAGGTGCTGGTGGCGCAGGAGGACCATTCCGTGGTCATCGCGCAGGTGGGCTTTTCGACAAACCTGGCGCGGCTGCTGGACTCGGGTCCGGACGCGCATTCGGAACTGTCCGGACGCGACCTCGTTGCCCGCAAGGTGCGCCTGCTTTCCATCATGGCCGGCGCCTTTACGCCCATCGACGGCCGGGAACATCTGGAATACAACGTGGTGATGGACATTCCCGCAGCGCGCACACTGGTGGGGCAGTGGCCGGTGGACATCGTCTACAGCGGTTTCGAAATCGGCATCAACGTGCCCTATCCGGCGGTGAGCATTGACCGTGATTATGCCTATGTGAATCATCACCCGCTGCAGGAGGCCTACCAGTTGTATATGCCGACGCCCCATGAACGCCCGACCTGGGACCTCACCAGCGTGCTGTACGGTGTGCGCCCGGACCACGGGTATTTCGACCTGTCGCCGGCCGGCAGGACCAGCGTGGACGAGAAAGGCCACACCACCTTTCAGGAAGCGCCGGACGGGAAACACCGGTATTTGAAGATGAACGAAGTCCAAGCCGCGCGGGTCCGCGAAGCCCTGGCGCAACTTGCCAGCCAGCCACCGAATCATCTTGCCCGGCAATGAACCTCCATTAAGCGGGGTGGTGACTTTCAGGTTTTTAAATCTGACATTGTCCAACGTAGTTCGGAGCCCTTGCCCGAATGACACCTGCTCTTCTATAATGGCTCCCTTGGAGATTGCGCGGCTATTGGTGCTGTGAAAAAGGAAATCCCCGTGTCCCTTCTTCCTGAAATTCGTGAAACAGAAATTCCGGCGGTGCTGGAAATCCATACTCCGTTATTTAGCGATGCGCGTGGTTTCTTCTCTGAGAGTTATAACCGGGACACCTGGGTGGCCGCCGGATTTCGGGAGACCTTTGTTCAGGATAATGTCAGCCTTTCTTCCCGAGGGGTCTTGCGCGGGCTGCACTACCAGTTGCATCCCCACGGCATGGGGAAACTGGTCCGGGCCATTACCGGGGCCGTGTATGACGTGGCGGTGGACCTGCGGCGGGGTTCGCCCACCTTCGGGCGGTGGGTGGCCCGCACCTTGGAAGAGGGTGTGCCCCTATGGCTATGGATTCCCGTGGGCTTTGCCCATGGTTTTGTGGCGCTTCGGGACAACACGCGGGTCTATTACAAGTGCACGGGGGTGTACCACGGGGAATCGGAGCGGGCGATCCGCCACGATGATGCCGACCTGAACATCACTTGGCCGGTCCCCGTGGAGATTATCTCGGAGAAGGATGCGAACGCGCCGCCGTTCAAGAAAAGCGAACACAATTTTACATAAAGAGGGTACCGTTCTTTATGACGCTTTGTGCCTCCATGAACGATGGAAGCAGGATCGGGTTACCCGGCTTATAGGACCCATAGGGCATAGAGGACCTATAGAAACATCCAAAGCCTCACACTTTCTGATCAGCATACATCTTCGGTGCAGTGGTGCAGGGGGCGTTCAGGCATCCCCATAAAGGATGAATGTCCTTTTACTTCAGCGGATATCCGCGTGGTACTGCTGGAGCGGCTTGACTTCGGAGGCGCCGCCGCACTTGTCGACAATGCCGCGCGCCGCGGCCAGAGCCGCTGCGGCGGTGGTAATGTAGGGGATTTTGTAGCGGATCGCAGCCTTGCGTATATAGCCGTCATCGTGTTTGCTGCGCCTGCCGCCGGGCGTGTTGATGACAAGGTGGATTTCGCCGTTCTTGATGGTATCCACGAGGTGGGGGCGCCCCTCGCTCATTTTCAGCACGCGTTCGCAAGCGATATTGTTCGCTTCCAGGAATTCGGCGGTGCCTTTCGTGGCCAGGATGCGGAATCCCTGTGCCGCGAGCAGGCGCGCGGGCTCCACAATAGCGGTCTTGTCGTCATCATCCACGGTTATCAACACGGTGCCCTGCGTTGGCAGGGGCATCTGGGTGGCTTCCTGCGCCTTGTAATAGGCCATGCCAAAGGTGGACGCCATACCCAGCACTTCACCGGTGGAGCGCATTTCAGGCCCCAGCACGGGGTCTACTTCCGGGAACATGTTGAAGGGGAACACGGCTTCCTTTACCCCGTAATGGGGGATGTGCCGGTGTGCCAAATTCATATCGGCCAGTTTCCTGCCCATCATCAGCTGGGTGGCGATGGCGGCCATGGGGATATTACAGACCTTGGACACGAGCGGCACGGTGCGGGACGCGCGCGGATTGGCCTCGAGGATGTACACCATGTCGTCCGCGATGGCGTACTGGATGTTCATGAGGCCGACCACGCCGAGTTCCACGGCGATGCGCCGCGTATATTCGTTGATCGTTTCGATGTGTTTGGCCGGCACGCTGATGGGCGGGATCACGCAGGCGGAATCGCCCGAATGGACGCCGGCCAGCTCGATATGTTCCATGATGGCGGGGATGAAGGCCTCGGCGCCGTCGGAGATGGCGTCCGCCTCCACTTCGATGGCGTTCTCAAGAAACTTGTCGATGAGAATGGGCCGGTCCGGCGTCACATCCACCGCGGCCGCCACGTACTGCCGTAACATGGTCTCGTCGTACACGACTTCCATGCCGCGTCCACCGAGTACATAGGAGGGGCGCACCATGAGCGGATAGCCGATGTCTTCCGCGATGGCGAGGGCCTGCTCCAGCGTGCTGGCCATGCCGGAGCGGGGCTCGGGGATGCCGAGTTTTTCCATAACCTTCCTGAACCGGTCGCGGTCTTCGGCGAGGTCGATGGTTTCGCAGGAGGTGCCGAGAATGGGCACGCCGGCGGCGGCGAGTTCCCCGGCGA
>JAKJCY010000311.1 GCA_022706235.1 Candidatus Hydrogenedentota bacterium | reverse complement strand
GGCTCCGGTTGTCCACAAGGGGCTTCCGTCATACTTTCAGAAGGGGTATTCATCGATGAGTTCTTTCTCCAGTATTTCGGTGAAAAACATTGCTCTTGGAACACAACCGATCCACAGCGCCTTTGCCACACGTCCCGGTAACCTGCGTGGATTCGGCCACGGCGTCTTCGACACATCCCCCCCATGAAAAAACCCCTGTAGTGACAGGGGTTTAAAAAATAATGGTGAACGGGGCGGGGCTCTACCGACTGAGCTACCCGTCCACAAGGGCTATATGCGGCTGACTGCCCCCGGAAACACCTCTATGTGGAAAGAAAACAATTTTTTAAAGGGTGTACGGCACATCACGATTGCTTCACTTCGTTCGCAATGACGATTCCATGTATGCCCTGTCATTGCGAGTAAAACAAAGCACTCCGAATATGTCGCGGTAACTGAATGGAACGTCAAAGCATCTTTCCATACACGTTCATGGAAAGTATACTGATTTCAGGCGTCATGACGCAACTTTTGGTGAATACAGCGTTCCCGTTACCGGTATTGCCGCCGCCGAACACGCGCCGGGGGCATCACGCGTCCACTTCGTCATAGGCGTTGGCCTTGGCATTCCAGAGGAGCATAAAGATGAGGGTGCCGGCCACGGCCACGCCGATGATGACGGCGTAGGCGTAGTACCAGCCGAAATGCTGGGCCAGGGCGCCCATGCCGACCCCGGACACAATCACGCTGGCGTAACTGAACAGGCTGGTGAAGCCGATGGAGGTGCCCGCGAGTTTTTTGGTGGAGATGTTGGCGGCGGTCACGCCGGTCAAGGCCTGGGGACCGTAGATGCAAAATCCCGCCGCGAGCAGGGTCGCGAAGAGGACCCAGGCCGGGGCGGTCCCCGGCAGTATCCAGAACAGGAACATGAACAGCGCGGCGCCGGCCATGCAGAAGACGCAGGTACGCGGTGCGCGCCCGCCCATGTACCGGTCGGTGACCCAACCAGCCGCCAGCATGCCGATGATACCGGCAATCTCGAAGGCCGCCACCATCCAGCCGGCATGGTCGAGAGTAACCCCCTTGGATTCCTTGAGAAGCGTGGGCCCCCAATCAAGAACGGCGAAGCGGACCAGGTTGATGGTGAAATTAGCGCACCCGATCATCCAGATCAAGGGGTTGAGGAAGACCCGCTCGCGCAGAAACTGTTTGTCGACCGGCTCGCCGGCCCGGGCGCCTTTTATTTCCGTGCCGGGGATTTCCGGGAGGCCCACGGAGGAAGGGGTGTCGCGCAGGGCCCACAGGAGAAAAATCATCCCCGCGCCGGCGATCATCGCGGGCGCCCAGAAGCAGAAGCGCCACGCACCGGGACCGCCATAGGCCATGATATAGCCGCACAGGATTACAATCAGCCCGGCGCCGATGGAATGGGACGTGTTCCAGACGGACATCTTGGTCGCCAGTTCACCGGGCGGGATCCAGTGGGTCAGCAGGCGCGCACAGGGAGGAAACCCGCTGCCCTGAAACAGACCGTTCAACACCCAGAGCACACCGAAGACGCCGACCAGCGCCACCATGAAGGCCGGTCCGGAGGCGGTCCCGGAGAGCAGTGAGGCAAAGACAGGGCCGAATCCGAACGCGACGTTCACCAAAACACACAAGGCGAGTCCAATCGCCATGTACCTCCGGGAATTCATCCGGTCGCTCCAGTAGCCGTTCAGGAATTTCGAGAGGCCGTATACGAGCCCGTGAAGCGTCAAAAACAAGCCGAGGCTGGTTTTGGTCACGCCGAGTTCAGATTCGATGCCGGGCATGGCGAGGCTGAAATTCTTGCGCAGGAAATAGAACAGCATGTAGCCCGCCATGGTGGCGATGATGGTGCGATATTGCCAATATTTGAACCGTGCCGCGCTTTCCGACGGCGTCAACGGAACCTGTTCCTGAGGAAACATGCCTGGTCCTTCCCGATAGCTGTTATAACAGCCTTTCTTTATAGATACCAACGCGGACATTCCCCGTGACCCGGAATGTTAAAGAAAACTATCCTAAGACTTCCTGACCTCGACCGGGTTTGATAATAATATTTTGGAATTCATGTTGGCTCTTTTTTACAGTCCTCTTCGTATAGGCCGCAAGAAAGGGACAGACAACGAAATAGCCAATGTCAACAAAGTACCTGTATCCCGGGGTTACTCATGGCTATTTCGTCATCAGTCCCTTTTTGCTCCGTTATTTTGTCTGTTTACGAGTGCCATATGCAATTCCAACGAGGTCAGGAAATTTGATCCTGCCCTGTCTTTCCCGCGAAGGCGGGAATCCAGTGCATTCATGGAAGTCTTCTGGTGTCTTTCAGATAACTAAACTTCTTGATTGTTATGGTGGCTACAAGCCGATAATATCCTGCCTTAACGTAGAAGGAATACATGATTCGGGTTTCGTTCTGCCGTATGCCTGTGATACGTATATGCCCGGACCAGCGTTAAAATCAACAGCCTATCCATGGACTTTGATCCCCCCGGTCTACCCGGTGGTTTGAATATTCACTTCCAGGTAGAATCCGCTGGCGTTTTCCCTGGATACCAGTTGGGGGATGCCGTTTTTGATATCGAGCGATTGGCGGTGCGTGTGCCCGGCCAAAACCGCCAGCAGGTTCGGTGCTTCGAAGACCGCCCGGTAGAAGTCCAGGGTGACTTGCGTATGCCCCCCTGCCGGCCATTTTTCGCGCCGTTCAATCTCATAATTACGGTCGGACTGTTCTCCCCATTCCGGATGGCCGCATCCGAATCCCATGGACCGCCCCGGCATATACAGGGGGATGTGCAGAAGCAGCAGCATGGGAAGGGCGCTATTCATCTGCGCCGTAAAGAATTCCAGTTGTTCGGGGAGAATTTCATAGGTCGAATTGTCAATGCATACAAACCGTATGCCGTTGTACTCATACGTCGCATACAAAGGGGAGTTCCCCTGGTACATGGGGGCCAGGCGCTCCGTTGTCCAGGTGTCGCGCAGTTCCCGCGAACTCCCTTTCATGCCCTCGTAGTGCCAGTCATGGTTTCCGGCAACATAGGCAAAAGGAATTCCGGTGGCGTCCAGTTGTTTTAGTACCCATCCCACGGCGGCTTCCGATGGGAAACTGAAAATGTCGCCGGTGAGGGCAAGAAAATTCGCTTTCCCCTTTCGGGCCCTATCCAGGGTCCACTCGAAACTTTCCTCCGCCGAACAGGTCTCGCCGGATTGAAAGTGACTGTTGCCTGTATAGGCGGCGGCCATGCGCGCGCTGAATTCCCGGTAGGGCACACCGCGTTCATCATCCAGCGAGAGGTGCGTGTCGGTAATGTGAAACACTTTGGTGGGTTCGACCCGGGCGTGCGTATAGAGGGAAACCTGATTTTGGTCCATTGAAAACGTACTCCGGTACTCGTTCGCGGGATTGCCCTCCGTGTCCGCCGCGGAGGCCTTCGCCGCCAGCCCCAGGCCGGTCAGCAACGAAGCGTTCATAAAGTCTCTTCTTTTCATCGTACCTTTATCCGGGGGTTGTGATTGTGTTTCATGCCCCACGGGACGGGGTAGAACACTGCCAGCGGGCCCTGCCCGCGCTACTCCTTGGGCAAGACATCCACCGTATCAGCGGGTGTCTATACCTTCACGGGCGCCGCGAAGCACGCCTCCCCAGGCATCGCCAAGGGTGAGCACGCCCTTGAACGCCGTTCTTGCCAGGGAATCGCGCGACAGCCAGCATTCCAGGGCGGGACAGCATTGATAGTAGCCCTTGATCACCTGTTTTCCCAAAGGACTGCCGGCAAGCACGGTGTCCCGGAGGCACCTCAGATTTTCCACAGTGTCCGCTTTGGGAAAGAACAACCGGACGATAAAACACCGATCATCGCCGCTGGAGGCGTAAGGCTCCTGACATTCAAGCCCCGGTGCCAAGTAACACTGTATCTGTGGAAAAAACAGCGAGAAAGAACTGTAGTTATCAAAATTACCGCTCGTGTCGGTGCAACTGTGGCTCGGCCCGTTACTGAGCGTTCCCAGGATGCGGTAGTTCAGTTCCCGGTACAGCAAGGGCGAACCCGAAGAGCCTTGTTCGGTGACCCCTTCCGTCCACAACACTTCAACCTGCTGCGCATACTCCCGGGTACACATGATATCCAGGCAGGTATCTTTGGCGATAGCGGTGACTGTGCCGCGCGATGTCTTCATGCTGTCGGCTCTGGGATGATGAATGGTCTGTATGAGGTCGCCTGAAACCGGCCGCAAGGTATCCCATCCCAGCCAGGCGCGACCGTGGGGCCCCGCCGCCACGGGTTCATTCAGTTTCAACAGTGCGGCATCCAAAACCTCGTTGTAGGAAAGTAATTGGGCGCCCCGGTTCCGGAGAA
>JAKJCY010000310.1 GCA_022706235.1 Candidatus Hydrogenedentota bacterium | reverse complement strand
TCGAGTACGCTGCGGGCGAAACTGCAGGAAAAGGCCTGAAGCAGTTCGTCGGCGCGATGGGTGGCACCGACACGCCCTAGGATGCGCACCGGCAGGTAGCCGGCGGCATACAACAGTTCCTGGGGCGCATAGGAGCACATGAACCCCGCCACCTTGCGTCCTTGTGCCGCCGCCTGTCGCGCATAGGCGTAATAATCTGCCGTCACATGTTCAAAAGGCGCCATCCGTTGGGAGATATCCATCATTCCATCCTTTTTGTTTAACCCATGCCGGGAAGCCTCAGGCACAGGCATTCTACTTGACAGGGACAATAAAGACAAAATCGAAATATACGCGTTACTGCTACTGCCTTGAAACCAATGACACAAGGATTCGTTCTTTGCTTTCGTGTATCCGCCCCGGTGTTCCGGGGAGTGAACCTCTCGTTTTCAGGGAGGATGCTTGTTTGATAGAATGAACACCGGCTTCCGGCGGTGTGTCGCCTGGAGGTTTTCAGACATCGAAGTTCCAAGGGTATTCCATGAACGAAGTCATCCGACAGATCTATCAGACCGGAAAAACGCTGGATGCGGCAGGGAACGAAATCGACATTTACCCCGTATCCATCAAACCGGCCGAAGGTAAACTACTATACCGGCTGGTGCGGGAACATCACGTGCAGCGGTCTCTGGAAACCGGCATGGCCCTGGGACTGTCCTCGTTGCATATCTGTCAGGCGCTTTCGGAAAACGGCGGTACCCAGCATGTTTCCATCGATCCCTGGCAGGAACGTTGGTTTAAAAACGCGGGTGTTAGAAATCTTGAAAGCGCCGGTTTTGCCGGCATCCAGCGGACCCTTTATTGTCCGTCCCACGAGGGACTGGCGGCACTGATTCGGGAAGACCAGCGGTTCGATTTCGCGTTTATCGATGGCAACCATCGTTTTGAATACGTATTGACCGATTTTTTCCTTGCGGATAAAATGCTGTCCCCGGGCGCGGTGGTTGTTTTTCATGATACCTGGCTGCCTTCCATCCGCAAAGTAATCGCTTTTCTCCTGAGGAATCTCCAGGATCAGTACGCTATGTTGCCTTGTTGTGTGAAAAGCCCCCCCGGCACACTGGCGGGGCTGGGGCGCTTTTTAAAAATGATGGTGAATGACCCGCGCGATGTGGGCCCGGCACTGATCTTCGGCCGCCGCATGTTCACCAATATGGGCGTCTTTCAGAAAAAAGTGGACGCCCCGCCGGAAGCCACGGACCTCGCATGGGAGTACTATCGCTCTTTTTGAGCGTCAAAACAACGCTGTTTCTGTCGGATGTTCTCTAACCACCATAACAAGGAGAATAAAACATGGAACGCTTGACTTGGAGCAAGGCGGACAAGAAGTGCGCACGCGTTGCCTTTGATGCTGCTTATGAACGGGAGTGTGCCAGTATTCTCGCTGAACTGCGCAAACGTGTGGACGCGATACATAACAGCGACGATATCTGGGGCATCAATGATTATCTCTGGCGCAAACGGCGCGAGATAAGAGACAAGTACGATTTTCGTGGTTCTGTTCTGGTGAAAGTTTTGGCGCACCTCATTCTCGAGGGATGGATTACCCCGGATGATCTACAGGGATTGAGTGAGGAAAAACGCGATCTCTTATCCAGAGGGTTGGGCTTTTTTCAAAATGATTCAGGAACACCAGAAATGAAGCGCTGAACACCGTCACGGGCGATGGACGCAGGGGGGAATGTTCCCGCTACCCATGGCCTCGGCCTTTAATCTACAATAACGGGCAGGGAAACGAATTTATGTCCGGCATGAAATCCATAGCGCCCATACGCGTGCTGCCCGATGAAGTGGCGAACAAAATCGCGGCGGGCGAAGTCGTGGAGCGTCCCGCATCGGCGGTGAAAGAGCTGGTCGAGAATGCGCTGGATGCGGGGGCGACACGCATCTCGGTGCGCCTGGTGGCGGCCGGCCGGCGGCTCATCGAGGTGCAGGATAACGGCCACGGCATGTCCGAGCAAAACGCCCTGCTGGCCATTGAGCGCCATGCCACCAGTAAAATACGCAACGCCCAGGACCTGGATAACATACAAACCCTGGGCTTCCGGGGCGAAGCCCTCGCGAGTATTGCGGCCGTGTCGCGGTTCACGATGACCACGCGGCGCGCCGGGGAGGAAAGCGCGACTTTGCTGCGTGTGGAAGGGGGGATATTGCGCGAAGTCCAGCAGATGGGCGCGCCGGAAGGCACACGCATCTCCGTAAACCGGCTTTATTTTAACACGCCGGTCCGGGCGAAATTTCTCAAAGGCATTACCACCGAGTTAAACCACTGTATCGATATTGTCCAGCGGCTTGCCCTGGCGAACGGCGGTGTCGGGTTTCAATTGTTCCATAATGATCGCATGCTGCTCGATGTGCCCGAACATGCCACGCTGCGCGATCGGATTGCCCTGATCTGGGGCCTTTCCTTTATTCACGACATGGTGGAAGTAAACGGGGAGCAACAGGGTTTTACCCTGGCCGGCCTTACGGGCACTCCGGAGTTGACCCGTGCCAGCCGCTCCCACCAGTTCTTTTTCGTCAACGGCCGCCCGGTGGTAAATCCCGCGCTGCAATACGGTCTCCAGGACGCGTACCGCGGCCTGATCACCGTAGGCCGCCATCCTGTGGCCGTGCTGCTCCTGACGTTGAATCCCCGCCAGGTGGATGTGAATATCCACCCGACCAAACGTGAAATCCGTTTCCGCGATGAACGCACAGCCCATGACGCCGTCCGTGACATCGTCCGGGATGCGCTGGGCCGGTTCAGCAAGGCTGCCGCAACCGAAGCCGCCCTGGAAACGGAATCCATAGCCAAACAGCATTTCCCCCGGGAAACTGCCGTGATTACTCCGGAACCGCTGGACGCTACCCCAGTCCTGCCTGTCACTGAAACCGAACCCGTGGCGAAAACGCCTCCCGTCCGGCCGCAGGCGGATGGCGCTTTCCCGGATTCCATCCCGGAACCGGGTTGGGAAACGCGGGAGATTCCGGGACTGGAAAAAGCGAAGGGCAGACGGGAGACGCCGGAGGAAGCTCCGGAGGAATCCCTGGTGCCCCGGGGCTGTTTTGAAGCACTGGAAACGGTGGGTGATGCCCCTCTCCAGGTGTTCGACACGTACCTGCTGGTACCGGAAGGTAAACGCCTGCTGATTATCGACCAGCATGCGCTTCACGAGCGCCTCAATTATGACGCTTTACTCAGCGAGCTCGAGGGCAACGAATATGCCGTGCAGCAGCTGGCCGTGCCGGTTGTTTTCGAAGTGGCGCCTTCGCAGGTGGCGTTGCTCGAATCCCACTTGGCGCTATTCCGCGAACTTGGGATCGAACTGGAAACCTTCGGGGGCAACAGTTTTCAGGTTTCCGGCGTGTGCCACCTCTATGCCGAGAGCAAGGCGCCTGACGTGGTGCTGGCCTTACTGGACCAGTTGGCCCAGGGCAACCTCTTCGGGCAGGACCACACCCGTGCGGACCTGCTTCGGACGGCCACCCGTGCCTGTAAAGCCTCCATCAAGGCGGGCGACCGGCTGACTCTGGAGGAACGCCGACGTCTGCTCGAAGGGTTTTACCGGCTGCAGCCGCCGTACACATGCCCCCATGGCCGTCCCATCATTGTGGAATTGACCCGCCAGCAGATGGAAAAAAGTTTCCGGAGGATACAGTGAAACAGGCGATCGCCGTGGTCGGCCCAACCGCTTCGGGCAAGACGCGCCTGGCAGTGGCGTTGGCCCTGCGCCTGGACACGGAAGTGCTGTCGGCGGATTCCATGCAATTCTATCGCGGTATGGAAATCGGCACGGCAGCACCCACCCTTGTAGAAAGATGCGATGTCCGTCATCATTTCATCGGGATTCTCCCGCCCGATGCCGACATGGCTGCGGGCCGGTATGAACGGATGGCCCGTGAAACCGCCTCGGACCTGTTGGACCGTGGCCGGATTCCCGTACTGGTCGGCGGTTCCGGGTTGTATGTCAGCGCCTTCATAGACGGCCTGTTCGAGGGCCCCGCACGCAACCAGCGCATCCGCGAGCGGATACGCGCCCGCGCCCTCGATGTGGGTAACGCCGCGCTGCTGGAACAGTTGCGTGCCGTGGATCCGGTGTATGCCGCGCTGCTGAGCAGCGAAAATGACATGGTAAGGATCGTTCGTGCCCTGGAAGTCTATGAACTTACCGGAAGACCCTTTTCGGACTGGCACCGGGAGCATCGGGAAACGCGGGAACCCTGGAAGGTCACCCAGGTGGCGTTGCGCTGGGACCGTGCCCTGCTCTATGAACGCATCAACCGCCGGGTCGGTGAGATGATTGCGGCGGGATGGGTCGAGGAAACGCGCCGCCTCATCGACGATGGCTATGAAAAGGACCTTGCCC
>JAKJCY010000030.1:19257-31895 GCA_022706235.1 Candidatus Hydrogenedentota bacterium | reverse complement strand
TGGCCTACTCAGACTGGAATATGCACCAGCAGGGTTTCGGCATGGAAGCGCAGGAGTGGGGTTACCAGTTCGCCCGTGCCGCCTGAAATGGTCCGCGCGACATAACGGTCCTGTTTCATCTTAACCAGGCCGATTTGCCGTTCCTCGAAGCGGTTTACTTTGTGTCCCCGGGCGTAGCCTCCGTAATAGAGATACACTTCGTCCCCCACGGGCAGTTGCTCGTCAATCCAGGCGTGGGCATGGTCCCAGGCGCCTTGTTGCGGGTCCGGCTGGAAGAAGGGTTCGGGGTCGCGGGTCCAGGTTCCGCCGTCCCGGCTCCAGGCAAGTGTCGTATAGCCCACACCGTAGGCCTCCGGCGGGTCGGGCGGGGTGTCGGCCTTGAGATCATCCCGCAACACTTTTACCATGCCGAGGGTAAGCCCGCCCCGCTGCAGGTAGCCGTCCATGGCGTAGAACTGCGTCTCACCCTCATCCACGGAATCGTCGGGCAGCACGACATGATGGGGGGGTGTCCACTGGAGCAGGTCGGTGCTGAAACTATGCATGGTGATGCGCCGGTCGCCGGTCCAGGTGTCGCCGCCGCGATACACGGAGACCGTGGCCACATACCGGTCGCGTAGGGTGTCGAAAAAGAGGCCGGTAATATCGTGGTTATGCCTAATGAGGGGCTCCTCGGAGACAGGCGTGAAGACCAATCCGTCGGGGGAGGTCGCCAGCATCAGCCCGCCGCCGTGCCACCATGCAAAGGTATAGCGTTTTGACGGGTCCGCGCAGGCAGGCCCCCGGTCCACGACACTCGCGCCGAACTGGATAGGCCCCGGATTGGGCAGCACGCGTGCGGGACGTTCCCAGTGGATGCCGTCCGTCGATTCCATGTACCCGATATGGGACGTAGTCTGGGACAGGTCTTCGCTTTGGTGCCCGTACCAGATGCGGAAACGCCCCGTCTCCGGGTTCTGCAGAATGGTCATATAGGGCTGGAAACATCCGTCCTCCTTGCCGGTGACCATTGGATTCGGGAGGGCGGCATCACGCTGCGGCACCTGCACGACGCGGGATATATTGTTGTTGTAAGCGATGAGGTAGTCATCAACGAACAGATGGGGCCCGGGGGAAAGTTCCAGGGGTTCCTTGGGCGCGGCGTGGTAAATCAGGGCGTTTGCGCTGGACAGGGGGATTTCCTCCGCGGGCAGGGCATGTACATTCTTTCCGCCTGTACAGCAAAGGCACCACAACAGCATAAGGGCGGTTGTTCTTTTCATACAGGTTTCCTTTATGTCGTTTCTGTAAGGCCAATGTACGTCAGGTTTCCGACTGCAGCGGATTTATTTCATCGAATAGTATACTCCTGATAGACCAGAATAAAGTCACCTCTTGTTGGACTTAATGGCTTCGCCGTGGATATTCATTCCTGTGTACGCAAAAAGGGGACAGACTACCAAATAGTGGGGAATGAAAAACAACTTCCATGCAACGGTCATGGGCTATTTGGCAGTCAGTCCCCTTTTTGCTCTGTCTTCTTGCTTGCGTTTAGTCCAACAAAGTTTTTTCAGTTTACAGCGGCGCACCCAGGCGCGCCGGGATGCGCCGTTACTCTGAACGCCAAATGATGGAGGAATCGGGATATAATTTCAGGGCCTGCCGGATGACTGTCTTCTATATGGGCTGGCGGCGGTTCCAAGGCGTATAATGGACGGCATCATAAATCATAGGCAAGCGCCATGGCCGTACATACTATTGAATCTAACGTGTGTTTTTGGGTAGGCGTACCTTCCCGGGTGCGCCATGGAACACTACCACAGACTCTTTTGTCACAAACGGGCGCACTTGAGAAAGTACGCCTACAAGAGGTAGCCCATTATGTTGGTAAATACACAGATAGCCTTTATGCGCATCGTATCTTTCTCGATCTTGGTATTGGTTTTGGTCTTGGCGCCGTTTGTTGTGGCTGTCAGGGTTGAAGCGCAAGAGTCTCCGCCCGTGCTTGCGGCGGAAGCCATAACGCTTACCCTCTATCCCATACGCGGGGAACTGGCGGTGCAGGTGACTGCGCCCGAAAGTACCGCTGCAAAGACCGAAGTTGTACTTCAAAAAGCCGGTGCTTCGGAAACGTTGGTTGCGGGGGAAGCGTCCCTGGACGCCTCGCGCACGGCTTCCTGTACCCTGAACATCTCCGGGTTGCAGGCGGGTGCGTATGAGGCCAAGGTGACGCTCCTCGATGCGGCGGGCACCCCAATATTCCTGGGCAGCCAGGGGTTTGAAATTCCGGAACGGCCTGCCTGGCTGGGGTCCCGGGAAGGCCTGTGCGACGGATTGCCGCCGGGCTGGGCGCCTATACAGGCAGAAGGCAATGCCGTGCGCCCCTGGGGACGGGAATATCGTTTCGACGGCCTGCCGGGGCCGGTGGCGGTAACGGCCGCCGGAAGCGCGGTATTGACCGGTCCGGTGCGTTTCGTGGCGCGGGCGGGCGGCGCCCCACTGGTCTGGACGCCTGCGGAGACACGGGTGGAAAAAGTCAATGACGGGATCATTAAAGTGACCACCCGTGCCGAATCCGACTCATGCAGCCTTTCGGCCTCGATAACCGTGGAATTCGACGGGATGATCCGTTCCGACTGGCAACTCATTCCAAAGGGCACAGTTACGCTTGATTACCTGGGCATTGAACTTCCCTTTGCCGCAAAACATGCCCGCTACCTGTACAGTTATCCGGGGAGTTGGGGCAACGCTTATAACGCGGGCGCCGCGCCGGCGGAAGCCAAAGACATGGAATTCCGGCCCTTTATCTGGCTGGGCGATGAAGAACGGGGATTTTGCTGGTTCTCCGAGTCAGACCGCAACTTTTTCGTTGCGGATCCCAAACAGGTAACCCAGATTGTGCCGGGCCCTGAGGAAACCCTGCTGCGGATCAACATGATTACCACGCCGACGGCGCTGGATACACCGCTGGAGTATACCTTCGGCTTTCAGGCGACGCCCGTGCGGGACAATCCTGAGGACGTCTGGGACTTCCGCATCTGCCATCACGGCAACTACGGTATCGAAGACAAACCCTATAACCTGAATTCAAACGTGGTGTATCCGGCCAAGGGCAGTATCAATCCGGTCGAAGGCACGGTGGAGGCCTGGGTCCGGGTCGCCTTTGATCCGGATATTGAAATTCAGGATGTGGAAACGCGCGGAGAACTCAACCGCAAGCTGTTTACCCTGAGCGCGAAGGGTTCCTCGGATGAGTTTGGATTTTACTGGAACATTGATGACCGGGGCATGCGCGCCTACCTGAAGCAGGGGGACGCCTACCCGGCAATGGTCAGCACCCGGGCGGATTGGAAACAGGGCGAGTGGCACCATGTCGCGGTGACCTGGGGCGGCGGCATGCTGGCGGTCTGGAATGACGGGCAAAAAGCCGGCGAGTCTCCGTGGAACGGAACCCTTGTCCCGGCGCCGGATGCCGCTGAAATGGTATTCCAGTGCCTGTCGGGACACTTTGACATTGACGAACTACGGGTATCGGATATTGCCCGCACTTCTTTCGATGTGACCAAGGCGCCCGAAGTAGACGATCATACCCTGTTGCTGGACCATTTCGAGGGGCTGAACCCGCTGCTGGTGCATACCCGTCCCGAGAAAGGTCCGGCGGGCAGGGTATCGGGCGCTGTGGCCGCGTCTGGTCCCCATGGCGTCTGTCTTGCGTCCAGCGCCTCGGACAAGCCCATTACCATGCTGGACCGCCTGGCGGAACTGGGCGTCCGGACCATTTGTTTTCATGAGCACTGGACCGACATCCAGAATTACGCCACCACCACCCATGGCGCCGAGTTGACCAAACTGGTTCAGGCCTGCCATGCGCGTACTATCCGGCTGATCCCCTATTACGGGTATGAACTGTCCAATATCGCGCCCGAATGGCGCTACTACAGCGAAGAGTGCCTGGTCGCTCCCCGGGTCGGCGGCTATCACCGGCTGCCGGAACAGAACGCCTATATCGTCTGTTACCGCAGCGCCTGGCAGGACTACATGGCGGACGGCATTGCCCGCGCCATGGATGAATACGACCTGGATGGCGTCTACCTCGACGGCACGGCGAACCCGTGGAAGTGCCGCAATACCAAGCATGGCTGCGGCTACGTCAAGCCGGACGGCACCATCGGCGATACCTATCCCATCTTTGCCACCCGGGAAATGATGAAGCGGATATGGACCCTTGTAAAAAGCCGGAAACCGGATGGCATGATCAACGTGCACCAGAGTACCACCATGACCATCCCGACCATTGCCTTCGCGACCAGCTACTGGGATGGGGAGCAGTTGGGCGGCATCCCGCGCGGCCAGTGGTCCCTGGACCTGCTGCCGCTGGACGCTTTTCGTTGCGAATTTATGGGCCACCCCTGGGGCGTGCCCGCGGAACTGTTGTGTTATGAGCAGCCCTATTCCTATGCCGAGGCCATGTCCTTTTCCCTGCTCCATGATGTGCTGGTCCGGGGCCAGTTGGGCGGAAACCTGGAAATGGAATCGAAACTGTGGCATGCCATGGATACCTTCGGGCGGAAACAGGCAACCTGGTTGCCCTACTGGAAAAACCAGGAGGTGGTTACGACGGATTCCAACGACACCAAGGTCAGCTTGTACAGCCGGGGAGCGGACGGCCTTGTCGCCGTCGTTTCGAATCTAGGCAAGGAACCCCGGGAGGTAACGGCGCGTCTGAACCTGGAAGCCTTAAAACTTTCCGGAACACTAAGCGCCTATGATATTCTGAACGAAGAAGAAAGCGCCTTCCCGACAGACGGTGTAATTGCCCGGCTTTTGAATCCCCTTGAATTTCGCGTGCTTTGGATACGCCCAACCGGTAAGCAGTGATGAGGAACAAGAGTGACAAGGAATAGCACATGAAGGTCTCCCAAATAATTCTGACCCTGTTGTCATGTATGGTTGCAATGACGGCTACCGCGACTCCGCTGGAGATGGCCGATATGCGGGCGTGGGTGACCGCCAAGTTCGGCGAGGCCGCTCCCGCGGATGACGTCGGCAGCCTGGTGATTCTTTCCCATTTCGACATTGTATGGCAGAATTGCCGCGTGGACCGTCCCTTGACGCTGGGCGAACGCGCCTACAACAACGGTCTTTTCACCCATGCGCCAGCGGAGATACTGGTTTCGCTGCCTGGACCGGGAAAAGTGTTCCATGCGCTGGTGGGGGTTGACACCAATGACCAGACGCGCGGGGGGCGGGGCAGTGTTGTTTTTACCGTGGCGGTGGGGGAACAGGCGGAGGCGTTCACTTCACCCGTGGTGCGCGAGGGTATGGCCCCCGTTCCCGTAACGGTGCCGCTTGACGGCGCCACGCAATTTCGCCTGCACGTCACCGACGGGGGAGATGAAATTGCCTGCGACCAGGCCGTCTGGGTGGAGGCCACCGTGACCTTGGAGGATGGGCGCGTTCTCCGGTTGGGCGATATGCCCGTTCGGGAAGCGCCGCAAGAAGCCACCTACACGTCGCTGTTGGACGGAGAACTCCCCTTTTCTTTCTCCTATGACGGCACGCCCTTTTCCAAAATAATGTCCCGCTTTTCCAAGGAGGCAACTGTCTCAACGATAGACGATTCCCGCATACGTCATGAGGTGCGATTTCTTGATCCGGAAACCGGACTCGAAGTCCGCTGTATTGGCGTGGAATACAACGATTTTCCCACCATAGAATGGACCCTGTACTTTAAGAATACCGGTGACAAAAACACGCCCATTCTTTCCGATATCCGGGCGCTGGATACCGGTTTTACACGGCTGCCGGACGAAGTCTACGCCCGGTTCGCGCGGTCGGGGGAATTCGTGCTGCACCACCATACCGGCAGCATCTGCGCCGCGAACGACTATGAACCCCATGTATCCACCCTGAAGGCGGGTGAAGAAAAGCGGCTGGCCTCGACAGGTGGGCGCGGCAGCAACGGCGAATTTCCCTATTTCAATGTGGAATGGCCCGGCGGCGGTGTCA
This sequence comes from Candidatus Hydrogenedentota bacterium, assembly GCA_022706235.1. Classification (GTDB taxonomy): domain Bacteria; phylum Hydrogenedentota; class Hydrogenedentia; order Hydrogenedentales; family CAITNO01; genus JAAYBJ01. The sequence continues at coordinate 25,907 of JAKJCY010000030.1, read as the reverse complement.
TCGCCGTGGTGGGATGGCCCGGCCAGTGGAGCGCCTCCTTCACCCGGGATGAAACCACGGGGCTTCGCATCGCCGCAGGACAAGAATTGACGCATTTTTCCCTGCTTCCCGGCGAAGAGGTGCGTTCGCCGCTCATTGTGCTCCAGTTCTGGAGGGGGGACCGCGTGGCGTCGCAGAACACCTGGCGCCGCTGGATGATAGCCCACAACGTGCCCCGTCCTGGCGGGCAACTCCGCCCAACCCATTTGGCAGGCTGTTCCTCCCATTTCTTTGGCGAAATGGTGACCGCCGACGAGGCGAGCCAGTTCCAGTTCATTGACCGCTATGTGGAGGAGCGCATTCCGATTGACTACTGGTGGATGGACGCGGGTTGGTACTTCAACGCCTCGGGCTGGCCCAACACGGGTACCTGGGCAGTGGATACGAAGCGGTTCCCCCGGGGCCTTCGTTCCATTACGGACCATGCGCGTGAAAAAGGTATTGATACTATCGTATGGTTCGAACCCGAACGCGTCACCCCCGGCACGTGGCTGTATGACACCCATCCCGAGTGGCTCCTCGGCGCGGATGGCGGCCAGAAACTCCTGAACCTGGGTCACCCGGAAGCCTGGCAATGGCTGGTGGACCATGTGGACCAGCTGTTGACCGACCAGGGCATAGACCTGTACCGGCAGGATTTCAATATGGACCCCCTCGACTATTGGCGTGGCGCGGATGCGCCTGACCGCCAGGGCATCACGGAAATTCGCCATGTCACCGGCTATCTCGCCTTCTGGGATGAACTGCTCCGGCGCCGTCCCGGACTGCGCATAGACACCTGCGCCAGCGGCGGCCGCCGCAACGACCTGGAAACGCTCCGGCGGTCCGTGCCTTTGTGGCGCACCGATTACATTCTGGAACCCGTAGGCGCCCAAGGCTGCACCTACGGCATCTCCTTCTGGATCCCCTTCCACGGTACCGGGGTAAAAGAACCGGACGCCTACCTGTTCCGCAGCATGATGACGCCCTACCCGAACTGCCTTTGGGATGCGCGCCGCACGGACCTGAACTATGAAGAGCTGCGTCGGCTGATTTCCCAATGGAAACAAGTCGCGCCCAATTATGCGGGCGATTATTACCCTCTCACGTGCTACAGTCTGGACCGGGACGCCTGGATGGGCTGGCAGTTCCACCGGCCGGAAACGGGGGAGGGGATGGTGCAGCTGTTCCGTCGCGAGCAGAGCATCTACCGCGCCGCCGACATCGTCCTGTGCGGCTTGGACCGGTCGGCCACCTATATCCTTACCGATTTGGACCGTCCCGACACCGTCCGTGAAATGACCGGCGAGATGTTGATGGGAACCGGCCTGCCCGTAGAGATTGCCTCGCGGCCCGGAGCGTTGATTATTACCTACAAGCGCAAGGAATAGACGGCTTAGGCAACATGCTGCATCTTGTTGACATAATCCCGGTTCGCCGTTGGCGGCGGCAGTTCACGGTCTGTTTCATGATACAAGGCAATGGTTTCTTCCACGATGCGGCATAGGTGTTCAAATACTTCTTGTTCCTGCTCCCCGTGACAACCGCCGTATAAGAGTCCGGGCGCGCTACCGATGTAACACTGGTCCTCTTCAGACCACTCAACAATTTTGGCATAGCGGGCACTTTCTTTCATCGCTTTAATTCCTCAAGGGCTTTTTCAACAGCACGTATTTGATAATGTTTCCCATCATCACTCATTTTGCCCGAAATGGTTATCGGCCGTGAAACCCGCGGATGTATAAAATTCCGGTGGCTTCCCTTCCCGCCACGTTCGGAAAAACCCGCATCCACCAGCCGCTTAACCAAGTCTCTTACGCTTGGGGGCACAATAACATGATCCTGTTTGTAATCAATGTACACATGTGTTTCTATATTGACAGTATAGCAGAAAATAGACGACCCACGGACAACGAAATATAAACCCTTGTCGCTTTCAATGAGATGATACCGGAAGTTTGAAGAACCTTATTGATTTCCGGACCTGAATAACCAGAGTATATAAAGGCGACTTCAGGCGGTGAAGCATCTTCAAGGGTTCATCATTATTGTTCTAACTGAACAATAGCCTGTAATTCTTCAACTGACATAACCTTTGGACTTCTGTGTAACATCGCGTGACAATTGGGACAGACAGGTCTCATATGCAGCACAGGATCCAACTTGTAGGTTTTTCCAATATCAGATAAGGGAACTATATGATGCACATGAATAAAGCATTCCCCAATGGAACCATAAACTGTGCCAAAATCAAAACCACATATGAAACATTTTGTACCGTAGTGTTCTATACAGACTTTTCTGGCGCGTGGATTACGTTCATAGGCATTAACTGTGACTCGGCGGCAAGCCCCTTCGTAGTAAAGTGTTGGAGTTAAAACTTCATCTGGTAATGAAATGGGTGATTGGCCATGCTCCTCAAGAAAATCACGCCACTTTCTATCTAGCACATCTGATACATTAGAACTTATTGAGATACCGGAGGATTGGGTATTCCAATTGACCTCGGCAAGATAACCTTTTTGAAGTTGAACTAAAGGAAGGATACCTTCTTTCTCTGGTACTAAAAGAGTGTCTAATCGTACATCGATATATAGGGCTTTATCCTTTCGATTTATATCCCAGTGGTCATCTTCATATGGGGTTGATTTTGCATAACCCGAGGCAACAATTCCACGTGGTTCTACTCCTTGACGTAATAAATAGATACGGTCTTCAGGTTCGATGCGCCTTGTGCGTCCACAACTCCAACGACCATCAGAAAAGCCCTGTGTATTTATTGATGCCAAATCCTCATCCATGTCCCAATTCCACCGCTTTGGATTCCAAGTGAGTAGGTATGTGTTCATGGTGTCTAAAGGCTCCGACAACGATTAATCATGCAGAATTAATAGGTATAAATTTATAGACAGCAACGGTTGGATATAATTGTTACTAAAACTTCGTATATAAAGGCAGATTCAGACATTAAAGTGCACTCAAAATCATAAATTTTTATTAAGGGTATTTTCAAACCAGACCGGGCCGCCCCATTTTCCCGTAACGACGACATCCGGGTCGCCGTCGGCGTCCAGGTCGCTCACAACGAGATTCAACGCGGAGCCAATCCCTTCATTGTAGGTTAGGATGTGCTTCTTCCACACGGGGTTGGGACCACGTTCGAGTTCATACCAGTACACCCCCAAGGGTTCATACTCACCGGGATCACCGCCGTTGTGCGCCATGAAGCGTTTCCCGGTGACCAGGTCCAGATCGCCGTCACCGTCGAAATCGGCCAGGCCGTGGCTGTGGGACTGGGACCAGGTATCATCAATTAAATGCCGCGACCACGTGACCTCACCGTCTTTACGGCCCTGTTCGTACCAGAAGATGCCATAATCGTGTGCGATGCTCGTTACGATATCCGCCAGCCCGTCGGAGTTCACGTCATAGACCAGGATGGGGGCGGTGTGGTCCGCTTTGCCTTCTTCCTTGCCGCCGATGTTCAGAGGGTGTTCCGTCCACGCGCCGGAGCGCGGGTCAGCGGGCGCCTCGAACCAGGCATCGGGGCGGATAACGTCGGGGCGCTTATCCCCGTTCAGGTCCCCATAACCAACGCCCCATGCCATGGTCTTATCGGAAATGGTGTGCTTGATAATGCCCTTTTTGCCGTCGGGTAATATGCCCGGTTCATACCAGCAGGTGCTCATAACCGCCGGCAACACCTCGTTCAACTTGCCATCGCCGTCAATATCAGCCAAATCACCGCATTCATAATTGCCGTTTTTCTCTACCAGGAAACGTTCCCACAGCCCGCCGGCTGTGCCGGGATTTTTAAGCCATTCCGCTTTCTCGCCGAACCAGGACGCCGTAACCACATCAAGCAGACCGTCACCGTCCACATCAACCGGCGCATTCATGAAATCCCAGCGGTATCCTTTGCCTTCTTCATCCACATCGCCCTCGACCTTGCAGATTTCCATGGCGGCAAAATCAGGGGCGAGATAGACATAGGGCAGCGCCACAATATCCAGTTTGCCGTCATTGTTGAAGTCACCCACACCACAGGCCTCCCCCCGATAGTTCCCCACCCGGTGCATTATGAATGCGGGCCCGCCTTCAGTGGCTTCCAGGCCATAAACATCGCAGGAGTACATCAGTCCTGTGACCGTCAGAACCGTAAGAATCGTAATACGCATGATAGTGTCCTTTTGGTTGATGTGTTAGATACGATTGTCAATCACATTGTCTTTCAGGCATCATTCACAACGGATGCAACCGGGACGCGGTAATGGCCTGCATATTTTAAAAATAGGCCTCCACTTCTTCGGGAGGGACACCGTTCTCATCCCAGCCGCGCACCTTGTAGTAGAGACTCAGCATGTCATCGAATTCTTTTGCGTCAAGTTTCTTGCCCGCGTTGGGGCCGGTGAGAATCGGCGCTTCACGAACCTTATACGGCAGCGAATCATCGTTTCGCGTGGCGCCCAGGTGGGTATTGATACGGCGCGTAAGATTATATATGGTATTGGACAACGCCAACAGTTCTTCCAGCGTGGTCTCCTTACCCGTGACATAGGAGAAGAACTTCTCGTAGTGCCGCTCATTGAGTCCCAGTTCAATCCACGGCAGGCGGCATACGCCCAGCATGTCAAACAACGGACGGAGCGTCTGGTGATAGATGACCAGGTCCACCTTCTGTTTCGGCGTCCAGTTCGCGCCTTCTTCGATTTCCTTGGCAATGGTCCAGGCGCGGGTATGGTGCGCGCCGATGTCGGAGGTGGCATAGGCCAGGCCCATGGAAGCGCCGACCCGGCTGTCATAGGCGGATTGTTCAAGGCCCTTGACCTGCAAGAGCAATTTATCCATCCCGGGCCAGCGGGCGATAATGGCTTTCGCGCCGTTGGCAAGGGTATCGCCGATCCCTTCGCGATAGGCCATCTTGCGGAGCAGGTCCAGGATGGCGCCGTCATCGTTCCAGGATATCTCCTGCCCGTCAAGATCGTCCAGTGAAATTACGCCGGATTCATAGCCTTCAATGACGGCCCCGATGACACCGCCCGCGGAAATGGTATCAATCCCGTATTCATCGCAAAGCCGGTTCGCTTCGAGTACCGCATCGAACTTGTCAATGCCAAGATTGGAACCCAGCATGGCGCAGGATTCATATTCCGGGCCTTCCGTCACGGTCCCGGTGTATTTCCCATTCTTGACCAGGCAGATGTTGCCGCAGGACATGGGGCACATGAAACAGGCGCTGTCGCCGATTTTATAGCGGTCGAGCATGGTCTCGCCATTGATACTGTCATGTCCCGGAAAGGTGGTGGCCTTGAAATTGAAGGTGGGCAGAATTCCCTGGGTATTGGCATATTCGATGACGCTCATCAAGCCTTGTTGCTGCCACACATGAAAGTACTTGTGCTCGCGCATGTAGCGCACGGCCGTGTCGGTCTCCTGTATCAATCCTTCCATGTCAGCCACGGGAAGGTCCGCTTCGCCGCGCACCACGATGGCTTTCAGGTTCTTGCTTCCCATGACGGCGCCGATGCCCGTGCGGCCCGCATTACGGCTCCAATCGCAATTGACGCATGCGAACCGTACCAGGTTTTCGCCAGCCACGCCGATGGCGGCCACATGAACATCGTTGGAAGCGAGATGCTTCTTGATAAGGCCTTCCGTCTCCAGGCAGCTTTTGCCTTTGAGTTGCGGCATCGGAATGATCTTCGCCTCCTCATCGTCATCAATGAACAGGATGGAAAGTTCGGGAGCGGCCCCGATTATGGATAAACAGTCCAGGCCAGCCTGGCGCAGTTCCACGCCGAAGGAACCGCCCATGGAGGAATCTCCGTATAAACCGGTCGCAGGTGAAATCGACACATACGAGGTCTTGCTCGAAGCCGGCAGGTAGACGCCGGTCAGCGGTCCGGGGGCGATTACCAGCAGGTTTTCCGGTCCCAGGGGGTCAATTTTGAAATTATGGGCCTTGAGGTTGTCCCAGACCAACTTGGCGCCGAATCCCCGGCCCCCGATATATTTGGCGATGATCTCCTCGGAAAGTGGCAGGCGCTTGCAGGTGCCCGAAGTCAAGTCGCAATGCAGATATTTTTTAAAATAACCGCCCTTCGTGCTCATAGATCCTCCTTCCCGATTTCCGCGTACCGGATGGTTTTAATTTCCCCTTCTTCGGAATATTCAATTTCCTTCATCTGGGTGTAACTTAATACGTTGTTCAGACGGTTGGCGCTGCCCAGCGAGTATTCCGGAAGCAGTAATAAGGCCGCTTTCGGGCACTGTTTCACGCATTCCGGATCGCCTCCGCACATGTCACACTTGATGGGGAAGGTGCAGTCGTCGTGGGCGTATACCGCGCCGAAGGGGCAGGCGTCTATGCAGCGGAAGCAGGAAATGCACACCTCCTGATCTATCTTCACCACACCGTCGTTACGGTTGATGGCCCCGACCGGGCAGGCATCCTCGCAGGGCGGTTTCTTGCATTGGCTGCATACGATGGGCATGCGCATCACCGGGTGCGGATAGGTAACCAGGACGCGCACGGCGCTCTTTTTAGGATTGTTAACGCCGAAATGTTTGATGGCGCACGCGAGTTCGCACATCTTGCACCCGGAGCACCTTTCAGGTATCACGGTAAGTTT
>JAKJCY010000030.1:0-19251 GCA_022706235.1 Candidatus Hydrogenedentota bacterium | reverse complement strand
GGTCTCCTGTATCAATCCTTCCATGTCAGCCACGGGAAGGTCCGCTTCGCCGCGCACCACGATGGCTTTCAGGTTCTTGCTTCCCATGACGGCGCCGATGCCCGTGCGGCCCGCATTCCGGCTCCAATCGCAATTGACGCAGGCGAACCGCACCAGGTTTTCACCCGCCACGCCGATGGTGGCCACATGAACATCGTTGGAAGCAAGATGTTTTTTGATGAGGCCTTCCGTCTCCAGGCAACTTTTGCCTTTGAGTTGCGGCATCGGAATGATCTTCGCCTCCTCATCGTCATCAATGAAGAGGATGGAAAGTTCTGGGGCGGCCCCGATAATGGACACACAGTCCAGGCCGGCCTGGCGCAGTTCCACGCCAAAAGAACCGCCCATGGAAGAATCACCGTACAGGCCGGTTGCGGGCGAAATGGACACATACGAGGTCTTGCTTGAGGCCGGCAGGTAGACACCCGTCAGCGGACCGGGCGCGATTACCAGCAGGTTTTCCGGTCCCAGGGGATCAATTTTAAAATTATGGGCCTTGAGATTGTCCCAGACCAACTTGGCGCCGAATCCCCGGCCCCCGATATATTTGGCGATGATCTCCTCGGAAAGCGGCAGGCGTTCACAGGTGCCCGCGGTCAAATCGCAATGCAGGTATTTTCTGAAATAGCCGCTTTTCGCGCTCATAATTCCTCCTTCCCGATTTCCGCGTACCGGATGGTTTTGATTTCCCCTTCTTCGGAGTATTCGATTTCCTTCATCTGGGTGTAGCTCAACACATTGTTCAGGCGGTTTGAACTTCCCAGCGAATATTCGGGGAGCAGTAATAAGGCCGACTTCGGGCACTGCTTGACGCATTCCGGGTCGCCCCCGCACAGGTCGCACTTGATGGGGAAGGTACAGTCATCATGGGCGTAGACCGCACCGAAGGGACAGGCGTCTATGCAACGGAAACAGGAAATGCACACTTCCTGGTCTATCTTCACCACCCCGTCGTTGCGGCTGATGGCCCCGACCGGGCAGGCATCCTCGCAGGGCGGTTTTTTGCATTGACTGCATACGATGGGCATGCGCACCACGGGGTGCGGATAGGTGACCAGGACGCGGACGGCGCTCTTTTTGGGATTGTTGACGCCGAAATGTTTGATGGCGCACGCCAGTTCGCACATCTTGCACCCGGAGCACCTTTCAGGTATCACGGTAAGTTTTTTGGTCATAAAATGTTCGTTCCTTAATGAGAAATAAACCGTTGACGTTTTTCCGGGAAAGGCGGGATAACCCTGCCCGGATGAAGCAAACCAGATTCGGGGGTCATCAGTTGGCCAGGCGGTTCCATTGATGAAGACCGCCGGCCGGACAGTAGGCGGAAGAAGGCTTGTCTTTAGAAGCAACCGTAGTATTACATCTGTTGCACTGATAGAGCGTGTTGCCAACGCGGCCCAGGTTGTTCCACTGATGATGGCCGCCGGACGGGCAATAGGAGGAAGAAGGTTTATCTGCCGCCTGGACCAGCGTCCGGCATTTTCTGCACAGCCAGTTGTTGGAAGCCGGTTCGCCCGTAGCCGGGGTGCCAGAGGTTACTTGCCGATCGCATAGTGGTCCGCCTGAATCCGGACCGGCCTGTTCGGCCGTTGTTATTGGGGTGAATGAAACCCCGATACTCACCCATAGAATCAGAACAGTCATTAGGACGTTGCGCATGGCAGGTTCCCTTCTCTTGCGGTTCATCACCGGGCATTAAGCCGAATCACACCTGGAAGCATGCCGACAGGAGACATTATAGTCAAGGAAGTGACCTTCAGTAAACACAACTGTCGGCGGCGTGGCGCAATAGATGGGTATCTTCACATCATTAGTTACGTTTGGAATACATGGGTAACACTTTGCTACCATGCAGTATCATGCATTACAGGTTTACTACACCAGACTTCCCTTGTCTGGATGGATTCCCCAAAGGAAGGCTTCAATGAAAATCAACGCATGCGTTGCTCCCGCATATCGTGCCCTGACTTGGTGTTTTCTCGGGGGGCTTGTTCTCGCCTCCATGGAGGCCCTGGGCTATTTTTTTACCCCGGCGGGAGAAAATCCGCTTCCCTTTTTGGATTTCTTCGATCGTTTCGCAACGACTTGCGCCGTTTTAACCGCGGTTTTGGTCGGCTTGTGGCTGTTTCTTTCATTCTTCATGGTGTGGCTCGGCGGCGTACGCACGGGAATGGTTCTTTTCTTTTTGATCCTCTTCTTTATCCTCTATGGCTATCTCGTCATTATTCTGGACCTGTTGTTGTTGCACATGCGGAAATATGATGCGCATTGGCTGACGCTGATGAGATACTTCGCCTCCATCGCACTGATAACGTCCGTTCTCTGCAGCCTGGTGCTCGGCAAACTATCCCGCCGTTTTGCGTCCGTGCGCCTGTCGCTCCGCGTATTTTTTATCGCTACGGTTGTATTGCTGGGCTTTGTCTTTGCCGTTTGGGTTAGATATGCCCGACTGCCCGAAGTGCATACGGCCCTGTACTGGGGGGCCTTTGCCGTTGCTGCGATAGCGGGGGCTGTCCTTTTGTGGTGGCTTGGTAAAACACCGTTGCGCCTTGGCATCCTTACAGCGGTCCTTTTCATCGTTGTGGTTGCTTCGCCGTCCCGTACCCTTATTCCGCAACCGTCTCTTCCGGCCATGGAAGTTCCCGGAACCAGCGGCGCCCGCCCCGTTAAACGTGTCATACTCGTCATCGTGGATACCCTGCGCCGGGACGCGCTGGGGTGTTATAACCCGGATGTCGGGTACACCCCCAAACTGGACCAATTTGCCCGGGAGTGCTCCCTTTTTGCCAATGCCTATAGCAGCGCCCCCTGGACCTATCCGTCGGTGACCTCCATTCTTACGGGCCTTTCACCACGGGTACACACCCTTACGGACGGCAAAAGCGCCTTGCCGGGCAACGTGCCGACGCTGGCGGAGGCCATGAAAAAAGCCGGCTACCACACAGCTGCGGTCGGTTTCAATGGCCTGCTGACGCCCCGAAGCAGACTGGACCGCGGGTTTACGGAATATCACTGGTTTCCACAACCTTCCGTCCAACTCCGGAATTTTGAGGTCGGTCTAACCCACAATCTGGTGAAACTGTGCGGCGACCGGAAGCCGGACGCGTCCGGCCTGACGGATGTTGCCATCCAATGGCTTAAGAACAATGCCGACCGGGATTTCTTTTTGTGGCTGCACTACTTTGACCCGCACATGCCTTACATGCCGCCCAAAGAATTTCAGCCGCAGAATCCCGAAGTGAGGGAACGGGGAGACCGTTTTATGGAGACGCGGGCGGGACGTATGGGAAGTACCGCCAGAACTGCCGAAGAGCGGGCCTGGATACATGCCCTGTATGACGGGGAGGTCGCGTATGTGGACACCCAGGTGGGACGTGTCTTTGAAGCCCTTAAGCAGTTAAACCTGTACGAGGACACACTCGTTCTGTTTACGTCCGACCATGGCGAAGAACTGTGGGAGCACGGACGCTTTGAACACGGACACACCCTGTACAATGAGTTGATACACGTCCCTATGCTAATAAAATTGCCCGGAACACCCGCGCAAGCGCGGGTGGAGGCCACCGTTTCCACGCAGGCTATTGCGCCCACCCTGCTCGAACTTTGCGCAGCGCCGGCGGCGAATCCGGAAAGCATGTTGCCGCCGTTTACAGCCTTGCTCAAGAACCCGGCCGGGTCCGCTGTTGAGCAGCCTGTCTTCAGCGGGGCCCCCATTTTTCATGAACCCTTGGAAAGCGTTGTTTTTGAGGGGATGAAATATGTACGCGGCGTCCTTTCCGGACACGAACTGCTGTTTAATCTCGCGGAGGACCCCGAAGAACGCAATTCCCTGGCGGACCGGGACCCCGCGAGTGCGGCAAAGGGGCGACAACTGCTGGATGCCGCACGCGCGGCGGATGAGCGCACCAGCGCTCAACTTGATATCCAAAAGACCGATTCAGACCTTCTCAATCACGAGGATATTCAATCTTTGGAGGCTCTGGGTTATCTTTGAGTCCCCGCTGCCATGATCGGGAAGAGAAACGGGGCTCTCCCAGGTGCAGGGGGCGGATTGCCGGGTTCCTTCTCCGGGGGGGAACAAAGCTGGTATGATATTTGGTGTGGTAAACAAAAATAGTGAGTTTTCCAACTTGCAGCGCTATAACCGCAAGGCATACGTTAACAAAATTGAAGGAAATTCCCAAGATGACCAGTCGCCGTTCATTTCTGAAACAGTTGTCCCTGATTTCGGCCGCCCCCTTCGTACTGCCGTCGCGCCTATGGGGCGCCGATACCAGACCCAATGATCGCATTACCCTGGGCTTCATCGGCACGGGCAAGCAGGGCAGTTACCTGCTGGATGCCTTTCTGAACCACAAAAGATGCCAGGTGCTTGCCGTATGCGATGTCGATACGACCCGACGAACGGCGGTTCAGGAAAAAGTAAATAGTTTCTACACGGCGCGACCGGAACGCGGTTCGGCCGATTGCAGCGCCTACAGCGACTTCCAGGAAATCATCAACCGGGACGATATCAGCGCTGTGGTAATTGCCACGCCGGACCATTGGCATGCATTTCCCACCGTGGCGGCGCTAAAGGCGGGCAAGGATGTCTATTGTGAAAAACCGTTGACCCATAATATTCACGAAGTACATGTGGTCATGGATACTGTCAAGGAAACCGGCCGCGTACTCCAGACCGGTTCCATGCAGCGGTCCATGAAAGAGTTCAGAATCGCCTGCGAACTGGTGCAAAACGGCCTCATTGGGAAAATTGACCATGTGGACTGCAGTTTCGGGCCGCCACCGGCGCCCTGTGACCTGCCGGAAGAGGAACTGGAACCCGGACTTGATTGGGATCGGTGGCTCGGGGCGGCGCCCGTACGGCCCTACAGCTCCGTGTTGAGCCCCCGGGGCATTCATGACCACTTCCCCGACTGGCGCAACTACAAGGAATATGGCGGTGGCATGGTGTGCGACTGGGGCGCCCATCATGTCGATATCGCGCAGTGGGGATTGGACATGGATAAAAGCGGCCCGGTGGAAGTGCATCCCCCGGCGGATGCGCAGGCGAAAAACGGCGCCGTGCTTGTATATGAAAACGGTGTTCGGGTGACCCACGTGGACGGCTATGGCGCCCATTTCTTCGGCAGCGAAGGAGAAGTCAAGGTTAACCGAGGAAAAATCGAATTCTGGCGGGGCGGTGAAAAAGTGGCCGGTTTCTCCTCCCGGGAGGACGGCGGTTCCCTGGGATCCGTGCTGAGCACCCTGGAAAAGGAATTCCTGGCTGACGCGAAAATCAAGTTATATGAGAGTCCGGACCACATCCGGAATTTCCTTGACTGTGTCGAATCACGCGAAAAAACCGTTACCAGTGAAGAAGTCGGCGGTCGCAGCGCCATCTGCTGCCACCTGCTGAACCAGGCGTATTTCAACCATGAGGTCATCAAGTGGCAGCCCAAAGAAATGCAGTTTGCCGAGGGCAGCGGCAACCCCGAATGGCTGACCCGGGAATACCGCGCGCCGTGGACCGTGTAAGCGCAAGACACAGAAAATCTTAAGGATTCGAAATCGCGCGGGACGTGCAACCTGTATGTGTCGTGTCTTTATTCGGTTTCCCGTATAAAGCCATGATACCGGGCCATCCAATAAGGAAGGAGATAGGCGGCGCCATCATCCTCAACCCGTCCGTCACCGTCTTTATCCGGTTCATAGGGGTCGGCATTCCATTTCTTGAAACAGCGTTCGTCCGCGGGAAGTACACGCGTCAATAAAGGCCGGCCGAATCTGTTCGGCAGGGGGGAGAACTGTACGTCCGCCCGGTGACGGTTTCGGGTCGCATAGATGCGCCGGTCCGTCGGAATTTCCTGCAAGTTTTCAACGGCACCGGCAATGTCCGCGCCGGCGGGGTCTATCGTGGCGTATACAAACGTGTAGAAACTGGGTTTCTCCGGCTTGACCACGGCGTAGTGGCGGCTTACGCCCGCGCCCAGCGCCCTGCGCACACGCGGGTCCCTCTCCAGTTGCAGGATGGGGTACCATGCAACAAAACCGAGTTGATCGTCGCTGTGGTTGTTCTCGTCGGGGAAGCACTTTTTGGTAAGCAGAATATTGTCCAAATAATGGTGTTCCACAATCAGTTTGCGGTAATGGGACTCATAGTTCGCTTCGCCTGTAATATGGTGGGCAACCTTTAGAAAGGACAGTATCTGGAGGGCGTTCAGGCCGGATTCCACATAGTTCAGGGGGTTCCCGTTAAGCGCTTCGGGGTTCCAGAAGCCCCACCGGGTACGTTTCCCGTCCCAATCGATAAGTTGATAGTTGTTATTGACCAGGTAATCGGTAAGCGCGCGCACCTGCTTTTCGATCAAGGCGCGCTCCGCCGCATCCGCGTTCGCAATGTGTTCATAATAGGTGTAGAACGCCAGGTAATGCCCGTCTATCTCGTCTGAGGAGGTGTCGCTTTTCCAATACAGTGTACCGTCCGGAGTAGGCCGCCATTGCTCGCTTTTGGTTTTGCCAATCTCCGCGGGAACCACGCTTCGCGCGACCAGGCCCGGTATCCCGGAGACGTTCTGGAGCCTATACAGGGCGTGCATGCTTTCCCGTGCGGATTCCCTGGCGGCCGAATTGCCGGTGGCGCCGTAACACAGCGACATGGCCGCCACGTGATAGGCGGTCCAAAGGCCGTCGTTGTCGTTATCTTCAATGCTGTGGGCGGTCGGGTCTTCCGCGTTGTCCAGGACACAATCCGCGACCAGGCCAAGGCGACGATGTCGTTCGTTGACCCGCTTTTCGATGGTATCGGCCTTTTCAAGCAGTGTGGTGGATACAACATCCAGCCTGCCCGGGCCCGCATCGGTAAGGAAATAAACGGGGGAGCCTTCCGGTGCAACGGCGATTGATTTTATTGCGTCCCCGGGCAGATATCTTTTCCCGGCACGATAAAACCATTGCCGCCCTTCCTCGTAGGGCTTATAAAGGATGGCGCCCTGCGAAGTCCCTATCCAAATCCGGTCGGAACGATCAAGGGCGAGGGCGGTGATATCCTCGACCGGCAGACCTTGTGCCCCTTGAATATGGGACCATTCGCCGTCGGCCGTCCGGAGGCTCAGGCCCAGGGGGGTGCCCACCCATAAAGTTTCTCTTGAATCCGACACCAACCCGGTGACCTGTGTGGCCAGGGGACCGCCTGCCCCGTAGGCATTGTGGCGGGAGATACCCGCTGCGGTCCGGCAATAGAGCCCCTCCAGGGTGCCGAGCCAGGTCACGCTGCCCTGGACCGCAGAGGCGGTAACCGGCTTTCCATCAACGAATTCCGCGGCACGTGGCTCAAAAACAACCTTGTTGTTGTCAATGCGGATGACTTCCGCGGTGGCCCATTCGGCGCCGGTTTCTACCCTGCCCCGGACATGTTCGGGAAAGGAACCGGTTGGGACGGGGGTGATTTTTCCTGGCGTGGGGAAGAACGGCGCCGTCACGTTGAACAAAGTGAAATCCTCGGGTAGCCAGGACGCTTCCGCGAAGATAGAAGCCTGAATAAAGGACAGACACGCAAAAATGATGTATCGAAATTTACCCATGATTTTGTTCCTTCTCAGTAAATAGACTGAATTCCGCATCAAATGGATTCAAATCAACCGCCTTACGGCGGATTGGTACTCGAAACCGTCTGGTTGCACTGCTATAACGGCAAGGGCAACATTCAGGCGCCGGAAAATCCGTCACCGCGAGAACCGATTGGAATAGGATAGAGGAGAGGTGTATCCTCTTCCTGACAGTGAAACGTGATGGAAGTATCCGTCACGGATTTACCCCGTGTATTTCGCAGGGCATCACCCGCTTTTCTGCTGTATGCGGTCTGGAAGGAATAACCGATGAAACCTTGGACAGTGCTCTGGTTGGTTATGTCATGTGCAGCAGGCGGGGCCGCTGGCGTTGAATCCGTAGAGGTTCCAGCTTTTTTCCCCGCAGTGACCCAGTTTTCGCCGGTGCCTTCCGGTTCCGGCTGGAAGGGCGAGGAAGGGCCAGTAAGCGAGGAAATACTCCGCGCCACAATTGACAACATCCTCGAGCATGGCTTTACCGGTTTGGAACTGCCGACACACCGTCCGCCGGAAGAAGAGGCCGTTCTTTTGGAATATGCCCGGTCCAAGGGGATGATCATCAGTTATCATGCCGGGGCACTGGAAGGGTTCGGCCGCACGGAACCGCCCAACCCCTGCGTATACACGTCGGAGTACGCGGAAGCGGTGCGCGCCCGGGTGTCCGCGGCGTTGGAATCCCTGAAGGCTGTGCCCAACCTGTACAACGTATTCACCTACCAGGATGAACCCTTCCACTGGGGGCCGCAGTCTTTCGGATTCGGGGAGGCGGCAAGGGTTGAATTCCAAAAACGTTATGGTTATGAACTTCCTGTGGACCTGAACGCTATTAGCGGCAATCCGCAACAATGGCTGGATGTCATCAATTTCCAGTCAGCCCAATTCCCTGACGGTTGGCACCAGGTGTACGGCATCCTCAAGGAAACCAATCCTGCATTCAAGGTCACCATGACCCATGACAGCCATAATACCTTCGGCGGCGGCTGCACCTCCCATTCGGAACTGGCCATAGACGACGTGTTTTATTGGGGCGGTGATTTTGCGGACCTTTTCGTTTTCGATATTTATCCCTATATGATGTTTGATTTCCGCTTTGGCCGGCCGTCACAACTTCCGATGCCGCGCATCAGCCAGACCCATTACGCTTTCGCGCAGATGCGCGCGTTGACGCGAGCCTTTAAAAAGGACCTGGGATTCTGGGTGGGGACCTACAATCCTGCCTGGTTCGGCGCCTTCCTGTGCCCCGAACTTGCCGCCATGCACTGGAGTGAACGGGAGATGAGCATGACGGCGGTTGCCCAGGGAGCCAACTATCTGCTTACCGGTTACAAAATTCCCGTGAACGCGGGCCATTGGGAAAGCCTCGGTGCAGGGCTGCGCCTGCTGCAAAAAACCGGCGGCAGACTGTTAAACATGCCAAAGGTGCAGGCCAGGGCATGCATGCTGTTTCCACGGACCCAGTACATCCAGCTCCAGCGGGAATATTTCAATGTCGGCCTCTCGTTTGAACTATTCCTGCGGGCCTTCGGCGAACTGGACATTCTCCACGAGGACCAGGTCGTTGATGAAACGCTGGAGGGATATGAACTGCTGGTCCTGTTCGATTTGGATCTGCTCCCGGCGGCCGTGATGGCGCGCATAGCTGGGTTTGTCCGGAACGGGGGAACCGTCATCGCGGATTGCGTTCCTCGGTTGAATGAAGCGAAGGAACCGGCGGCCGTGCTTGAAGAGGTGTTCGGTGTGAGCGGCATGAACGCGAATCGCATCGCCCGATACGGCCATTGGGTGCCTTATAAGACCCAGCCGCCTGCCTGGGCAAACAGACCGCAAAATACCCCGGATGAGACTGTTTTTACAGTGGACAAGGTAAACGCGGCGGTTCTGGATGTCGCGCTGGACCTGCAACTGGTCAGTCCCCGTCCTTGCACGGTGACCACTGCGGAACTGTTGGCCCAATCCGCGGACGGCGTGCCCGTGGTCTTGCGCGGCAGGGCGGGAAAGGGGCAGGTTTTTCTGCTGGGGTTCAGCCTGCAGGACACGTATTTTCAGGCTTATGAAGATAACAATGACGCAGCGCGGGCGCAACTGGTCGGACTTTTGCGCGCAATAACCGAATCGGCCGGCGTGCAGCCTCACGTGCGGTCTTCCAATCCCGATATCGAAGTGTCAGTGCGCGCCAATGACCGCGAGGCGATTCTTTTCGTCATCAACCACGAAACCGTCGCTTCCGACGTTACGGTGGAACTTCGGGAACTTCCCTTTGAAATAAAGTCTGTTCTCAATTTTGAAGATGGCCGGCCGGTATCGTTCATTGGGGAAGAAGAAAGAATACGCCTGGATCTTTCCGTGCCCCTTGGCGAGGTGCGCCTCCTTCATCTGCTCCCGGGGTAAATGCCCGGGGCCCCGTAATAACCGTCACTATCTGGTGGAGGGGCAAGTCTCTGTCGGCGTGTTGCAAAATGGCCGCGAGGTAACGAAACTTTTTTTATTGCGGACGGCGATTCGAAGCGGCTTCGGGCCATGGCAAAAGTGGGGGGATATATCGGCTTAATGAAGACAACACTAAAACAAAGGCCGGAACGTTTGCCGTTCCGGCCTTTTCGAGAAGTCAATTAAAGCGGGCTGTTAATAGCGCCGGCCTCCGCCGCCGCCGTAGCCGCCACCGCGGCTGTCGGAACGGGGCCGGCTTTCGCGAGGTTTCGCTTCATTGACCGTAATGGTACGGCCTTGAAGTTCAGAACCGTTCAAGCCCTCGATGGCTTTTTTCGTCGCTTCTTCCTCGGTCATTTCCACAAAGCCGAATCCCTTGGAACGTCCGGAATCGCGGTCCGAAATCACATCCGCGGAAGTGACTTCGCCATACCCTTCACAGAGTTCACGGAGGTCTTCGCTCGTGGTACTGTACGCAAGGTTTCCTACATAGATCTTCATACTCAATCATCCTTATTGCCATGACATGGTTGTAATCGAGAGTATGTTCATGGCAGAAGAATACTTCGACGCGTGTCTCCTATGAGACAACAAAAAACTTGGTAAAACGTTTTAGAGATAAGTTTATCAACGGTTAGAATCTTTCCCGCGCCACTCGACACGGCTCTTTTTATAATGTAATCGTGTAGTATTATTACATTAAATTACATTCAATATCAATATTTTTCCAAAGCACCTTGGAATTGCTTTGAGCATCACTGTTTGACGGGCAATCACCAATCGGATATCTTCATGGAAACAAAGATGAACTACCCTATGATCGAGGTGAACAGGTCGATCAAGTACGCACTCCGTAATGGTGGGGCGAGCCTATTTATTTTGTAAATATTTTCCTTATTGTCGTGTGCTCGGATTCAATACATAGGATTTTGCTTGGCAGCAACCCGCCCCGGCGTGCCGGGGTTATGTGTCTATAGGCGCTTAAGGCCATTTCGCTGACAATTAATTATGATTTCAGTTTCTTACCACGAGGAGCGTTATGTCCTGGTTTAGTTCAAGAATCCAAAAACAACGCGTCATTCCGGTTTTTCGCGGTGGAAAAATGGCGTGTAGCGGAGCGAGTACCAGACCGCGAAAAGACCGGAATGACAGTGGTTAAAGTTGTTTGTAATGAAAGACGATGGTACATTTCTGTTGCGCCGCTGGCGCCACTTCTTCCGGGTGAAGTCCTGGACGAAGCGTAGAAACTTTTCGATTACGAGCACGATAACGATTACGCCGATTCGTGTTTCGTGCTCGTGCTCGAAAATCGTAATCGAGAGGATTCACTACAAACCCGATTTCGGTTAAAATATTTTATATCAACAAGTTGCGATTGAAGTTTCTCTGGAGGAGGATTATGGCCCTTATGGCGAAGAATATAACTCAGGCCGGTTTGCTGTAATTCACCCATTCCAAACTGCCCAGTTTTTTCAGCGCATAGCCGACCTCGCGCAGGTAATCACCGTAGACCACCTGGGCATGAAACCCTTCAATTTCTTCGGTAATCCGTTGGATGTCGCCCTCTATGGAAATATCCATTTGAGACCGGCACATGGGGAGGGAAGGTGTATCGGCCACGGTTCCGCGAAATCCATGCCACCGGGTACAGTGCAGGTCCGGCTGGACCAGCGTCACGACCTGGCCTTTTTTGTAGGCGACCTTGCTGGCCGCGCCATAGTCGGATTCGTAGTGGGTCATAACGGTGACCGGTTCATAATTGTGGCCGTCCATTTTCATGGGCGCGGCGCAGTGGGCCACCGTGTAGATACCATCATGCGGGAAGTGGGTGTTGCAAACGAACGTTGGCTTGCCTGTAATCCACCGAAGCAACACGCCCGGCATCGTATGGCTCAAATCCGTGTGGCAATAGGCGGTATAACCGGCATCGTTGGCCAACGCTAAAACCAGACACGGTGGTGTGTCAAGCATGACGATAATGTCATGGCCCATGCAATAATCAAACCCAAAATTAAAAGCCTGTTTCTCTTCAAGGAGCATTTTGCACAGATGCCAGGCAGCGAAAGAATTGACAACGAATTTGCGCTCCGTTTGCAGTGTGATTTGCGGGTTGGAAAGAAAACGGTCCGTTTCCGCTTCGGCATCCTTCATAAACCCGGCATCGGCTTTGGCTGTTTCCAGGCGTCGGGCAAACTCCTCACGGGGGAGCACTTCAATGGTGTATCCCCAGAGGTCTTGGGCGACACGCGGACCATGCTTCTGGGCGGGAGCGCTGTAAGCGGCCAGGCTGCCGATGGCAAGTACCTTCGTCCCCTTGGCGTTCTTAAGTCCATAAAGGGCGCGCAGCCGCCAGAGCACCTCATCATAGTCGTCTACTACGATATCCCGCACGTCCAGGCGGGGCTCCGCCATGGTGTCTTCGTGGTGACGCAGCACGCGCCAGTGGGCGATCTCATGATAGAGATAGTACGGGCCTGATTTGTGGCGAAGAAACATGAGGTTCGGCTTGCCGCAGCTGGCCAGTTTCCAGAACCATTCCACAGCGCCGCCTGCCGCATAGGGCATCAGTACATCCGCGTCCGACGCCGCAGACAGTCCGGCAATGGCGGTCTCATCTTTCGCCAAAACGATTGGCCTTAATTCCACGGGAAATCCTGCGGACGCAACCAGTTGCTGTAATTCCTCCTGGATACGCAGGGCTTCAGCGGTTGCGGCATCATCCGTATGGATGCCGCCATAGCTACGCCAACTTGTCCTGTCCTGGCGTTGCGGGGTGTCATAGGTGAGAACGGGCTGAACTATAAGAGGCTTGCCTTGAGGCCATTCCGCGGGGCGCGCATTTAAAGTTTCTTGTGAAACACTGTTGGATGCCAGCAACAGTCCGCCAAGCGCCGTGGAACCGCCGATAAATCCCCGGCGCGTCATGGCCGGACCCTTTTTAAGTTCACGTTTGTGATTCTTCATCATAAGCCTTTCCAGCGCCGCGTAGGCGTTACCTTCCTGTAAACTGCTGTCCGTAGAAAGGAGCCTGGGTAGTCCCGAATTATTATCTTCCCCTGCACCATTAAAATCAACTGAAAGGAATTCGGGCAAAAAATTGATTTCATCAGCGCAACCGGATTACATTTTATGGCAGGAAAAACCGGGTGTGCTGATCCGTCTGATACCGCAAGTCGGTAGATTACGAAGAGGGCGGCCCCGGGAAAGTGTTCAGTGTAATGGGCCCAAACAAAAAGGAACCTGACCATGGGCGACACCAAAGGAAAGAAGGAAAAGGACAAAGCGCAGAAGCAAAAGGCGGCAAAGGACCAGAGTGCCTCGAAAAAGAAACAGGACAAGAAAAAATAAAGAACATTTGTTTTGTTTGGAGAAACGTAGGCTGACCGGTAGGGTGCGTCAAATTCGCTCCCTACCGGGAGTTTATTTCAGGGGCGGAAATGACAAGCCCAACCTTTTGTTTGCGTATGAATTTCGCTGGTCGGGAATAAGAGGAATAAAGATTCTCTTTCCACATTTGTTCTCTTGTTTTGCGGCGGGGGTGTCCGGAAAGGTCAGTAGTTGACCTCGCGTCCGTAAAAGGGCACCTTTGAATATTCCAGAAGTAGCGAGCCGGGGCTCTCGTCAATGTTTAAAACCATGCCCCGCAGCGCCGCGCCGGTGATGGAACGGGCCGGTCCCGGGGTGAAGCCGGAAGAAAGCGTCACGGTGTACTCGGCCGCCTCCTCAATCTCGTAGAGGGCGCAGGCAAACCCGGTGAAAGGGGATTCGTGCCTGCGAAACGCCATGATCATGCCGTCGCCTTCGGCAGGCCGGTGATACTGGAGTACACACCAGTCTTTCGGGCTGGTGGTGATGTTCGTCAGGGCATATTGATTTCCAAAGTAGTATTTGCGAATGCGCTTGCCTTCCGCTATGGCGTCGCGCAGCATTTCGCGGGGATAGTTTTCCGGCCGGACATCTTCGCAAAAGGATATGCCGCCGTTGAAAGCGCTGCGGAAGTTGTATGGATCCGCGCCCATCTGACCGCTGACGTTAAAGGGTACGTAACGGCTCAGGCCGGCGGTCATCACCTGGTTTTGCAGCGCTGCCTGGTGCAGATCCCTGTTCATGAGGGGAGTAATGGTGGCATCCGTCCGCCAGAGAGGAATGGAACGGGAACACAACTCCAAATCTATGCGCCCGCCTCCGGACGCGCAGTTGTCAAGGGCGATATCGGGGTGGGCCGCCCGCAGGTCGTCCCACCAGCGGTACAACCCTTCCACATAGCGGATCTCCGCCATGCCCATGCGGTCCGGTCCGGCCTCCGCATCCAGTTTACGCCATAGCGGGGTATAGGATACGGCGTTGTCAATACGCACCCAGCCCAGGCCATAGGCCTCTATCAGGTCGCCGATATACGCGGTGATGTACTGCCGCGCTTTGGGAATGGCCAGGTTGAACATGCCCCAGCCACCATCGTCAGGCAGCACGACCCATTCCGGATGCTCCAGCGCCATCAAGGTTCCGGGGCAGATCCGTTCCGGCTCGAACCACAGGAGGAATTGCATGCCGGAGTCGTGCACGGCGTCCGCAACGGGCTTCAGCAGGTTCGGAAAACGGGTGGTATTGAATCCCCGTTCCAGGGGCAGCACATAGTTGCCCACGGACGGAAAGTCATCCTTGCCATAGTAGGCGTCATACCAGTAGCATTCAAACCCCAGGCCCTTCGCGGCCTCCAGATGACGCAACGCATCGGCCTCGGTGCACTTGTCCATTTCATAAAACGCGGAACTGAGGTAGGCGATGGGCGGTACAACGGTTTCACCTTTTACCCGCGGCACGATATACCGGCGCATGGTTTCACGCCAGCAGTTGCAGGCCCGTGCATCATCCGCCCCGGACCAGCGCATGAGCAGAATGCGCGGGGTCCGTATGGTTTCGCCGGGATGTAATGTCAGATGCAGGTCCCGCATACCCGCCCGCAAGGCAAGGGTTCCATCGCGATTTTCCACGGCCGCGGCCCATTGTCCGGTCCAGCCGATGCCCGCCATCACGCCGCCGTCGTCCCACTGTACATTGAAAAAGGGACAGGCCCCCACGGAGGAACGCCCGTTGGCCGGTGCAAAATCGCGCCGTTGGCCGGGGGGAAGAGGTTCGCTGAAAGGAAGCCAGTCGTCCACAGCCCCGGTGCTGCGCAGGCTGTGAAAGGTTGCGGCGGCCCCGGGGCCGCATCGAAAGGGGGCGTCCAGCGCAAAGACCTCCTCTAAAATCGGCGTATCCGCGTCTCCCTTGTTGGTGAAGTAAATCGTCCAATCCACCCCCGGACTTTCCGTATAGACGGTTATTACGGCCTTCACTTCCAGTTTTGTAACGGGGTCCGTGAAAATAAGACGCCATCGCTGCCTGTCCTCCGTGGAATCCGTTTCGATGCGCCGTTCCCACCCGGGCAGCAGCTGGCAGGAAGGCCGGCCGCCATACTTAAAAGAAAAAGGCCATGTCGCTGTGCCGTCGCCCTCGTGCGGCAGTTCATCCAGAAAAAGTTCGGACCCGTCTTCCAGCGTGATGCGCGCATCCGCCCAGTCAGCCTGGTCGAAGGCGCGCGTATCCCCGCCGTTATCCACAATGAGGTCAAGTTCCCGCACGGTTTCGAGGGGAACCTCGACCGCAAGGGGCGCTGCGCCAGGCCGGATAATGTCCGTCTCATATAAAACCCGGCCTTCCGTTTCCACGCGGAAGCGCACCGATGCGGGGGTAGTATCCACATTCCGGTCGAGGCCAATATCGGCCTGAAACCTTTTGCTCCCTTCGGGCACTATAACCCGAATAACCGAATGGGCATTGACGCCCCCACCATGTGCATACGTTTTTTCGCCCAGGCAAATAGGCTTGCCTACCGAAGCACTGGCAAACTTGGTATCACCAAGGCCGTCCTCATGTAAGACCATAACGCGTCCGGGCTGCACCAGTGCCGCCTTTTCCGCAAAGGCGGTTTCCGCCCATATTTTATTGAATTGGAGGTCTTCAGTGATGGAAAACAATACTGAAACAGCCATCAGGGTCGTATAGAAAATCATAATTGGGACCTTCCTGGAACCAAGTATTGCCTGTCGTTAATGTGACTGTACTATCCTGCAGAATAGGGGCGTTCCCGCGGCCCGAATCTATTGGCGCGCATGCCCCGGAATGTACGCATACACCCCATTTTTTATCCGGCTTTGTGTTTTTGATTTTGCTTCAACGCCAATCGTAAACGAATGGTTCTTCCAATCCTGACCGGTTATCCGCCTAAAAAATACTGTCGAAATGATGCCGCTCCAATTTTACCTTCTCGCCTTGCTCTTGCTGCATACATACTGCGGTGACGGCCGGCCATGACCATGAGATGTAGGCTGTATAGCGTTTGTTGTTTTTGGTGAAAGGCATTTCAAAGTCGGCCGAACCCGACACGCCCACGAGTCCCCCCAGGTTCAATGACCGGGTTAGAGTGTACTCCCATTTCGCGCCGGTAGGCATGCTATAGGTGCCGGAAATGCCAATGGATTGAGCGCTGAGTTGGGTAGTCCCGCTAAAAGACGAACCATCCGCAAACATAACGGCATCTCCGGGATTCGCCGCAGCCCCCGGATTTTCCAGGAAATGACTTTCAACATAATGGGGATACTGGAAATGAAATTCCATGGTTTCGTCACCCCACTTGTTGGAATGAATATACACGATGCCCTCTATCGTTGTGTAGTAAATGCGCTCTTTCGTCACGAAGGAGACGGCCAAAGAAACTATAACCAAGGCAATGATGCCAAAAATCAAATATTTGACCAATTGATTCATCGCGTATATTCCTCGTCGCCGCTAAGGTTGCTGAAAAGAACCTGATGGCTTTCGGATAGCCGCTACTGTAAATTCAGACTTCCTGGCCTCGTCGGAATTGCGTATGGCGCTCGTAACAGACAACAAAACGGAGCAAAAAGGGACTGATAACGAAATAGCCATGAGTAACCCCAGGATACAGGTATTTTGCTGACATTGGCTATTTCGTTGTCTGTCCCTTTCTTGCGGCCTGGACGAAGAGGACTGTAAAAAAATGCCAATTTGAATTCCGAAATATCATTATCAAACCCGGTCGAGGTCAGGAAGTCGAAATTATATCTCGTAAGATAGGGTATACCCGGGGCCGGGTGTCCCGCAAACCGCGCTTTACAGGGGGACCGGAATATCGGGCGTTTGCTTGCGAAGTTGCGCACGGAGAAGAAGTGGGACCGTGCCCGCCCGATGATTCCCGGGCATCCTGATTCAGAGTGAAAGCATCTTTTGTCCGCCTGTTGCACAGGCTTAAACAGTATCGTATAATTGCCGCAAGGACTCGAAGGTTAAAATAGCGCCGTTTTCTCTTGCCTGGATTCGAAGCTTCCCGGTTCTTCCGCGGATTCAGGGAGTGGGGGATGAAATACTTCAGGGTGGATGTCAGTCGGTTTCGTGCTCGGGAAAGGAGACCATGCGTGGATAAAATACTTGTTGGGAAAGGTGAACAACCGGTTTCTCTGCTTGCGCGGTACGGCAACCGCCATGGGTTGGTCGCGGGGGCGACGGGTACGGGCAAGACCGTTTCACTCATGGTGCTGGCGGAAGGCTTTTCACGAATGGGGGTTCCCGTGTTTATGGCTGATGTGAAAGGCGACGTCGCCGGACTTGGCGCGGCAGGCAGCGCGAACGAAAAGGTTCTGCAGCGGGTTACTGAGATTGGCATGGACGACTATGTCAACGAGGCGAACCCCGTGGTGTTTTGGGACCTATACGGAAAAGGAGGGCATCCGGTACGTACCACGATTACGGAAATGGGCCCGAACCTGCTCAGCAGGCTCCTGAGTCTGACGGAAACCCAGGCGGGGGTGCTGGAAATCGCCTTTAAACTGGCGGATGACCAGGGGTTGCTCCTGCTCGACCTGGACGACCTGCGCGCCCTGCTTGGTTTTGTCGCCGAGAACCGCAAACTGATTTCCACGCAATACGGCCTGGTTAATACGCAATCGGTAGCCGCCATTCAACGGGCCTTGTTGTCGCTGGAGCGGGAGGGGGGCGAGGTGTTGTACGGCGAGCCCGCGTTGGAGATAGCCGACCTGTTGCGCACGGACCTGAGCGGGCGCGGCATAATCAATATCCTGGTCGCGGACCAGATCATTTTAAAGCCGCGCCTGTATTCGAGTTTTCTCCTGTGGCTCCTGTCGGAGCTGTTTGAGAACCTGCCCGAGGTTGGCGATATGGAGAAACCCAAACTGGTATTTTTCTTTGATGAAGCCCACCTCCTCTTTGATGACGCACCCGACGTGTTGCGGCAGCGGGTGGAGCAGGTCGTCCGCATTATCCGTTCCAAGGGGGTGGGGGTCTATTTCTGTTCCCAGTTTCCGGACGATGTGCCCAACGAGATACTGGGGCAGCTTGGCAACCGCATCCAGCATGCGTTACGCGCCTACACGCCGCGCGACCAGAAAGCGGTCAGGACCGCCGCGGAAACCTTTGTCGCAAATCCAAGGCTTGATGTGGCCTCCGCCATATCCCAACTCGGGGTCGGCGAAGCCCTGGTTTCCACACTGCAGGAAAAAGGGGTGCCCATGCCGGTGGAACGCACCATCATCTGTCCACCGCGCTGTAAGATGGGCACGTTAACGCCTGAAGAGCGGGTGGCGATCAGGGCGCGCAGCCCGATTGGCGGCAAATACGATACCTTGGTCAATCGCGAATCCGCCTATGAGATTCTCACCAAGCAGGTAACCGCCCATAAACCGACTGATGTGAAACAGGATAAACTTGAAAAGCCGGACAAACCGAAGCCGGCTGAACGGGAGGGAAGTATTCTCAGTGATATCCTCTGGGGCACGAAGCGCCGGCAGGGGGCGGCGGAGACTTTTGCCAAACAGGCCGCGCGCACCGTGGGAAGCCAGCTGGGCCGCCAGATTTTACGCGGCATCCTGGGGGGAATATTGGGTACTACACGCTGGCGCTGATTCTTCCCGGGCAGATCCATGTTAAAAAAGCCGGAACCCCCTTGTTCTCAAACATCTATCGCCCCTGAACATTGGCGTGTGTGCGTATCTGGGCGGATGCGATCCGGAAAGTCTTGCCGTGTCATGAATTCGTTTCTGGCTGGCTCAGAAATACAGCGCCGGCGACCACGCTACCTTGCCGTTGGCGTCGGTGATTTCGACCCGGACATAGGTCAGTTTCT
>JAKJCY010000309.1 GCA_022706235.1 Candidatus Hydrogenedentota bacterium | reverse complement strand
GGGCGCCGGGCGACACGGCTGTGAATATATGACTGGCGGCAGGGTGCTCGTGCTCGGGGAAACGGGCCGTAATTTTGGCGCGGGCATGAGCGGCGGCATCGCTTTTGTGTATGACCCCAGGCACACCTTCGCCGTTGATTGCAATACGGACATGGTGGACCTCAAGCCGCTCCATGAAAAAAGCGTTCCCGAGGTCAGATACCTGCTGGAACGGCATCTGCTTTATACAGGCAGTACCCGGGCGCAGGAAATACTCGATCATTTTGAGAAGAACGCGGCCCATTTTGTGCGCGTGATGCCAAGAGACTATGCACGGGTGCTTGAAGCCCGTCAGGAAGAGGAGTCAAGCCATGCTGCCCGATAAATCCCGCGGATTTATGACCTTTGCCCGAACACTCGCCCCGAACCGCCCGGTTGCGGAACGGGTACGTAACTTCGAGGAATTCGCTCAGTCTCTGTCCCCGGAAGCCCTGAAAAAGCAAGCCTACCGGTGTATGAACTGCGGGGTTCCCTTCTGTCACAGCGGCTGTCCTCTGGGCAATATGATCCCTGATTTTAACGATTATGCCAAGGACGATGCCTGGCGCGCGGCCCTGGAGATATTACATTCCACCAATAACTTTCCGGAGTTTACCGGGCGTGTGTGTCCCGCTCCCTGCGAAAGCGCTTGCGTGCTGGGCATTATCGATCCGCCGGTTACCATTGAAATGCTGGAACGGGAGATTGCCGACCAGGGCTGGAGCAAGGGCTATATCGAACCGCAGCCCCCCGCGCGCCGCACCGGAAAACGTGTTGCTGTCGTGGGTTCCGGCCCCAGCGGCCTCGCCGCCGCCCAGCAGTTGAACCGCGCCGGGCATGAAGTCGTGGTGTATGAGCGTTCGGACCGTCCCGGCGGTCTGCTGACTTATGGCATTCCCAACTTTAAACTCGACAAGCGGATTGTTGCCCGGCGCGTCAAGCAACTGGAAGACGAAGGCGTCGTATTCCGTTGCGGCGCGGAAGTGGGTAAAAATGTTCCTGTAGATGAATTGGCAGACTACGACGCCGTGCTGATTGCCATTGGTTCCACCCAGCCGCGCACCTTTGAAAGCATGCAGGTCCCTGGCTGGAACTTGAACGGTATTCATCCCGCCATGGACTTCCTGACCCAGCAGACACGACGGTTGCTGGGTAAACCCGTCGAAGGCCCGGATATCCTTGCCACGGGCAGGAAAGTTGTTGTTATCGGCGGCGGTGACACCGGTTCCGACTGTGTCGGTACATCTATCCGCCAGGGCTGTGCATCCATTCTGAACCTCGAATTATTTCCGAAACCGCCGGAACAACGCGCGGACAACAATCCCTGGCCCCAGTGGGACTTCGTGCTGCGCACCTCTTCCAGCCACCTCGAAGCGCCGGGCGGGGACTGCCGCGAATGGTGCGTCAACACCAAGGCGTTCGAGGACGATGGCAAAGGCCATGTCTGCGCGATCCATACGGTGAAAGTGGAATGGAGCGAACCGGACGCCTCCGGACGCCGCACCATGACGGAGATACCGGGCTCCGAGAAGCGCATCGAATGCGATTTGGTGCTGCTCGCCATGGGGTTCACCCAGCCGGAAGCGGACTGTTTTGTGCAGGACCTAGGCGTCGAACTCGAAAAAAACCGGTTCGGCCAGGCCATCAAAGCCGATGCCGGGTATCAAACCACGCGGCCGGGCGTTTTCGCCTGCGGCGATGCGCGGCGTGGACAGTCGCTGGTGGTTTGGGCCATTCACGAAGGACGCGAGGCTGCGCGGGCTGTGGACCTGTATTTGATGGGGTATTCCGATCTGCCTGTCGCCAACGGATTCGTGTATGACGGCGTACGCCCCGGGTATTCCGCCTGACCGGGCACTGCCATGAAAATTTGTATGTTGTTCACACTTTAGTGTGCCGGGTTTACGTAAAAAACCAACGTCCAATGCTTCCGCCCCGGCACACTAAAGTGTGAACAACATACTTCCTTTGCATCGCTTATGGGGAAGCCTGCAACGCCTCATGAATGGCTGCACACCCTTATGCGATACCGGGCCAGAGTTTTCCAGCCTCAGTTCCGTGCCAGGCCATTTGGGTAGGCCGATAGGAAAACGATATGACCATAACAAGTCTATTAACGTTTCTGGGTGCGTCCATTTTGCTGACGCTGGCGCCCGGTCCTGACAATACTTTTGTGGTTGTCCAGGGCCTTTCACGCGGCAGAAAAGCGGCTATCATTACGGCCTTCGGCATGTGCAGTGGCATCAGCGTCCATACCATTGCGGCTGCGTTGGGCATTTCCGCCATCCTGTATTCTTCCGCCTGGGCCTTCACAGTATTGAAATACGCCGGCGCCGCCTACCTGCTCTACCTTGCCTATAAAGCCGTGAAGGAACATAGCATTGTCATAGCACAGACGGACAGTGCGCCCGTCCGGTCGGTGTTGCTTTTTCGCCGGGGGTTCATTATGAATGTGCTCAATCCCAAGGTGGCCCTGTTCTTCCTCGCCTTTCTCCCGCAGTTCGTATCCCCGGACGGTATCCGCCCGGCGTTGCAGATGCTGGTATTAGGGCTGGTTTTTATGGTACAGGGCATTGTCATTTTCAGCGCCATAGGCTATCTCTCCGGAAGTGTAGGCAACATCGTTCTAAAGCGGCCGAATATCGCCAAGTACTTCTCGTGGCTTTCGGCAGCCATTTTCGCCTCGCTGGGCCTGCGCCTTGCCTTCGCCGGAAACTGACTGGCGTGTGGAGAAGCGAGATGCCTTTGCCGGCTTTTATAGGCCGTACAGGTCCTGTAAGTCGTCGTGGTTTGCCGGAACAGGCAAAAAAGGGGGGCTCTTACCGCCTCCGGAAAATACGTGTATGCTTCCGCTTTTTTGTGTTATACTTAGTAAGACGAAATAATGGAAGGCGTTCATGTTCGGAAACAGCGAGAATGAGGCCATGGGAGCGGTCCCCTTTGCACCTTGAAGGCGGGGGTCTGTTATGACGGCAGGAACATGGAGTCAAGGAATGAGTACACGTCCGTCGGCTGTTATACAAAAAAGGCGGGAGCGGGCATCGCTTTTTCAACGCGGAAAATCTGTGTTGCGGGGCCTCCATCTTGAAGCACAAGTTCATACCTGCAACGCCGCATATTGCCTGGGCGTAGTGTTTCTGTTCGGGGCCTTACTCCCCGTCCTGGCTGCCGGAGAAGAGGACACAAGCCTGGATGCAATGCTGAACCTCAGCATTGAGGAGCTGGCTGATTTGCCCGTGGTATCGGCAACGAAAACAGAACAGAAACGGTCTCAGACGCCTGCAACCGTCCGGGTCGTCACGGCGCAAGAGATCAAAGAGCGGGGATACCATACCCTCGAAGAGGCCCTTGCCGATTTGCCCGGAATCCAGTTTCGAAATATCCAGGGGTTTAATAGTTACGTTTTTATGCGCGGCATCCCCAACCAGAACAACCTGATATTGCTCATGATAGATGGCATACAGGTCAATGAACTAAATTCGGGAGGGTTTTACGGAGGGGGACAGTTCAATCTGTCTATCGTGGAACGTATCGAAGTGGTGTATGGCCCCGCTTCCGCACTGTATGGGACCCATGCCGTATCCGGCGTCATCAACATCATCACTAAAAAAACAAAGGACATGCAGGGCGGGCGCGTGAGTTCCATGGTGGGCAATTTCGACACGCAGTCTCATGATTTTTCTTACGGCTATTATAACGAGGAGCGGGACTTCGGCCTCAGCGTTTCGGGCATGTATAGAAAGAGTGACAAGGCTGACCTGAAGGGTTCCCGGGGCGACGACAACTGGTCGGACGCCATGGAGAATTTCGAAAACGATTATTCAATTGACGCGAAGATTCAGTACAAGCCGCTTACGTTGGGATTTAATCTTCAGGACAAGCATGCCTCCAGGGCAACGAAGGACAAGACGCTTGGCACCCGCCTGCAAGATTATAATATTGACTGGCACATACGTTTCATGAACCTCTATGCCAAGTATGATTATGAAAAGCCCGAGAACTGGTCCTGGCATTCCATGCTGTATTATCGAGACACGACAGTCATGGACGATTCGCGTCCGGTTATCAGCCGGGCCAACCTTGCCAGCCGGGGCTATCAAGAGCGGTGGTACCGCCCCAATCATTTTCTGGGGATTGAAAACAGGCTGCTGTATGATATTACAACACGCCTGACTCTTACGCTGGGCATGGTATATGAACACGAATCCCTGTCGGCGGGGTTTTCGAAATCCCGGAGCCTTTCCCGCTTCTCCAGGGCTCCCGCGCCTGATGAGCCTGATATGCTGGGAAATGATATGTGGGGCGCCTATGCCCAACTGGAGTGGCGTTTGCTGGAATCACTGACCATGACTGCCGGAGCGCGCTATGATGAAAGCGATGTCTACGGCGCCGCG
>JAKJCY010000308.1 GCA_022706235.1 Candidatus Hydrogenedentota bacterium | reverse complement strand
GCCCAAAAGACGGCCCCCAAGCAAATGCAGGTGAAGATGGGGGACTTCCTGACCGCCGTCCTTGCCGCAATTGATGACACAGCGAAAGCCGCTTTCGTCAACACCCAGTTGTCGCGCGACCTTGGCTGCCGTCAACAACAAACCACCCAGTATCTCCTTATCTTCCGGACCGGCATCCGTGATTTTAGGGATGACCCGCTTGGGCACAATCAGCACATGAACGGGCGATGCCGGATGAATATCCCGGAAGGCGCAATAATCATTGTCGTCATATACTATATCAGCGGAGATCTCGCCCGCTATTATTCTGGTAAATAGGGTTCTTTCTTCCATGTTACGTTTCCTTATCCATAGGCATACTTGATATCCTAGCAGAACCGGCATCAGGGGTCAAGTAGAATTGTGCCAATAGAGATGCCAGTATAAAATCAGCGGTCCATACTTTTGTGCAGAAAATAACCCGGCATTCGCGAGATAACTTTGTCTATATTCAAACTGACTTTAAACCCAAAAAGAGATAATTCGTTTTTGCATGTGCATTTGAAATGGACTGTCATGCAAATCAAGGAAGGGGCCGGCGAATAGTGGAATAGGTGACCGTTATATATGTCGGCGCCTGATTGTAGCCATTGGAATGTATGTTGAGCAGACCGGTCGGCCGGGAAGACTCCAATCCATTTGTGAGCAAGGATGGCCCCGCATCCGCAGGTAAGAAATCAAATTATTGGAGTGAAGCCAAGACGCATGAGGACCGTAGAAGCGGCATCCTGAAGATGTGCATCAAGAAGCCCATGCCAGCCTCAGTTATGATGGAGGTGGCAGGATGCCGTGTTTGCGGTCCTCGCCAATCCTCACGTGCGGATTCAGGATGGCGTGCGTCCCCACGAAATCATTAGCATCATGTGATGCAATTGAATGACAAGTTCTGTATTTGATAAATTATAATAAAGTGTACTGAGTTCCTTGGAGAAATTGGCGAAAGGAAACAGTCGGTAACATGAAACGGCGACAGTTTATCAAGGCTGCGGCCACTGGTCTTACGGCTGCGGGATTGGTCGAGTTGGGTGCTCGGACTGGCATTCGGCCATTCAAGGGCTTCAATATCAAAAAGCCTGACAGTGATGTGAAAGCCCTGCTGGGTGACCTGCCGGTTGACGCCGTTGACCGGGCCATCCTTCGGGTCTCAGATTTGGTTTGCCTTCCCTGGTTTGAAAAAGACGAGGCGGGCGAACTGAAGCTTGCCGCAGGCGTTGATATTCCGCCCGCCCTGGATTGTCATACCCATGTGGGGTGGAGCCAGGGATTGGGCGCGGATATCGATATGACGGTCCGGTGTCCGGTTGCGTACTTTTTCGATCACGAAGCGCCTCAGGATTTGTTGAATGTGCAGATGCACCCGACGGAACAAGAGGCGCGCATCTTGAGCCGGGAAACCGAGCTCACGATTATTAAAACGCCTGCCCGGAACAAGACCCATACTGCGGCAAACCTGCTGGCGGAAATGGACCGTTTCAATATCACCCACTCCATGTTGCTGCCGGTGGAAATACCGGTTCGTTCCCGGCATTTGGAGCAGACGCACCGGGCAGCGGAATTGGACAAGCGCCTGGTTCCTTTAGCGGCCATTCACCCGTGGCACTGGTCGGACAAAAAGATGGCGCGCCTGCAGGATATGCTCAAGGGCAGAATTCAGGGACTCAAGTTTCACCCGGTGTTTCAATTTATGGCACCGGACGCGCCCGACGCCATGCAACTCTTCGAATGGTGCGCGGAAAGCAATGTGGTGGTGCTGACGCATACCGGCTTTACCGGCAGGGAACCCGCCTTTATGCGTGCCCTGTCGGAACCTGAACGGTTTCATAAGCCGCTGAGGACCTTTCCCAAACTGAGAATGATTTTCGCCCATACCGGGTCCCGTGCCCGGTTTCCCGAAGCGCTGGAAGTCGCCAAACAGCACCCGGAACAGGTATGGCTGGAATTTACCGGGCAGCCGGTGCCCAACATTAAGAAAGTGCTGGATGAATATGACCCGCAGAAATTATTCTACGGGTCCGACTGGCCTTATTACCCCTTCTCCGTGTCTCTGGCCCGTTTCCTCGTGGCGACTGCCGGCCGGGAACACTTGCGTCCAGCAATCTTGCGGGATAATTTTGTTAACCTGATGCGTTCAGATGTTCTCGCGTGACGGTGAGCCCTATATTCCGTGGGTGAACGGGGATGGCATGGTGGCCAACCAAAACATCTCCGGACGCAATTAAAGGACCGGCGGATGCGGCACGATGCTCTTGTCTGTTGCGGCATGCTTCTTCTCTGTTTCTGGTGTCTTGTGCCCGGCTGTGCATCGGATGAAACGGAGTTGCCTTCTTCACAGCCGACCGTTTCCACCGCGCCGGAAGCGCCTGGTAAGATCCTGGAGGTTGATGTTCCGTCCAGCGTTGACGGGATGTTGCAGCGGGCGCTGTTTTTCTCGCCGCCTGTCCAAGCTCCGCGGCCCCTGGTGGTCGTCTTGCACTCTTGGTCCGGCAACTATGTTTCTGATGACCCGTTGAGGTCCGGAGTGGTGGAAGCGGGCTGGAATTATATACATCCCGACTTCAGAGGGCCGAACCGGTGTCCGGACGCCTGCCTGAGCGATAAGGCCCTGGCCGACATCGATGACGCCATCCAATATGCTCTTGACCGGAGTAATGTTGACCGGGACGCCATTTTCGTGGCCGGGGCTTCAGGCGGCGGCTATGCAGCGCTTGGTGCGTATTTGCGGACACGGCATCCTGTAACCTTGTTCCTGTCCTGGGTACCCATCAGTGACCTTGCTGCCTGGTATTGGCAATCCAGGAGCAGGAACAACAAGTACGCGGAAGACATTCTGTTGTGCACCGCGCCAACAGGTGTCTATGATGATGCGGCGGCGCGGGCGCGCTCACCCCTGTACTGGGATATTCCGGACCGTTCCCGTGGCCGCCTGGAAATTTTCGCGGGTATCCACGACGGATACACGGGCAGCGTGCCTGTTTCCCACAGTGTTCTTTTCTTTAACAAACTGGCGGCGTATTTTGAACGTCCGGATGCGCGTGTGCCGGACGCGGACCTGATCCGGCTTTTGTCCCGTGAAGTCGACCCGGATCCCGCGTCCGGAAAGATGGAAGGACGGGCCGTGATATATCAAAGAAACATGCCGGAAGCATCGCTGACACTGTTTGAAGGCGGCCATGAATTGCTGGCGGACTATTGTCTTGCCCGGATGAAGGAGGCCGCCGCGGGGGAAAAGAAATAACCCGCCTGGTTTTCGGGCGGGTTTGCGGAAGGCCGGATTTGTCATGAGGTGCCGTTGTTACAGGTAGGGCGCCAGTATGGCTTCATAGACTTCCTTGAAGCGCGCATACTCTTCCCGGGTAATGAGGGGGCGGTCGGTCATGTAAGGATTGGTGCTTTGGGACCGCGTGTGCAGGGGCACGTCATATCCTTTTTCCGTGGCGTACAATTTCAGGAAGTCCACCGGATTGGAAATTTCGAGGACGAGGGTGTTAATGGCATCCTGCGCCTGTAACATGCCGTCAGGATCACCGTTGCAAAGGCATTCATATGCGGC
This sequence comes from Candidatus Hydrogenedentota bacterium, assembly GCA_022706235.1. Lineage (GTDB taxonomy): Bacteria > Hydrogenedentota > Hydrogenedentia > Hydrogenedentales > CAITNO01 > JAAYBJ01. The sequence goes on along the minus strand of JAKJCY010000308.1, from coordinate 823 downwards.
CTTGATAATCTGGGGATTGAGCATCGTGCCTTGGCCGATGCAGGCCCGCGCGCCCAGTACCAGCCCGGCATAGTACAGCGTTTCATTGCCGACGATATAGCCGAAGGTTTTGTCGCGTACAGCGCGGAGCAGTTCGTAAGTATAGAACCCGTCCGCAGTGGAGAATTTTCCTGCCACAAAATTGTCCATGGACGCGAGGCGGGCCAGGGTTGCAGGCGCCATCTCATACTCTTTCAGTGTCCCCGGAGGCTGGTAGAGGAAGACCGGCCCGTTCACGCCGGCGCATATCATTTCAAAGTACCGTTCCAACAGCTGCTGATGTGTTTCTCCCGCTTCAGGCAGCAAGGCTTCGGGAATGGTATACACCACGCCGGCCGCGCCGGCTTCCAAGGCGAAATTACCCAGTTCCAACCCTTGCTCAATATAGAGTTGCGGGTCGGGACGGCGGTCATAATTCCGGTCCCAAATTCCACTGCAACCGACCAGCACGGGCGTTATACCCTTCAGATGCGCGCATATGTTACGGGCAATCTGCCGTGTGTCATCCATGCTGAACGTGTACATCAACCCCATGCCCGAACGAACGAAGAATGCGTTGATACCTTTGTGCTCCACCAGGAAATCCATGAAACGGCGCTGGCCGTCGTCATCGAGGCTGCCGTCTTCCTTGAATATGGTAAAGGTGGGTGCAATGGCTCCTTCCACGAAACTGGGAACATCCATACTGAAAATCTCCTGGCTGGCCGGGCGGAGCGGTATATCCGCCTGCTGGCGCCTGTTATTTTACTAACGCGGGTGTTGCCCGCAACCCAATACTGACAAT
>JAKJCY010000307.1 GCA_022706235.1 Candidatus Hydrogenedentota bacterium | reverse complement strand
AACCGGAGCTGTCGCCTGAACAGGAAGAAGAACTGCTGGTTACCGGTGTCATTTGTCCCCGTTGTGGGGCGCAAAACAGCGACGAATTCGAGACGTGCTGGCAATGCAATGCCGTTTTACGAAAACAGTCGCCCTCTTTTTTGAACGCCCCGCCACTGGAAGCGCACGGCAAATATTTGTTGCGTCCTGAAACCATGACCACGTTGGCGCTGATTGTTATCGGTATCCTGCTGGCCGCTTCTCTGGCGCTTGGTTATGGCCTTGTTAAAACTTATCTGAATGCGGTGGAAACCCCACTGTTGACGACTGGGGATGCCTGGGACCGTATTTTGGTCCCCGGACGCCTGGCGGCCGGTGTTATCATGTTCCTGTTTTGGCCTTTTGCCATTATGCTGTCTTTGAAATTATTCCGTGTAAAATATGTCCCACCCGCTATCCTTGTCTATATTTCCGGATTTTTGCTCGGGGCGTTGGTTTTGGTCTCGCTGCTATTGCCGCTGCCTTTTCCGTTTCTTGCCTTTGCGGGTTCCTTGTTGTTGTCCCTGCTCATTGTTGTGTTCACGTTCAAAACCGATGTGCGGCTGGCCCCGGCGGTCTGGGTTATGCAGTTCATAATGGTATGGGTCCTTGGCGCTGTTTCATTTTGGGTGGTAGAATGCCGCCGGCATGGTGAATGGATTAATCCTCTGGTGGAACTTCCCGCGGTCCGGTCCGCTGTTAGTGGTTCCCGGGCGTTACCGGATTCTGTGCCCGCAAGGCTTCCTGCGCTGGTTACTCCGGTGCGTCAAAAAATTAAATGGCACTCCAGCGGTTCCACATGGCTGGATATCCAGGCATCGAAGACGGTGTTTACCATTCGGCCTGAATCGGATGCGCCGGGGTTACGTTTTCAAATTTATCATGATGGCGACCTGAAATATCACGAGGAATTGCAGGGGAATCAACCTTCCTCCATATACTATCCGGTTATTCCGGGTCTTATCTACGAAGTCGTGATACAATCTGAGGAACCGGTCGCCATGAACGCAACGATTCAGAGTCTTCTCCCGCATGAATTCCAGGAGTAACCCGTACGGTACGGACCCTTGCGCTTTGACGTCCCGTTGCGGCCGGTGAAGTGGAAAGACCGGGATATCCGCAAACGGGGGTGCGGTAGTTCTGGAAGGCAGGGAAAACCTCAGACCGCGTCATCCACACCCACCAACTCGTTATAGAAATCAACGATGCTTCGCGTATCTCCGTTGAGAGAGGCTCTTACATGGCCTAGGGCGGGACGCGGATGTTTGTTCAAGTTTCCGGTGAGCATGAAGGGAAGTTCATACCCCCATTTCAAGTCGCGTTTCAGGTCGATAAAATATTTCTCGGCAAGGGCCAATACGGGGCCGAGCTCGAATTTGGGATTCTTCAGAAAAGCCAGCAACAGTTCCGTGGTGCAGTTGCCGCCGCCCCGTCCCATTCCGTAAATGGAGCCGTCCACGAAGTTGATATTCTTAATGATGCCCTCGATGGTGTTGGCAAAAGCCAACCGCTGGTTGTCATGACAATGAATGCCCAGCTCCTTTCCAGGAAGCCGTTCATGATACTTCATGGCAAGGTAATGGATTTGCTCGGAATAGAAATACCCGAAACTGTCCACAAGGTATACCACGTCCACATCGGTTTTTGCCAGCTGGTCCAGGGCTTCATCCAGGTCGGGTTCCAGATTGGTCGATACGGCCATGATATTGCAGGTGACCATGTAACCCAGGGCCTTGATGTGATTGATCAGATGGATGGCCTTGTCGATGTCTTTAACATAGGTGGCGACACGGAATAATTTCACAAGGGACTCGGACGCGGGGAGGAAGGCATCGTAATCGGTGCGGCCCACGTCGCACATTACGGAAATCTTGGTGTCGCATTCATAGGCGACCTCGCGCAAATCCTTTTCGTCACAAAAGCGCCAGGGACCAAAATCCTTGGGGGAGAACAACTTCTTGTCCACCCGGTAACCCATCTCCACATAGTCCACACCCGCCTCGGCAAGTCCATGAAACACATCCTTGACCATGGCTTTCGGAAAATGCCAGTCGTTCATCAGGCCGCCGTCGCGTATGGTGCAGTCTACTACCTTGATTTGGGGACGATACATGGTGGGTCTCCGTGTTATAAATTCGTCTGGAAACTGGTTGCACGTAATCTCGGCATCGTTTCAACGCTGCCTGCTGAAATACATACTATATCTGTACTATCGCGTGTGCGACGTACACCGTCGTTGCCCGGGCGTTACCCGAACGCACCTGCTCTCACGCTACAGGTGAAACTGTGGTTGGTTGCCAAATGTGATTCCAAGTAGCGGCACTCAAACGGAAGTAGAGTCCAGTATACGGGGTTGTGATCTACAGTTTTGCCTGCATATGCGTTACGAGATACAAATTCGTAATGGACTTCACTAGAGAACTGTTATTTATCTTTATTTTAAGTAAAGTATTTTGATAATTGAAAATAATGTTGGACAGGAACTCTCTACAGCGCCTATCATAACAGAAATTTTGAGAAACGAGCAACAAATCACGTTACAAAAAACTTCGGCGGTATGGACGAGAGGGTTCTGTTTTTATAACCCTCAAGTTCCATACCGCCGGTTTTACGGGGGTCAGAACGTCACTCCTATAAAATCTTGAATTTCTTGAGCCCCGCCATAGACATCAAGGATACACCGATAAGGAGCCAATCGCCGGGGATGCTTTTCGAATTCAGGCTATATTGGCATCCACATCCACCTTGCGGGCCCAGGGAGACATAGAGGGTCAAGGGTGTCGCCGGCGCAACCATGGTGCCTTCTGACGGATTCACCCATACGATATGGTCTGCAGGAATGGTGTCGTCATTGGTGTAGAGGCAATTTCCCACGTTCAATCCGCTTTGTGCTATGGAAGATTTCGCATCTTCCAATGACAACCCGGTCACGCGTGGTACTTGAACCTTATCGTCGCGTACTTGTGGCGCTTTTGTGGCGACTACAAGGTCTACGGAGGTAAATTGCGCGACAAGCGTGCCCTCAGACGGAGTGGAGGCAACTATGTGACCTTCAGGCACTGCATCCGTAACGGAGTAGGTAACATTGCCGGAGACTAAATCACAGCCTTTGAGAGTTGGTTTGGCTTCCGCAACCGGGAGTCCCGCCAACGGGGGTACTGGAACCATTTCAGTGGCGGGCGGAGCGATATTTCCGACTGTATCATCTATTTTAAGGGCCGGATCACCATACAAGTTAAAAACGAGGCAGTTCATCCAGTAATCCGAGTCAAAACTAGGTAACGAGTCCATCTTGGCATCATAAAGCGCTTTGGCGGCATAGTCTTTTCCAACCAGTTTAGCCGCATAGCTGTAGGCTATGGCACTGCTGCTCCCCGTGTAATTCCAATTTTCGTTTCCAACGGTAGAGAACGAAACGCGGGAAGAGGAAACCGTGCCAACCGCTCCTTTATGGAGAAGTGAAAACCCCAGGTTATCGGTAATTTCCGGCATACCGTTATTGCAGGAGCACTGGAACACGAAGGAAGGGCGTGAATCATCAAGAGTCGGGCACTGATAGATGTCAAATATATCTTGCGCATGAATTTCAGAACCGTGCGTAAACCAGGTCACCATGCCATAGCCCTTGCGCCATTCCTCCGCGACGCTTTTTTGTGTACATGGCGTTTTTTCCGGGTTGCAGCCATAATCGTTTTCGTATATACGATAACTGGTCCAGCCAGCGGGGACCACGACATCCCGGTGAATTCCTTCTCCAAGGGGATAACTCAAATTCTGTCCGTCAAGAGGTTCCATCGGGAGCAGAATCCGATTTCGCCAATCCGGTGTGCCGGATTCCTGTCCGTACGCGATGGTTTTTTGAAGGATACGGTCCAACGCGCTGTAATCATTATTGTATACCGGTATACGCCCGACATAGACTTCCACCCCGCTGTCCAGGCCGCCCGCACCACAGTCGTTATCAAATTCACCGGCACGACCGTCATTGTCCAGGTCCCAGTTGCCAGTGAGCTCGGCATAATAAAAATCGGTCGGAGCATCCTGATACTCACGGTATTGTGTTGCGCCATTCCGAGGCCAGCATTTCTTCATAGGCACGCCGCCCTGTTCCGGATGCGGGTCGCCTATGAGCAGTACATAGTTGATTCCCAACGCAGCGTAGTTGTTCACGAGCCATTGACGCAGTTTATCCGCCGCCGCGCTGCCGGTGCCGCCGCCCCAGCCTTCCCCAAGGCCTTTCTCGTTTAATGCCGAGTACTGGGTATCTTCCGTGACAGTCAGTACGGAGAATCCTTGACGTTCCTTGAAGTCCTCAAAAACACGCAACGACCGGCTGTTGTCCACAATGGCGTTGGTGGTCATGATCACATAGGAAAATTGGGAATTCGGGAGGCTCTTCGTCCCGGCATATTCATACCACGGGGTCGCTTCCGCAAAGTTTTCGAGCAAGTCA
>JAKJCY010000306.1 GCA_022706235.1 Candidatus Hydrogenedentota bacterium | reverse complement strand
ATCCGGAATGGCCGACCTTTTGCCTTCATTGTTGGGTAACCTTCTCGATTCAGATACTTCGATGCAGGTGGTGGACCGGGAATTACTCCAGGAGATACTGGCCGAACAGGCTCTCTCCGGAATGTTAAGCACCAGCGGAGGACGGCTCCGGTTAGGCCGGTTTATAGGTGCACGTTTGTTTATCAAGTGCGACTTTATTCGGGTTGGCAATAGCGACAAAATAATCATAACCATTGATGATGCGGAAACGACCGAGCGTATTCCTGTCCCCTCTCAGGACATTGAACCACCGGTGGATATGGACAGGCTGGCTCATTCCCTTGCAAAAAGCATATGGGAACGTGTTTCCAGCCATTACCCAAAGCAAGGCAGACTCTCCAAGGGTGCCGGGGGGGCGGAAATTAATATTGGCGCGGATGCGGGTGTCGCGCCCGGAATGACCTTCGACATTTTGGCTGACCCGGATTTGCCGCCCCTTCCCGGTGCCAAGGCCGTTGTATTGGGCACCCCGGGAAACACAGTATCACGGGTTGAAGTCTCCGGAATGGATATAAATAAGATTGAAGCAGCGCCCCAAGGCGGGTGGTACGTCTGTGTGCGTTCTGAGGGTACCTTCTAATGCGTAACAGTACTCCTCATAAGACCCTTCTCTTATTAAACCTGGTGGCGATTGCGATTACCGCGATGTTTCTGGAAGGATGCACGACGCCCGGAAACAGACCGACCCTCTACGAAAAAGACGGGGTGACCTATGGCGTTACCAAAGGCGTTTTCCGCAGTCGCTGGTGGAATTATTATGAACGCGGTTGTTCTTATCTCGATGGCGGCTATTACAAGGAGGCCGAGACAGACTTTAAAGCCGCGCTGCAAACACGGGGGAAGGACCAGCGCTGGCCGCGCACCTATGGCCTTCATTTTGTTCCAGAATATTTCCCGAATCGGGAACTGGGTATTGCCCTGTATCACCAAGAGCAAGTCAACGAGAGCATACGCTTGCTGGAAATAAGCATCGAACAGCATTTCTCCGCCCGGGCCGCCTTCTATCTCGCGGAAGCAAGACGGAAATGGATATCCGACGGCAACAAAGATACCAGACCTCCTGAAATCGAAATTCGCACCCCTGCGGGAACCGAGGCCGTGGCAGCGACCGAGGTGGCGGTTGCGGGTATTGCACGTGATGACAGGTTTGTTTCCGCAATCGCAGTTGGAGGTCAATCTGTCCTCGTCAATGTGTGTGCAGCGGAAGTGCCTTTTGAAAAGCGCGTAGTTCTTGATGCGGATCAAGATATGATCCTGGTGGAAGTAACGGATCTGACCGGTAAGAAAACGGCTGTTGAAATTCCCATTTTGTCCGATGTGGATGGTCCCGTAGTCAGTTTTGACAGACCCAGTGTGATTCCGGGCATGTTGAGCGGCGTCGCCTTCGACCCCTCCGGCATTGTTGCTATGCAAATTGCGGGGAAACCGGCAGCACTGGCGCAGGGCCCGGAGGAGACCATGCTGTTTTCGTTGCCCCTCTCTCAAAATGATATAACTGAATCTCTTTATTTCGAGTGTACGGATGGATGTGGCAATGTGACGCGGGGAGCGCCCCCGCTTGATATGCTTGTTTTGAAGCCGGCCATCCCGGAGCTGCTCCTATCTTCTAACGGGTGCTCTTCTTTCTCTTTAGGCAGGGGCTTGTATGGCTTGGTCATGAACGGAGAGAATATAGCCATTGCGGCGCATCCCGACCCGAACAACGGCGTTGTTGTTGAAATGAACAATATTCTTGACGGGCAACAGTTTTTTTTCGATGAAATCGTGGTGGCAATACAAGCGAGCTCGGATAACCCGATTCAAGATATCAGGCTTAACGGCAAATCTATACCGACCATTTCGGGACGGAATACCTTGAGAACAAGCCGTAAAATCCGATTGATGCAAGGGGTCAATACGCTGACGGCTCATGCCGTGGACAATTCCGGTCAGGAGGGAATCGATGAAAAAGTAATACATCGAGAAGCCAACGCAATAGAAATGTCTAAGAACAAACTTGGTGTAGCCTTTCTGGGGTCTGTTGGAAACACAAACTATCCGAATGGTGATGTTTATACAAGTGACATCTTAGATAAACTAGGTTTTTCAGAACCCATAAATAACCGATTCAAAGTCGTAGACCGTTCTATGATGGATGCTATTCTGACAGAACAAAGCCTTTCTGAAGCACTGGCGTCAAGCAAGAATAAGCTAGCGCTCGGCAGGCTGAAAACCGTTGATATAATGATTGCGGTACGCATCCGTGGTGATCAGGATTCTATTGAAATCGTGTTGGAGTGCTACAGTACTGAGACTGCCGTGCGCATTTTGCCCCCAGTAGATGTTGCGGGTCCCTATGCGGAAATGGACGCGCTTATTGAAGAGTTGGGAGTTCGCCTTGTACAGGAAATTCCCCGGGTACAAGGCCGGGTGCTTGATTGGGACCGACCGGAAATCACCCTGGACTTGAATGCCAGCCATGGTATTCGTGATGGTCTGAAATGTCTGGTATTTCGCATGGAACAACAACTGAGTCTGGATAAGAATGAGATTCTGGGAGAAAAACCGGTCATTCTATGCGAGGGAGTTATCAACAATGTCATGAAAAGATTCAGCACTGCAGAAGCGATTTCTGTTGAGAAAAGTCAGGACCTGGAAACAATTAACATAGAACCGGGACAGTATGTCATCATTAAATAAAAACGTTTATCTGATGTTGCTGGTCCTATTGCTTACCTGGTTGCCGGGCTCTCTGTGCTCAGGCGAACTGGAAATCTCCAGTTCGCCATCTCCCGTCGGCTCCGGGGCACGCGCTGCAGGCATGGCCGAGGCATTCGTGGCGGTGGCGGATGATGCGACAGCCGCCTCTTGGAACCCTGCAGGCCTGGTGCAGCTGGAACGTCCGGAAATCTCCATCGTAGGCAGCTACAGCTATCTCATGGAATGGTTCGATGCGGATTATCATGAAGAATTTGAAACACGCAACCACACAGACAAACTTGATTTAAATTACCTGAGTTTTGCTTATCCCGTGCCTTTCAGTGTATACGGCCATAATGTATGCCTGTCTCTCAATTACCAGAAAAAATATGATTTCAACCGGTCATTTCACTTCGACCTCGATCAGGCTACCGTGAATAACTCCGGCCTGGTTCAAAATGATTTTCAGCACTACGATTTTGCGCAGCGAGGCGGTCTCAGCGCCATAACACCCGCCATAGCCTTGGAACTCAGCCGGCGCCTGTCTATTGGCGCATCCTTCAATATCTGGCACCCTACATTTTTTTCTGAAAACAGTTGGGAACAGGTGACAAAAACGCGTTCGCTGAGGCTTCTCGGTTCATCTGTCTACCTTGGTCGTATGCGCTATGAAGAGCATTATGAAAGTTTCACTGGACAGAACGTGACATTGGGGCTGCTTTGGAATCCCGTGGAGCGGTGGAGTGTGGGCATGCGTTTTGATACGGCATTCACGGGAAAGACCGACTACTCCAGCAGCACGATATCCGGAACATTTTCGGTACTATCCGGAAAATTTGTTTTTAACAATACGAAGAAACAAGAGCAGCGCCTTGTGCACGTACCCGATTCCCTCGCTTTTGGTATTGCCTGGCGTCCCAATGACAGGCTTACCCTGTCTATGGACGTAACACGTACGGATTGGAATGATTTTCATGTAAAAACAGAAGGTGGGAAAAGGCTCTCCCTTGTGGATTCCAGTAATCTGGACAACCCCTGGACACGCCCCAAATTCAGACCCACCTACACCGCCCGTCTGGGGGCGGAATATGTTTTCGTGCCCCAGGAGCCTGAAGAAAAACTCGACCATCTATGGTCGTTGAGAACCGGTTTTTTTTGGGATGAAGAACCTGCATCCGGCAAAACGAGCGGGTTTCGCCTTCCGGGGCAAAACGGATCGGGAAAACCAGATACTTTTTACGGATGCGCCTTTGGGGTTGGCCTGCTGCTCAAACAACACATCAATATTGACGCCGCCTGCCAAGTTCGCTATGGACCCGATGTTAACCGTGATTTTATCCGCGGCATTGATGGTTTCAAGGAGGATGTCGTACAGATGCGCTTCTTGCTTTCCACGGTTATTTATTTCTAACAAAGGCGCCGGATATACAGGGGAACGCAGATAAGTGCACAAAATATCATTGCTGTGATTCACACCCGGTTGATGATAGCCTGGATATCGGTGGCCGACAGTCCCCGTCCATCCACGTCAGCATCATAGGTTACCTTCCGCCCCAATACCGCATCCACAGCACACTGCACATCCAGGGTAGTGACACTCCTGTCATAGTTTAAATCACCGTCTGACAGGGTTGCATTTACCCGCACGGCGGGCCCCTCCTGGACCGGGACACCGTCCCTGTAATAGGTGATGTATTCAGGCGCCTCAAAAACAAGGTTATACCTCCCCGGCAACAACAACCGATGATAATTACCCACTAGCGGAGCGGTAAAAACAGGTTGG
>JAKJCY010000305.1:340-4512 GCA_022706235.1 Candidatus Hydrogenedentota bacterium | reverse complement strand
TGTAATCGCAGTATAACAAAGCCCTGAATGCGGGTCAAAAAGAGTTTGATACTACAACCCTGGGGCTTTATTTTGTCTGGATAAGCGTCCCTTATATCAATATCGGCAGCCTCAGTTCCCGGTAAATTATTCGATATCGGGATATGATGCATCGTGGTCTCATTGGCCGCCACCTTAATACACGCAACCATCCCATCACGCAACAACACGTGGTCATCCCACACCGCCGCTGTCCGGGTCATGGACGGAATGGGAATAACAGCGACTGCCTGATATCCCTAAAGCCAGTTTTCTACCTGGAGTCCTTCTACACGGCAAAATTCGCGTTCGTTATTGGTGACAAGAATACAGCTTAGAGCGAGGGCATGGGCGGCTATAAGCAGGTCCATGGGGCCGATAAGTTTGTCTGCACGCTCCAAATCCGCACGCAGCCGCCCGTAGGCTGCAGCGGCATCAGACTCGAACGGCGCGATTTCCAGGGGCGCGCAAAAAAGACTTAGGGCAATCCTGTTTTGATCGGGTCGCGTGCTTTTCCAAATGCCGTGTTCCAGCTCGGCATAGGTTATCACAGACAAACCAATGTCATTGACATGCAGTGTTTTGATTTTGTCAATTACGCCCGCTCCCCGACCTCGTATGAGTTCGATACAAATATTGGTATCGAGCATGTAACGCATCATACGGGGTCCCGTTGTTGATGTACAACAGGTTGATCACGACTTGACATGTAATCGTCTGTGAAGTATTCGAGGCTTTTTGCAAGGCCATCCCAGGCGTTTTCGGGAGAAAAGAGCAGTACCACATCGCCTATCTTGTGGGCCAATACCGCATCCGTGTTGAATTTGCAGGACTTGGGCAGGCGGACGGCCTGGCTGCTTCCATTCTTGAAAATTTTGGCGGTGTCCATGACAACAACTCCTTGTAAGTATATACACTAGTATATACTAAGATGGACGGGATTTCAAGGGTGCCGGACAGCGAAGCCCGCCGGGGCGGACGCGCTTGCGTCAGTCTATTTTTTCCCACAAGCGGTATTTCAGACAATGTGTCGCCGCTGTCGCCGTCTTGCCCGACTGGGCCAGGCATTTAAACGAACCGGCTTGCGCCTTCACATAACAGGGCTTGTTCGCCACAAAATCAATGCTGCGCGGCCCGTCCCAAAAGGCGCAGGTGGCGCATTTCGTTTCGGTAATGCGGTAGGTACCGTAAGCCATACTCCAAGCCTCCCAAATGGTTTCTATTCTGAGTGCACGAAACGCAAAGCAAAAACCTTGTTTTAGCTGAAACGTCTAAGCAGCGTAGTACACAACACGCTCTAAATACAACAAACCAGTAGAGAACAACTATCCGTTTTGTCGAAGTTTGTGGTCTCTAAAAGAATTGCAATCACCCGGGAAAAATCTTTGCATTTCAAAAACATATCGCTGCAGAATAGTTTCGTCCTGCGGGGTAAGATAGCTTTCTTGCGTTGACTGCCTTGTGCCCATCATGGCAGAATGAGGTGTTTCAGGCCCAACCCTTTTCCCGGAAATCATCATGACCACATTGAAAGATATTCAAAAGAACTGTACCTGCCCCATTTTTCTGGATGACCTGACGCGGCAGTTGTATGCCACGGATGCGTCCGTCTACCAGGTGACGCCCAGGGGAGTCGCCTTTCCCCGCGGCATGGAAGAGACGGCGGCATTGATGGCTGCCTGTGCCGCTGCGGATATTCCGATGATCCCGCGCGGTGCGGGCAGCGGTCTGGCGGGCGGCGCCCTGGGCGATGCGCTGATCCTGGATTATTCCCGCTATAACCGGGGCATCTCCAGCTTCAACCGCGAAGCGCGTACGGTGCGTGTGGAGGCGGGCGTCGTGTTGGACCAGCTGAACGCCTTTCTCAGGCCGTACGGCTTGACCTTTGGTCCCGATGTGGCGACGAGTTCGCGGGCGACGCTGGGCGGCATGATTGCGAACAACAGTTCCGGCGCACGGGCGCCCTTGTATGGAACGACCCTGGAACATGTGGCCAGCCTCGAGATCTGCCTAGCCGACGGGACCACGGCGGTACTGGGCGCAGACTCGCCCGATATGCGCGATTTGCTTGCGGAGGCGCACGCGCGGGTGCTCGCAGGACGTGAAGAAATCGAGACCCGCTTCCACCGGGAGATCCCGAAGCGCTGGCCGGGGTACGGTCTGGACCGATACCTGCGCAGCCTCGACGCCGGCGGCCCGGACCCAGCCAAGTTCATCGGTGGGAGCGAGGGCACCCTGTGCACGGTCTGCGCGGCCACGCTGCGGGTAGTGCCGCTGCCGCCGTCGAGCGGGCTGGTGCTGCTCTTCTTCGATTCGGTGCGCGAAGCCACGCAGGCCACGGCATCGCTGCTCGACCTGGAACCGGTGGGCATCGAAGTGATTGACGATATGCTGTTCAATCAGACGAAGGGCCAGCAGGCCTTTTCCAAGGCCCGGGCGCTTCTGGAACTGGACGACAAACCGTGCCGCGCCATCCTGCTGGCGGAATTTTATGACCACCACGAGGACAAGGTGGATGCCCTGCTCCGGCGCGGCCTAGGCCTGCGCCATCATGTCTGCGCTTCGGCGGAAGAGAAGGCGATGGTGTGGAACCTGCGCAAGTCGGGGCTGTCCCTGCTCACCGGATGTCCCGGCCCGGCCAAACCGACCGCGGGAATCGAGGATGTCGCGGTGCCGCCGCTGAAACTGCCGGAATACATTGATGCGCTGACAGGCATTCTCGGGCGCCTCGGCCTGCAGGCGTCTTTCTATGGCCATGCCGCTTCCGGGCTGCTCCACGTGCGACCCGTGGTGGACCTGCACACCGCCCACGACCTGCAACGGTACCGCCAACTGTCCGACGAAGTATCGGCGCTGGCGATACAGTTCCGGGCATCACTGACCGCCGAGCACGGCGTGGGGATAGAACACACGGAGTATGTGCTGGACCATGTGGGCCCGGAACTGCTTGACATCATGCGCCTGGTGAAAAAGGTCTTCGACCCCAAGGGCCTCATGAATCCCGGCAAAATATTCGATACCGGGCGCTGGCGTTTCGACAAGGATCTCCGCCAGGGCGCGGGCGCCGCGATTCCCCTCCCCTTCGAGCCTGTGCTGCTTTTCGAGGCCAAAGACCACTCCTTTGTCGGCAACCTGGAACAGTGCAACGGCTGCGGCGGCTGCCGCAAGGACGCGCCGGTCATGTGTCCCACCTTTCAGGCCACGGGCGAAGAGCCCCTATCCACGCGGGGCCGGGCGAACATCATTCGCGCGGTGCTCGAAGGACGCCTTGACGGCCATGGAGACCCGCTCCTTTCCGAATCCCTCGAAACGGCCCTAAGTAACTGCCTCAGCTGTAAAGCGTGCGTCGCCGAATGCCCGTCAAACGTGAATATGGCCCTGCTCAAGGCGGAACTGCTCCATGCGCGCCACCGCAAGCACGGGGTGCCGCTGTATGCCCGCGTGCTGAGCCGTGTGGACCTGCTCGGTGTCCTGGGAAGCGCCTTCCCGGGACTTGCCAACGCGACCTTGCGGAACGGCGCGTTCCGGGCGCTGCTGAAACACCTGGTCCGTATCGCGCCCGAGCGGCCCCTGCCCGAATACGCCCCTGTGCGCTTTGATACCTGGTTCCAAAAGAGAACCGGTGGGCGGACGGCCAGCCGGGGAACCGTGCTGCTTTGGGACGATTGCTTCGTACGCCACAACGAACCCCGCATCGGCCAGGCGGCCGTTGCCGTTCTCGAAGCCGCCGGGTATGCCGTGCGCCTGGTCGAGGGACACGCCTGCTGCGGCCGGGCCGCCTTCAGCATGGGACGGCTCGATGTCGCGCGGCGTTTCGGCCGGCGCAACCTCGACCTGCTCCGGCGGACCGAAGGGCCGATCCTTTTCCTGGAACCCTCCTGCTACGCCATGTTTCGTGAAGAGTATCGGGAATTGGGCCTGGACGGCGCCGCGGAGGCCGCGGAAAGGGCGGTCCTCTACGAGCACTTTATCGAATTTCTGCTGCAGCGGGAACCGGAAGCCTTGAAACTGCGCGCCCCGGAACACGGCCTGGCCATTCATGTCCACTGCCATGCCAAGGCGCTCACGGACACGGGCCTCATGCTGCAACTGGGCCGGCGCCTCGCCGGGGACCAGGCATCCCTGCTCGACAGCGGCTGCTGCGGCATGGCGGG
>JAKJCY010000305.1:0-330 GCA_022706235.1 Candidatus Hydrogenedentota bacterium | reverse complement strand
ACGACAAATACGCTCTGAGTCTGGAAGTCGCAAAAGCACTGGTGGACCTGATTAACGCCCTGCCGGAAGACACCCGCGTAATTGCCTCCGGCACCAGCTGCCGCCACCAAATTACCCATTGCACCGACCGCCGTGTTCTGCATTTTGCCGAGGCGCTGGCCGCCGCGCTGGCGTAAATACCCGGCGGGAAGTCAGAATATCCAACTCTACCTCGACAGGTGTAAGTTCATAGACCTTGGCCTGGTTTGACGCTGTTGTACTAAACGGCTTCGCCGTGGATATTCTTTCCTGTGTCCGCAAAAAGGGGACAGACAACCAAATAGCAGCAAG
>JAKJCY010000304.1 GCA_022706235.1 Candidatus Hydrogenedentota bacterium | reverse complement strand
CGCCGGGATCATCGGCCTGCTCGGGGTTTCGGCTTTCGGATTTGACTCGATGCTCACTGTAAAGGCCTTTATCTATGCCGTGTTCGTTGTGGTCTTTCTTGTTGCCATGTCCCTTGCCGCGTTTGTAAGCAGGAAGCGGTATACGCCCTTGCGGTTTCTGTTATGGTTTTTCCTTATCCTGGTGGTGGGCACTGCCGTGACAGGAACGGCGTTAAGCATGTTGCTGATGCTGATGGCCGGAATTCTTATGGGTGGCGGTTTCAGCCTGTTATATTTGGCCCCAATGCTGGTGAGTCAGATGACAGTCAGCGCCCTGGCCGGCTTTGTCCTGTTCCTGTTCGTATTGCCGTTCCTGGCCCTGGCCTTGTGGCTCCCAACCTATCGCGCGCGATTCCACGCCATCTTCCGCCTGCCTAGTATGGACTATGAACAGGAACGCGGCGGTGCCGTATCTGAGAATTCGCCGGTAGAACAATAACGCGCAGTGTAAGGAGGCCCTACGTCCTATTTCAGCGGAAAGGGGCGGCAGGGCGGTTCCTTTGCCATTTTTCCGGCGGAAAAACCCTTTTCCACGCGGAAAAATGAATCCGCTCCCTGCTACGTCGTTTTTCCAGCGGAAAAATGAATCTGCACGCTGCTACATCATTTTTCCAGCGGAAAAACCATTTTTCTGACGGAAAAACCATTTTTCCAGCGGAAAAATCGTTCCGCAGCCGGTATGTTCGTGTTTCCCGCTGGTATAACATATTGTAAACGTTGGACTTACCAAAAAAGAGGCGTAACGGGGCACTCTTGAGCAGGGTTAGCCCGCTTGGGGGGAGCCTTGTTCATGGACTCTAACCGGAGTAAAAGGGGTATAATCAAGGTCACCTTTGTCAAGGATTCCCGAAGATAAAAAGAGGTTATATCCATGCCCCCCTGCGAACAATCTCCGACATCCTGTTCCGCTGTTCAGCCGTCACCCTGTTGCGGCGCGGCGTCCTGCCCGGACTCATCAGCCCCCGCCTCCCTTGCCTGGTTTGAGGCTATGATTCCCCATTGCCTCGACTATGCCCGTGCGGAACACGAAGGGGGCCGCCCGATTGTGGGCATCCTGTGCGAATTTACCCCGCGCGAACTGATCTTCGCCGCCGGCGCCGTCCCGGTATGCCTCTGCGGCGGGTCCGCGGACACGATTCCGGCGGCGGAGGAGGACCTGCCGGTGCTGCTCTGCCCGCTCATCAAGTCCACCTACGGCTATCATGTCCAGAAATCCAATCCCTTCCTGGAGATGGCTTCGCTGATTGTGGCCGAAGACACCTGCGACGGCAAGAAGAAAATGTATGAACTCATGGCGGAAACGCGCCCCATGCACGTGCTGGAACTGCCCAAGCGGCAGGGCGACGCGGCGGCCGGCGCGTTCTGGGAAGCGGAAATCCGCCGTCTGATACGGGAACTGGAAATACGCTTCGGCGTGGTTATTACCCGTGAACGTCTGCGGGAGGCCGTGTCGCTCATGAACCGGGAGCGCGGGTTGCGGCGTCAACTCGCCGCGTTAATGCAAAGCAAACGCCCGTCGCTTACCGGGCGGGAACTCCTGCGCCTGAAGAGCAGCATTTCCGGGATCCCGGCGGACCTGGAACACTATGAGGCCTTGCTGGCGGCGCTGGCGGGAAAAGAGGGCCCGGCCGAACGGGCGGACCGGGTGCGCGTGTTGTTGACCGGCGTGCCGCTGGTGCATGGCGTGGAACGCGTCTTGGATATCATTGAAGAAAGCGGCGGCCTCGTGGTGTGCCAGGAAAGCTGCACCGGCGTGAAACCCCTTTTGGAAGACATTGACCCCGACGCGCCCGACCTCGTCGCCGCGCTGGCCGCGAAATATTTTCATCTGCCCTGCTCCATCATGACGCGCAACGACGCCCGCCTGGATTCCCTGCGCGAACTGGCCCGGGAATACCGCGCGGAATGCGTCATTGACCTGGTCTGGCAGGGCTGTCTGACCTACGACGTCGAGGGAGCTCTTGTTAAGCGTATCGCCAATAAAGAATTGGGCGTGCCCTGTCTGCGCATTCTCACGGATTATTCCCCTTCGGACACGGCGCGCATCGCCGTGCGCGTGCAGGCGCTCTTCGAAACCGTCCGCCAACGATGAAGTGAAAGATGGGGACAGTTTCCGCCGCCCAGGAAATTTGTTCTCTTCAGTCCAAACCGTATTCACGGTATAAGCGCGTCATCCAGCCCGTTTGTAATGTGCGGCGGAAAACGATCCCATTTTTTCTATGGATTCGGGACCGTTTTTTCACGCGGTTTAGGGTGCGGGCAGGTGGTCTGGCATTCGTGGCAGACAATGCAATCCAGGTCGCGGTTGGGCGGTATGTCCCGGGCGATGCGCGATGAAGGCGCCACCCGCGAAGGGCACGCCGTCTCGCATTTGCCGCAAGAGACGCAGTTCTGGGTGGGCACGCGAATTTTCCACAGGGAGATAAAATTCAGGGGGGCAAGCAGCGCCCCGATGGGGCACAAGACCTTGCAGAAGGAACGGCTGCTGACCACCGCGCCAAGCAGCACCAGCATCAGCACGGCAATCTTGACTGCCGCTGCCGCGTTAAAGCCGTTAAAGTCAGTCCGAAACAGATTGGGCAAGGTCACCTGCAGGGCGGACGCTGGGCATATCCGGCAGAAAGAAAACCAGGTCTGCTCCGTGAGCAGGAACGGCAGCAGGAACACCAGCAACACGAGCACCGGGTACTTGATATAGGCGGTCCAGGCGGGCAGTTCAACCTTGGGACCGGGCAGGCGGTACAACAGGTCCTGCAGCAGCCCGAAGGGGCAGACCCAGCCGCAAAGCAGGCGCCCGATCAGCACGCCGAGCAACAGTGTCATGCCCAAGGCCATGAAGGGGAAAAGGTGATAGCCGGAATAATGGATGAACACACCGACGGGGCACGCGAACCACGCCAGCACGCAGGAGTGGCAACTGAGCACCGGGTTGCAGAGCCATTTGAATTCGGGACCCCAGGAACTGTGCAGCAGAATCAACGACACAACCTGCACGGCCCTGCGATGCGCCGCTATGGAAAAGTCTTTCAGCATGGCTGCCTTTGTTGTTGGATGCGGCCGCCATGGCCGCGTGACGTTCTCATTTTCAAGTGGGGCAGGAGCGCTTGCCCCGCGGTGCGTTCCGGTCATAGGTCGTGTACAGGCGATCCCCCTGGCGTTCCACGCCGCTGAAGGTGGCGTCTACGACCAGTTCCGAGTCGGATATGCGGGTAAACGTGAGCAGGCCGAATTCTCCGTCGCTGCGGTCATAGACCTTGTAGCTGCGCATGCCACCCGCCAACAGCAACACCAGCGCCATTACAAGAAGAAGGGCGGCGGCGATGCGTTCTTTGGCGGTGCGGGTCATCTTACAACAGTCGCTCCCGATACTTTTCGGCCAGTTTTCGGTTATTGCCGTGGCGGACCGTGATCCGCCGGGCATCCAGGTAATCCAGGATTGCCAGCGCATATTTCCGCGTGGACCCGATGTGATGTTTAAAATCAGCCGAGTCCAGCACGCCGTGTTCTTCCAGATAGGCCACGGCGATGTCTTGCGCTTGCCGCATGCGATTGTAACACAGAACTACATTTTTATTCAGGCGCACGAGCCGACCCTCATCGCACAGAAATCCCAGCAGCCGTTCGACGCGGTCGGGAGCCATGCCCAGCAACACGGGAAGCTCCTCGGGCCGGGGGGAGGCGAACCCGCCTTCTTCATACATCTTCAGCAGGGCGTCGGCCAGGCGGCGGTCGTCTCCATCGAGTCCGCTGTCCGCCTTCTGAAGCAGCACCTTGTCGCCACGCAGCGCTACGCTTCCCCGGCGCTGCAGGTCGTCCAGTATATGCCGGGCCAGACCGGGCGGCCCTTCCATGCCTTTGACCGCCTCGCGGACGGGCATACTGAGTTTTCCCTCACGCTCTCGCGCCGCCGCCAGCCGCGTTTCCAGGCGTTCCAAACCCTCGGCGTACGCCTCCGCCGCCACGAACCAGCCGCCCGGAATGGCTATGACGCCGCCGGATTGTATGAGGCGTGCCAGGCTTGACTCTATTTCATCCGGCAGCTGTAACAGTGCGCGCGCAATTGCGGGGACGCCTGAGCCCGATGGCTGCTCCGTCACAAGATGATAGGCAATGCGGGCATCGAGCCGCGACTCGGGCGATTCAAGTCCCGCTGCGGTCAGCGAAGGATGCTTCCCGATTCGCGCCAGCAATTCCGGTTTGCGCGGCCGCCGGTCACCGTCCGTGACGGCAAGAATCTCTCCGCCCGCGATTGTTGCGGCGGGGGAAGGGCGCCGCAGCAGGAAGCGGTCGCCCACAGCGGCGGCTATGGGATGTGCGGTAACGATGGTGACCAGCCCGGCCCGGTTTCCCTCAAGGCTTTTCTCTTCAAGGAGATAGACACTGGCCGGCGTTTCCACGGTGCCGGTGTGAAATTTCAGCGCCTCAGCGTGGCGCAGGGGCGGGTCTATCCCGGGCACGGTCTGCACCTGCGCATGAAATAGCTGCGCCGCCCGAAGGTATC
>JAKJCY010000303.1 GCA_022706235.1 Candidatus Hydrogenedentota bacterium | reverse complement strand
CTGACGCCGATGCAGCAGGTTATGAAAGCACGCCTTGATCTGGACAGCAGGCCCGCAAGTTTTCCCACGGGCGAGGTGTGGTGACCTACGGTTTCCGGTCAGGATGGCACGTACCACAGCCACTGCACGGGGACCGCGTCGGTGTTCAGCGGCATACACGCGGTATTTCTGCGTAAGCGTCCGTTCATGGAATACCTGAGTCCATCGAACTATCCATCAGGATACCGTTGAACGCAGGAGTTTCCGTGAAGATGGTTTTCGTAACGGCAAGAACCTTCCTTCGGACAGAGGTACACTTGTCAGTAAACAAGAAGGAAGAACTCCGTCCGTATGTCAGGAGCGGTCAGTTATTCTGGCTTTGCTGTGCGGCATGCCTGAGCCGTTCTTCCCGGCGCTGCAGCCAGGCATCCCGCCATGCCTTGGCGTAATTGATGATCCAATCCATATAAGCGAATTCTTTTCCTACATCGTGTTCGGCTTCTATGGATTTAAAATATTTATGCTCATCCATTTTTTGTTGCTGTTCAAGCGCACATTCCAATACTTCTTCGTGTGTCAACGGTATCATTTTTCATTTCCTTGTATAAAACGTATAAATTAAAATAACGTTGTTTATAAAGAATAATGCTTTCCGGAATTGTACCACATCTTGTGGGACAAGTGTAATCAAGAAGCACATCTCATTCAATTGATTTGTGGCGCCGCTTTTTTAGTACGGCTTGGCTAGGGCTAAAGTTGCCCTTTATTTGTCGGGAGCGGGTCGCGCAGTGGCCTCCGAACGCCCGTGCAGGTACTGCCGCATGCATCAAGGGTCTGGTATCCCGCGAATCGCGTTGTCCTTTCTATCCTTGTGCCGTTCCAGCCAGGCCTTTCTCCAAGCGTCGGCGTGATCATCGATCCATTTCAAGCAGGCTTCTCTTTTCAAGTCCCGGTCTGGGGGAATTTCCCGCAGGAAGATGTGTCGTTCCATTTCCGCTTGCTGTGCACGCTCATATTCCCTTACTTCTTCCGGTGTCAATGGTCTCATGTTCCACTCCTTTCTATCTTAAAAAAACACGCCCCTGAATTGTGTTTTGCCCTGAGTAATAAGGAATCCGCCGCATTCCACTATGTCGCGGGGCCGCCCGATTACCGAGGCTTGCGCATTACCGGATATACGAGGTCCTCTTTTTGGGGCGGCTCGCCCAAGGACGCCCGGAAGAGGTTGCCGTAGTCCCGTATGAATGCCGGCGTGGGTTTCAAGGTCTCATAGTCGAAATACCCGGTATGAAGCACGGCGCGTTTCTGCGCCACCTCTTCAAGAGGCGCTTCACCGACTTCGTAGAAATCTCCGGAGGGCCGGAAGACGACGGCATTTCCAAAGCGGCCTTCCAGCACCATTTCCATGCACCGCGCACCCGCCATGGCCGACAGCCGCTTGTCCGTTTCCGTGGGCGGATTGTCGCGCAAATCATAGGTGTGCGACTGGTGTGCGGCCGACAAGCCTGCCTGTTTGCACAGTCTATGCACATCCATTCCCAGCCATTCGGGCTGGAGTTTGACCTGGCCGAAGTCGTCCATCGAGCAATGTCCCACCGGGGGCAGGCTGACCCCCTGGATACGGGCGCCTTCCGAATAAGGAATCACCGCAAACGCTTCACCGAAGCGTTCCTGATTGTGCCTGCAGGCGGCCTTGATTTTTTCTAAAATGTAGTC
Source organism: Candidatus Hydrogenedentota bacterium (assembly GCA_022706235.1). GTDB lineage: Bacteria > Hydrogenedentota > Hydrogenedentia > Hydrogenedentales > CAITNO01 > JAAYBJ01. The sequence goes on along the minus strand of JAKJCY010000303.1, from coordinate 2,847 downwards.
CCATCTGTATTCCTGTTCACAGGGAATACCGAAATCGCCCCCGCCATAGGCGGTGACCGCAGTCAACACCCAATCCGTATCCCGGCCGAAGAGGCCTACAAAAAACACCCGGTCGAAAGTTATCGCGGTGCTGTGATGATTCCGGACGGCCAGGCTGCCCACGGTTACGGCGGTTTCATAGCCCAGCGTGATAAAGGAGTTCAAATCTCCATCCATAGTCTTGGGGTACCCGACCACGTTCACCTGCTGGTCTTTCCAGCAGCGCGCCGCCTCGCCCAGGTGGTTGTCGCCGCCCATTACGATAGTGGCGTGAATGTTGTGCTTTTGCACCGCCTCCGCAATTTTTTTTGGGTCCACCAGTTTCCGGTCGGATCCGATCATGGACCCGGCGCGATCCACACAAATGTCTTCCGCGCATATGGGAACGAAATCGCCGTTGAGAAGGCCGGTAAACCCGTTCCGGGCGCCTACCAGTTCAAATTTCCCCGGCGCTATTCGCATCAACGTTTCATACATGGCATGGAACGCCGCATGAAACGAAGCAATAGCGCCCCCTGCCGTAATCAGAACAATTTTCTTAAGCATTACTCTGTTCTCCTTTGCTGTTCAGATGCACATCCATCAAACACTTCACACTACAGTTCACCGGAGCAGGGTATAGCCGTTTCCGGTCAAAGCCCCTGTACGCCGTATATCGAATGATTCAACATGTGCCACTGTCTCACGCCTCTTTGATGGCATTTTCGGTGGCCTGTAAAAAAGTGTACCCCTCTGCATGCGAAATGTCAATGTACAAACGCAAAAATTTTTTCCCCCCGAGGGCTCGTTACGAAATTGTATTTCGTAACGCAATTGCACGCGAAGTTGTACTTCGCGACCCCGCGCCGCATACTCTGATTCAGAGTCCAGACCGCGATGTTCGCGAAATACAATTTGGCTCACAAGTGCGTTCCCAAGTGCAACTCTTGTCATTACCCACATTTTTTGGCAATGAATAGTAGCGGCTAAAAACGATTGTTTGAATTCAATATCCCAACGGGATTTAGGAACAAAGCCCAGGGTCGCGGTACCCCGCTACCCTGGGTTGGAAGGGCTCCCAATTCCCGTTTACCCCAACGGGGTTGCGTCACATTGGTGCAAATGCCGTATGGGAAAACAGATGTAACTCCGTTGGAGTAGAAAAGAGAGAAGGAAAAACATCGCTTACCCAGGGTAGCGGGGTACCGCAACCGCTGGGCTATGATATGGAATCCCGTTGGGGTTCTGAATACATACATCGGCATCTCGATAACCCATCCTCAACGGAAAGATGTGGGTAATGACAAGAGTGCAACTTGGGAACGAGTCTGTTTGGGTAATGCCTGGGCAGGCAGGATCTGAATCGATGCCCTGCTAGACAATTACCAAAAAATTGCCCCCCGATTATTCGAAAGGATGAGGTCGCCCAGGCGCACTTCATTGTGGATAGGGTGCCTATTTTTCGGTGCTGTGCCGGTCCTTGTTCCGGGATTCACGGGTGACGACCGTGACGGGGGCGATGGCTTCGAGCGGTTGCCGAAGCGTTGCCGCCGGGCCGGTCACCACGATCAACAAGGTGTCGGGGTCCAGGGTGGCCGTTGCCAGACGGGTGCATGCGGCGGCATCCGCGGCCTGAACACCCGCAAGAAAGTCACGGAAATAGGTCTCCGCCAATCCTTCGGATTCGATCAGCCACAAATCATTTGCCACCGCCTGGGGCGTTTCCCGCTCCCCGGCGAAACTGCCCAGGATATAGGCCTTGGTCTGGCCCAGTTCCTCCGGCGTCGGCGCGTCGCTCCGCAGGCGGTCGAGTTCCTCCAGGGATGTCTGCACCGCTTCCGGCACCGATTCCAGCTTGGTGAAGGTGGACATCACAAATTCCCCGCCCATTCGGCCGGGGTAATAGCCGCCGCGCGCACCATAGGTCAGCCCCTTCCTGACGCGCAAGGAATCGTTCAGCCGGCTGCCGAAGGCGCCCCCGAAATAACCGCTGACCACGCGTGATACGAAATACCCGGGGTCGTTCCGGGTAATGCCCGGACGGGCAATGCGGATTTGCGCCTGGTCGCCCGGCATGTCCACGATGACGATGTTCGTCGGAGCGGGCGCGGGCATGGCGGCCACGCGCGGTTCCGGTTTCGGCCCTTCGCCTTTCCACGAACCGAAGACGCGTCCGGCCAATTGCTCCGCCTGTTCCATCCCAATGTCTCCGGCGAAACAGAGCCAGGCCATGTCCGGCCGGGCATAGGCGGACCACCAGGCCCGTGCATCGTCAGGGGTCAAAGCCCGCACATCTTCCACCTCGCCCCGGGCCGACCGGGCATAGGGATGCGGGCCATACAGGCGGCGCCGCATTTCCCGACCGGCCAGGTAGGCCGGCTCCGCCGCATTCACCGACAGGTCCGCCAGTACTTGTTTCTTGAGTTTTTTGAACTCTTCGGCATCAAAGGTCGGCGTCAGTACCGTATCGGCCATGAGCCTCGCAGCCCGTTCCACTTGCGTGGTGACGCACGCGGCCACCACGGTTGCATCGTCCATGTTCGCCGTACCGGAAAGATGGATGGCGTAGGTTTCAAGTTCCCGTGACAATTCCTCTTCCGTGTGTTTCTCAGTGCCCCGGCACAGCATGTTCATGGCCATGGATGCGCATCCGGGTTTCGTTTCCGTCCAGGCGCCTGTGCGCAGGTGCAGGATCATGGACACAAAGGGCGATTCATGATTTTCAACCACAACCACCTTCATACCATTGTCCAGCGTACGGGCCTGGAAACGCGGCGTCGGGTCGAACTCCAACGGTCCCTGTGACGGCGGACTTGCGGGATAGTTTTC
>JAKJCY010000302.1 GCA_022706235.1 Candidatus Hydrogenedentota bacterium | reverse complement strand
ATTTTGACTGGCAATCATAAACGAACAACTTCTTGAGTCCCTGAACACACTCCCATAAAGATACTTTTAAAACAAACACTTGAATTAAGCAAACGTTTGTGCTATACTTTTGGTGAAGCTATTAAAGAACGGCTATCGGAAAGGAAAGGTCATGGAGCAAGAAGCAACCCCTACTACCAAGGAAGCCTTGTTGCTTGCAGCGGGCGAGCTTTTCGCGGAAAACGGTGTCGAGGGAACCAGCATACGCGCTATTGCGGAAAAATGCCAGGCCAATATTGCCGCCGTAAATTATCATTTCGGCAGCAAGGAAAATTTATATGTGGCGCTGGTGCGCTATGTGCTGGAAAAGATTAAGTGCTATCGTGCCGAGGATCTGCTTCAGAATAAACAGGAGTGGGCGCAGGACCCGATCAAATGCGCCGAGGCGGTGTACCAGATTGTGGAAGAGCGGTGCCAACAGTATTTGACCAGTCTCCACCCGCACTGGTACAGCCAGTTATTCATGCGCATTCTGCTGCAGCCCACGCCGGCCGTCTCCGAAATCATCAAAGACATTGTGATTCCGGAGTACAACGCGATACGCGATGTATTGCGTTGTTGCCGCCCGGAAATGGGCGTGGAGGAGGCGGAGCTTTGGACGGATACCCTGATGTCGCAGCTGGTCAACTATATCTTCGCTGAGGATCTTATGCAGTTGTTCCCCGAACCTCGCAAGTTTAATTCCACCTTTCAAAACAGAATCATCCGCCATGTGTCGAAAGTACTTATTCGCGGACTGAAACTGCCCATGCCGTCCTTTCTCGAAGAAGGAACATCTTATGCGTAAATCATTGTATCTATTTTTGTTTTCCCTGCTTGTCCTTACGCCGGGTTGCGCCACCTTTGATGGCACCCGCACCCGCGAGGTGGACAAGGATGCGTTTCTGGCGGGACTGGAAGAACGCACAGCGCAGGAACTGGAAAAGGACACGCCGCTGGACCTGGAGCGTTGTATCGCCATCGCGTTGGAAAACAACCTGGCGGTGAAGTCGGCCGACCTTGATGCGCGCCTGGCCAAATTGAACCGCGACATTGCCTTCTCGAATTTCCTGCCGACAGTGACCTTTGAATACACCTCCACCGAAATGAACCGGGCCCCCGCGTCCAGCATTATTGCAGGCATGTCCACCACCATGCAGGACCGCATCATCCGTGAGACAACGGTGCAGGCACAGATGCCCATCTTCGCGCCCGCCACCTGGTTCCTCTATGCGGCGCACAAGCGGGGCGAAGAAATCGGCGCGATTGCAGCGGACTACACGCGCCAGATGATCGCGCTGCAGGTGACCGGCCTGTACTACCAATGCCTGGCGACCCAGGAGACGCGGCGCACCCTCGAATCACAGCGCGCAGCGGCGGAGACGCTGGTCAAGGAGGTGGAAGCATACCACCGTGAGGGCATGGTTACCGACGCGGATCTTGCCCAGGTGCGGTTGCTGCTCCTGGCACGGGAAACCGCGCTGGAATCGAATGCCAGCGCAAAGGAACGTAACCTTGCCGACCTGCTTACGGCCATGGGGGTCTCGCCCACAGCGGAACCCGCGCTCGAGGCTTCACACCCGCTCACAGCGCCCGAAGGGGAACTGGCGGACTGGATACTCGAAGCCCTAATGAACAATCCCCGTCTGGCCATTGCGGACCGGCAGGTGGCCATTGAGCGGGAAAAGGTGCTTATCGCCATTACGGATTTCCTGCCGATGCTGGCCGGGTTCGCGGCCCGTTCGCACACTTCAAATTCCTTTATGACCTACCCGTATGCCTCCGCCGCGGGGTTTACCGGGCTGATGACCCTCTTCAATGGCTTTAAAAATATCAATGAATACAAGGCCGCGCGCGTGGAACAGGAAAAGGCGTTTCTCGCGCGGGAACAGGAAAGTCTCGCCGTGATGCTCGAGGTGGTCAAGGCCCATTCCACGCTGGAAGACGCCAGGTCTACCCTGCGCCTTGCCGCCGCCGCCGTGGAAGCGGAGAAACTTATGTTAAAAGAGCGGACTTCAAAAATGCACGAGGGGCTGCTGCGTCCCTCCGAGATGCTGGATACCATCGCGAACCACGACGCGGCTGAGGTAAACGCCGCCAACGCGCAGTACCAGGAACAAGTCATGACCGCCATAGCGCGCAATATGCTTGGCGCAACCTGGATGGAAAGAAAGGACGGCAACCATGAATAATAACCTACTAAAGTTTATGACCTTTTCGGGTGTTTTTTTCATGTTTCTGGTGACGCAGGGCTGCACGGTACCTGAAACCGTTGCCGCGCAAAGCACGGATTTAGAAAGGCGCTTCCCGGTGGCCGTGACCGCCGCACAGGAGCGCAATTTTGAGGAACGTATCGTGGTTCAGGGTACGCTGCTGGCGAAGACCTATGCCATGGTTGCCCCCCGTGTGGACGGTATTCTGACAGACATGTTTGTCGAGGACGGCCAGCGCGTGGAAGCGGACAAAACGCCCCTGTTCCAGATAGACAAGGAAGTGCTGGAGCAGGCGTACGAAATCTCGCTGCAGGATAAAGCGGTGGCGGCATGCGCCCGTATCGATGGCGCGGCGCAGGTGGCGGCCGCCCAGGCGCAATACGACAAGATGAAGCTGGACTATGAGCGTTTTGCGCGGCTGAAAGAGGAAAAGGCCATTACCCAAGATGCGATGGAGCAGGTGAATGCAGGATACAAGGTGGCGGAAGCCCAGTTGAAGCGCGCTAAAACCGCCGTGAAGTTATATGAAGAACAGGAGAAAAAGGCGGTGGCCGCCCTGGCCATATCGCAAAAACGCCTGGACGACTCCCTGGTCTACAGCCCCATAGATGGCTTCATCAGTTATCGGGGCAAGAAGGAGGGTGAATTTGCGGGTGCCGGGGTACCGATCATCCGCGTCGCCGATACCAGTGTGCTCGAAGTGTCGGCCTTCTTGCCGGGCGAATATTACCCGCGCGTGAAAAGTGGGGAGAGCCGGCTGCGTGTGACGGTGAGCGGCATTGATTTGGGCGAGCTGACTGTGAGTTACAAAAGCCCGGAAATCCAAGACCAGTTACGCACCTTTGAGGTCAAATGCCTGGTCGAAGCGCCGCCCGAAGGCGTGGTGCCCGGCGCCATGGCGCAAATCGAGGCGGTCCTTGACATGCACACCAGCCTGGGCGTTCCCCAGGAGATTATACAAGTCCGTGAGAACAAATCCACGGTATTCGTGTTGGATGACGGTAAGGCCAAAGCGGTTGAAGTGCGCCCGGGTCTTTCCACGGACGGCTGGACCGAGGTGGTTGACAGTGCCCTTGCCCCGGGCGATAAGGTGATTGTCAAGGGATATAACCTTGTCAATGACGGTACGTCCGTTGATGTGGTCGGGGAGGAATAATTTATGTCGCTCTCCAATTTTTCCGTGCGCCGGCCCGTGGCGATCATATGTCTGTTCATCGGGTTGTCCCTGCTTGGTTTCAATGCCTATCGCAAGATGGGCCTTGAGATCATGCCGAAAGTGGACCTGCCCTATATCACGATCATCACGGTCTATCCCGGCGCAAGCCCGGAAGAAATCGAAACGGACATCGCCAAGCCCATCGAAGACGAGGTCTCCACCATTTCCGGATTGAAACACGTCACCTCCACCTGTATCGAAAATTTGTGCCAGACCCTCATCGAATTCGACCTCGGTGTAAACCAGGATATTGCGGCTACAGACGTGCGCGAAAAACTCGACCTGATCCGCAACAATTTTCCCCAGGGTGTCGAAGACCCCAAGGTTGTCAAATACGACATCAACGCCAAGCCGGTGCTTACCCTGGCCCTGACCGGCGACCGGCCGGTGGAAGAACTTTTTGACTACGCGGACAACGATCTCCGCGATAAGATTTCCGTGCTGCCGGGGGTGGCCAGTGTGGAGATTGAGGGCGGCGCGGAACGGGAGGTCCATGTCCTGGTGGACCGGGATAAACTGGCCGCGCGTGGTCTAACCTCACTCAGCCTGGTCCAGACGATCCAGGAAGGACTGCGCATCATTCCCTCAGGACGTATTCGCGCCCATGGCACCGAGTATTCGGTTAAGTTTGACGCGGACTACAAAGACCTGGCGCTTATCGGCGGCATGGAAATTTCGGGCAAAGGCGGTCAGCGCACTTACATCAAAGACGTGGCCGAAGTGCGTATGACCACCGAAGAGCAGCGCCAGATCGCCCATGTGGACGGACGCCAGGCCATCGCCATCCGGGTCATAAAACGTTCCGAGGCCAACGCGGTGAAGGTCATTGACGGTGTCCAGGGCGCCTTGACGGAACTGGAAAAACAACTTCCCGGCGGCATGAAACTGGTGTGGGTTACCGATGACGGCACGTTTACCCGCGCCATGGTGGACGATGCCTGGAAGAATGTGGGCCAGGGCATTTTGTTGACGGGTTTGATCCTTTTCCTGTTTCTGCACAACTTTCGCACCATCATGATTATTGTTGTGACCATGCCCCTCACCATTGTTGTCGGCTTTCTTTTCATGAGCGCTGCGGGATTTACCATCAACGTGTCCACCCTGATGTCCATCGGCATGTC
>JAKJCY010000301.1 GCA_022706235.1 Candidatus Hydrogenedentota bacterium | reverse complement strand
CAGCGGAGTGTCGGGAATGGCGGCCGCTTCGGTGAGGGCGCCCCGGTACTGTTCCCCTCCAAAATCGGCGGACCATTCCGGCACGGTGGGGTAGCTGGTATATCGGGGGCCGGGCCGGTCGTACCGGGCAAGCAGTTCCGGCGTTATCGCCGATGCGGTCATGGTGGATCCTTTACACTGCCGACGGTTGGGACCGCAGATGTCCGGGCACCAACAACGGAAAAGCGCTAAAACAGCCGCAGGCGCGGATTAGGCGATGGGACGTATGGACACGCGCTGCAGGATATACGTTCCCAACTCTGAGACAGGCATGCGTACCTGTTCCATGCTGTCCCGTTCGCGCACGGTAACGGTTTCGTCTTCTTTGGTCTGATGGTCCACACAGATGCAGTAAGGAGTGCCCACTTCATCCATGCGCCGGTAGCGGCGCCCGATGGCGCCCGCATGATCGTAATAGGTGGTGAACAACAACCGTAGTTTTTTCTCGAGCGCTTCGGCAATCTCCGCCAGGCCGTCTTTTTTAACCAACGGCAGCACAGCGGCCTTGATGGGGGCCAGTTTCGGGTCCAGGCGCAGGTATACACGCGCTTCGTCTTTGACGACATCTTCCGCGTAAGCGTCACACAGGACCGCCAGCGTGGTACGGTCGGCGCCCGCCGAGGGTTCGATGACGGTCGGGTAATAGCGCTCATTAGTCCCGGCGTCGAAGAAACTCAGGTCTTTTCCTGAATGCTTGCTGTGCTGGGTTAAATCATAAATGCCGCGGTTGGCGAGGCCCTGCAATTCTCCCCAGCCGAAGGGGAACTCATATTCCACGTCCGTGGTGCGCTTCGAGTAATGGGCGAGGGTTTCTTTCGGATGCTCGTACCAGCGCAATTTGTCTTCGCGCAGGCCCAGAGAGAGATACCAGCTCCAGATATCGTTCCGCCAGCGTTCGAACCATACGGCTTCCTCCTCTTCGCGGCAGAAAAACTCGATCTCCATCTGCTCGAATTCACGGCTGCGGAAGATGAAATTGCGCGGGTTTACCTCGTTGCGGAAACTCTTGCCGATCTGGGCGATGCCGAAGGGAATTTTGACGCGGGTTGAAGAGCAGATATCCTTGAAATCCACAAAAATGGATTGGCATGTCTCCGGCCGCAAATAGGTCTCCACCGCAGTATCATCGCTGACGCCCATCTTGGTGCGCAGCATACTGTTGAATGCGCGCGGCTCGGAGAGTTCCCCGCCGCATTCGGGGCAGCGGTCTGTTTCGAGATGGTCCTGACGAAACCTTTTCTTGCAGGACTTGCAGTCGACAAGAATGTCGTGAAATTCTTCCACATGGCCGCTGGCCACCCACACATCGGGATGCATGATGATGCTGGCGTCCAGCCCGACCATATCGTCCCGCGACAGGACGAACGTGTACCACCAGTGCTCTTTCAAATTGCGTTTCAATTCCACGCCGAGCGGGCCGAAATCCCAGCAACCATTGATGCCGCCGTAAATGGCGCTGGACTGAAAAATAAACCCTTTGCGCTTACAAAGACTTACCAGTTTTTCCACAAGTTTCTCCCGACATGCGATGCACCGCACCGCTGTTTATGGTTGAGCGCCCTCATGCACCTTTGGCTTCGCTTTCCCTGCCTCAAGTTGTGGGGCATAGTATAGTAAGCCCAGTCCGAACATGTCAAACGCCCTTACGTTCAAAAGCACCGATGTCCGGCCCCTTCCCCTGGGGAATGATTCCCTGTCCATAATCCGCTTTATACCCCAGGTCCATGCCCGCATCTATACAGGGAGATGTGGCGGCAAGACGGAAATTCCGCTGCGCCGGGTTTTCAAAAACCGGGTCGGCAACCCTGGAATGGGGCTCCTTTTTCCTGGCGCCCTGGTAATCGGCAAAGGTGAGCATCGAATAGTTTTCCGATGCCGCAGCGATCATCGTGCCTTCCGCCTGGTACCACAAATTATGGTCCATGGTCAACGCGTTGATTTGTTCCGGCGTCCAGGTGGGTGCATAGAAGGCGTTTCCCCGTGCTTCAAAAAAAACATTGTTTCGCACGTGGAAGGCTTCGATCGCGGCAGGACTGGTGTAGAAACACAAATGTCGGCCGCTGGGATCCGGCCGCTGCGTATGGCCCCAGCCGTGCCCCGCGTTCACGCAGGTGTTGTTGTCGAAATAAATATCGTGGGTGACGGATTCCTCCGGTCGGTTCCAATATTCGAAGGAATATTCGCAGTTCCAGATCACATTAAATCGATAGGTGATGTTGTAGTGGGGTGTGTTCGGGCCGCCGCTCTGGTTCGTCAGGGCGGCGTCATAAATCTCCCATAGCCGGCACCGCTCCACCAGGTTGTCGTGGGCGGTCCCCCAGAACTCGATACCATTTCCATACCGGACGGTTTTATCACCGCCCATTTGATCGCCGCCGCCGATATAACTCAGGTCGCAATCCCGGACGATTATGTGGTGCGTAGTGCCTCCGCCGATGCCGTGGGCCGCGCCGTACCGTAAGGCCAGGTTTTCATAGATAACGTACGATGCGTTTGTCTGGTCTATGATATGCTCCCGGAGGGCGCATTCGATGTCCGTATAATGCAGGGCGGGATTCTTTTCCGAATACAACGTGACGGTGCGGCGTTCTTCATCGTACCAATATTGCCCTTGTTCTTTCAGATCTTCCCGGTTCCAGACCTTCACCCCGCAAAAGGCCTCACCGTCAAAGATGATATTGCCCACATCACTCATGATCCCGGCGCCGGGTTCGCATCTGCGCAGGCGGACATCATCCAGATACAGCGTTGCGCCCTCGGGCAGGGCCGTGCCCAAGAAAAAGGTCAGGCGCGCATCGTCGGCGGAAAACAGGGACTCGTAGCAGTAGGTGTAGGTTCGCCATTCCTGTTCCGCCGGATGCGCCGCCTGGGGAGGCTCCGCAGCATAGCGCTCGTAAGGCGGCCCCGCTTTCATCAAAGTGGGAAAAGTGAACAAAACAGGGACGCTGCTCTTCGCGCGAAAGGACACTTGATAACGGGCGCCTTCCTCCACGGAAAATTGTTGGGAATAGAACTGGATATGCGAACCCGCGGACCCGGGCGCCTGGCACGTGACGCGATACGCGGCGGGTGCGGAATCGTAGACCTCCGTGTCCCGTCCACAGGAGGCCTTTGCCCCGCTTTCATAGTGCAACATCCAGGGCACGGCCTCCAAAGTAAAATCAGGGTTTGGAAGCACCGGATCGCCTACGGCCGTTGGCGGCCGGCTGGACCAGAGCCGGGTGCCTTCCTCAATCCAGTCTTCCGGGCGGTTCAGCTCGACCGAACCCACCAATGCCGGTTTGGCCCCCTCGCCATAGGCGCCGTAGGTGACTGCGGCCGATTCGTTGCCCCGGTGGGGCCGCAACTGTTCCCGCCATGATCCCCCGCGCTGGAACAGAACCGTATCGCCGGGTGCGATAGACGTCTTGTTTACTTTTCGCACCGTGCGCCAGGACTGTTCTGCCGTGTCCCCCGGATTGTTGTCCGCTCCCGTCGCGGAAACATAATAGACGGTTCCCCGGGCGCTGGAGGCACAGCAAAACATCAGCAAGCATCCCATGCCCCATGTACAGGCCAGGTTCATTCGCATGATTCTTGTCTCCTTTATGCAATGGCGGAGACGGCGTTGCGGACGCTATCCCCAGGCTTCGCGTTCGAGAATTTTCGGCGGTTCCGCCCTGAATGAGGCGACGCAACGCTGTACCAGGCGGACCGGGTCATCATCAAAAAACATGCGGCTGCCAGTGGGTTTTTTGATGACCTCCAGGATTTCATCGATGTGGTCCGCCACGCCGCCCGTGCCGGTAAGCACCCCGATCATACGGCCCTCATCATAAGCGATGGCGAACTCGCCCAAGGTGCCGGACCGGCCGCCGACGATCAACACGATATCACAACTGCGCACGCCTATGATTTCCCTGCCCATCAGGCCCATGCCCGTGAAAATCATCACGTCAATATTGTCCGTCGGACTGCCGTAACGTCCCACATGCTCCTGTATGCTGAGGGCGGGGGAGACACCGATGGTGATGCCGCCTTCTTCCTTGCACCCTAGGACCGCCGCATGCGGCAGGCCTGGACACCCGCCCGTGAGAATGGCGCATCCCTCCCGTGCAATGGTACGTCCCATTTCCCGGCACCGTTCCGTAATGTCCGGGACCATGTCACCGCCAGCGGAACCCATGACACCGACCTTGATCAGTCCGCAATACAATTCTTTCACAAACAACTCCTTTCAACATTGATGGTTATGCTTTTCGGCGGGATTCCGCCAGCAATGCTTTGGCGTGTTTCAGGCTGGCCTCGGACACGGAACCATCCAGAAGCCGTGCGATTTCCTTTTCTCGTTCTCCGTCGTTCAGCAGAAGGGCGCTCGTCGTGGTCGCATGGACGGCTTGTTGTTTCATAATGATGAAGTGGGTCCGGGCCAGGGCGGCAATTTGGGCCAAATGCGTAATGCACACGACCTGTCGTTTTATCGACAGACCGGCCATCTTTTCCGCGACACGGCGTGCCGTGGCGCCGCCGATGCCGGCGTCTATTTCATCGAATACCAGCGTGGGCACGGTATC
>JAKJCY010000300.1 GCA_022706235.1 Candidatus Hydrogenedentota bacterium | reverse complement strand
GAGGGATTCCGCCAGCATGTTACCGTTATAGACGATATTTGGAAAGGACGTCCACACCGATGGAAGGAATAACAAGGCAAGCAAACCCAGATATAAAAAGCCTCTCAACGCCCTCACCGACCAGGCCCATGCCTGCAGCCCGAGATATAACAGAAACGGTATCGGGAGCCCTTGCGAAAATAATCTTAAACGATTGGCCGATATCGGACTGCCGGCGTACAGCGCAAGCGTAACAACAACAGCCCCGGACAACAACAGCAGACAAAGCACCCGTGCGCCCAGGACTGCGCAGACCAGGCGGAAAGTAGATACCGGTAAAGCAAGCAGCCGGTTCTGAAAGCCAAATCCATTTCTATTTTGTCCTTCCCGTCTAAGGACAATCAAAATCCCGGCCACTATCAGCGAAAAAATGGCCACTTCTTCCGGGGAAAACACTATCCCATAAAGTCTACTCGAATCATCCCCAAGGGCGTCAACCAAAAGAAACGACAGGAGGGAGAGAAAGATACCGGCACAGGGAAGCCTGCAGATTCGCAGTTGTTCCCAGGCAAGCGCACCATATTTTGACTTCATGACGCTGTTCCCTTCCTCTTCCCCGGCGCCACGCGCGCGAGGAACACGTCTTCGAGGCTGGGTGTGTCCGCCTCGAGCACTAGCAGGCCCCGGGCGGTCGCTTCAGTCCGGAGTGCATCCAATTCACCTTCGCAGACGAGTGTCCACTCGCGGCCGCCGCCGGAGGCGTGGAGCAGGCCGGGCAGTTCGGGCGCGGGACCGTCCTCTTCTTCGCGCGACACGAGCAGGCGGCCATGACGCGCCTTGATGCTGTCCAGGGATTCTTCGAAGACCACCTTGCCCCGATGGATCATGGCCACCACGTCGGCGACACGTTCCACTTCGTCAAGCAGGTGGGACGAAAACAACACGGTGCGCCCTTCGTCGGCCACGGTGCGCACGATGGCCTCGAGAATGTCATGCCGCGCCGAGGGGTCCAGGCCTGACGACGGCTCATCAAGCACCAGCAGCGGCGGGCGGTACGCCAGCGCGAGGAGCAGGCCGCACTTGGCCTTTTCGCCCCGGGACAAGGTCTTGATTTTGGCGCGTTCGTCCAGTTCAAAGCGCTCCCGCAGCGATTCCGCGTAGGCCTCATCCCAGCCGGGGTAAAAGGCCTGGGTGTAGCCTATGGCCTCGCCGACCCTCATCCAGCCGGGAATGTCCCGGTCCTCGGACAGGTAGCCCAGCTGCGACAACACGGCGACCGGCTCTTTCACAGGGTCCATGCCGAACACGCGCACACTACCCGACTGGGCACGCAGGCTGCCCAGGATATGTTTGAGCAGGGTGGTCTTGCCCGCGCCATTCTCGCCGACCAGCCCGTACACCACGCCGCGCGGCACGGTGATATCGACCCCGGCCAAGGCCTGTTTCCGCCGGAATTTCCGGACGAGGTCCCGCACTTCAATCACGGATTCCAATCCTGCCGCTTCCGTCATGGCGTATCCTCCTTATCGTTGTGTTGTTCGGCCTGTTGTTCTTCGTGGGCGCGGCGCAGCAGGCTGAGGGTGTCTTCCAGCCTATAGCCGAGATGCCAGGCTTCCGCCGCGAGCGCCCGGGCCCGTTCCAGGAGCAGGCGCCCGCAGGCTTCCCTGGACAGGGGCGTGCCCTGGGTGGAAACGTAGGTGCCCGCCCCCTGGCGTGTGACCAGGATGCCCGCCTGCTCCAGTTCACGGTAGGCCCGGGCGACCGTGTTCGGGTTGATGAGCAGGTCCTGGGCCAGGCCGCGCACCGTGGGCAGTTCATCGCCAGGGCTGAGCCGTCCCGACGCGATCAGGTATTTCACCTGGTCCATAATCTGCCGATAGATGGGCTTGCCTTCTTTGGGATTGATATGCAGTTTCATTGGGTGTCTCTTTGTACTAATAGTCTAATACAATTCGACGCAGAAGTCAAGGCTTTTTGTTTTATAGTTCGTAAAAGGCCTATAGGCCCTATACTGGTGCTATCTTGAGCCTGCATAACGCCTGTCAAAAGAAAGGACACAAAGGACGCAAGGGACCTAACGGACGCACCAATCAGGAAACCGTTTATGGTCCCTTTGTGTCCTTTATGTCCTTTGAGTCCCTTGTTTCGAAAACCGCTTTTGAATCTAACGGCCGTTTTTAGCTGAACTATGGGACGGACTGTTGTTTTGGTCGAAAACCTTTTTTGCGCCGTTGATTACAAAATCACGCAAAACACTAATTATAATATTCAACTCATGGGGTAGGTATTTCCCACAAAAATGAATGTCTTTCAGGTAAAATCGTCCTGTAAGATGTATGACCTGAAAACCAACGCCATTGGCGGTAAAAACAAGGAGACAGCTGAAATGAGACCAAAAATACTTTCGTGGGCACTCTCGATAACGGCGCTTGTCCTGTTGGCCGGTAGCGTCACGGCACAGAACAGTTACCTGGAACACGGCCGTATCAGTTTTGATACAGGCGGACTGCTGGTAAAAGGCCCGCAGGAAACGGAATGGGCGGCGGCGGCGGTAAACGCGCTGGTCGTCCCCGGCGACACCCTTTGGGTGGATGAGGAAGGTTCCGCCGAGGTGGAACTGGCGGGCGCGAATTTCCTGCGCCTTGCGGACCGCAGCAAGGCGGAGGTGATTGCCCTGCCTCCCGACGTGTTTATCCGGGGCTGGATCGGTTCATTTTATATCCAACGCCTGACACGCTCGGAGGGAACGTATGTCTTCGCGACACCGGCGGGCACCGTGGAAATAGCTTCGGATTCAATGGTGCGACTGGACATCAACGAACAAGGGGCATTGACGGTTTCCGTTCGTTGGGGCCGTGCCGTGGTCAACAGTGACCAGGGCGGCGAGGTGACAGCCATGGAAGGCACCCGCGTCTGGATGGATCCGGGATACCTGCCCTCGGATGCGACCCCTTTCAACAAGGCTGAGGCCGATGCCTTCGACACTTGGAGCAATGACCGGGCCCGCCTGCTGGCCCAAGGGGCTCAAACCACGCCCAAGGAGGTCGTTGTACAGAATAGCACCGTAGGCGTATATGATTTGCCCCGCTACGGCGAGTGGGTCTACATCGACCATCAACCCTATTGGCGCCCGACGGTCGTGGTCAATTACGTCCCCTACCGCTATGGCTATTGGAACTACATGCCCGCCTATGGCCACGTGTGGATAGATGAATATCCCTTCGCGTATGTTACGTCCCATTATGGGCGCTGGCGGCACACCACATCCTACGGCTGGGTCTGGTCCTATGACCCGGTCTGGAGTCCCGCCTGGGTGGCTTCCATGCGGGTTGGGGAATACTACATGTGGTCGCCTGTGGACTATTATCACCGTCCCGTAATGGTGGTTGGCGGCGGCACCTTCGGGCTGGCCGGCCTGACCTTCTCCTGGTTCGGCTGCAGCTATTCCCACTCCAACTACCTGTATGCGGGTCCGGGGTACATTTTACGGCCGGAACGCGGCTGGATCGATACCATTCGCGCGCTGCCGCCGCGTGACGTCTACGCCTGGAATGTGGCCCGTCACGCCCATCACCGGCCCCTGGTTCCTTTCGATTCGCGGCGCATCGCCGGTGCGCGCGACTATAACCCGCCCCGTTCCATTCGCGGAATACCGGGTGAACTAGGCCGCAGCTTTTCGCCCATGGACCGCGCCCGCCGACTTGAGGGCGCGCTGGGACGCAATACCTTCGCGGCAGCGCGACCGGAAATGAAAAATCCCGTTCGCACGGCGGCACTGGGTGCGCAACGCGCAGCAAACACCCGCCCAGTTCATCTGAACCGCACGGAACAAATGTACCTGCGCGCCACGGGCGCGGACCGCGCGCCCTCGGGCCCCCGGACCGCCTCGCTGGTGCCCGAATCGCAACGCCTGGGAAGAACCCCCGGCCTGAGTGGTCCGGCAGCACCCGGACCCGGCCCGAGCATTCGCTCCGGCGCTGCACCGGTCACTGGGCCCGCCTCACCGCGAACCAATATCGCCGTGCGGGACATGGAATCTTCGGCGCCGGCACCTCCCGGAAGCGGTCAATTCCAGCGCACGCCCATGCGCCAGGAAGGTGGCATTCGTACCGCGCCCAGCCCGTCGGTCCGGCAGCCTTCCACTTCGGCGCCCAGCGTACGTTCAACACCGCAGCCTTCGACGCAACCTCGCAGTATCTCTACCCCCGGTGTGCGTACCGCGCCCAGCCCGTCTGTGCGGCAACCGGCCACTTCAACGCCCAGCCTGCGTTCAACACCGCAGCCCTCGACGCAACCGCGCAGCATATCCACCCCAAGTGTGCGGACGGCACCCAGTCCCAATCTGCAACAGAGCCCCAGGTCCACTTCGGGGCTTTCGTCCAGGGCGCCGAACATCTCCATGCCCAGCCCGCGGTCCAGCTCCGGACTTTCGTCCCGGGCACCGAGTATGTCCATGCCCAGTCCGCGTGGCGGGTCCGGCATGTCAGTTCGCGGCGGCGGTATGCCCCCCATGGGCGGGCGACGCGGCCGATAAAAAAGAAGATGTACGATTTGGTTGAATAAACAAATCAAACAGAAGAGAAAGAATACAATTTATGAAAACAGCTAGATCATACGCAATAAGTTTGGCAACAATTTCCTTTGTGGTTCTGTTTCTAACTGGATGCCCTCCATTTGACTACATGCCTCC